>JACQCE010000018.1 GCA_016201765.1 Nitrospirota bacterium
GGCGCGGGAGACGCCGCCTTCGATCAGGAGCCGTTCGGCCTGCTTCGTCGTCAGCCGCTCGTCCCACGGCTCGACGGGAAGCCCGCAATGGGCGGCGATCCGCCCGATCAACGCCATGGCCCGCTCGCCGGCCGCGCCCAGCTCACCATATTGGTTATACGGGACACCGACCACGATCCGGCTGACCTGATACTCCTTCACCACGGCGGCCAGGTGGTCGAGATCGCGGCGGATGCCTTCGGAGTTCAGCGTCGGCAGGCCCTGCGCCGTCCAGCCCATTTCATCGCTGACCGCCAGGCCGATGCGTTTTTCGCCGGGATCCAATGCCAGAATGCGCGTGTGTGACATCGAGGACGGCGTACGATCAGAACCAATCTTCACAACTGTAATAATAACCCATCCGTTATAATCGTCCAGCCTCCTCCGTCAACAGCTCCCGGCCGCGCTGCAACGCTTCGTCCAGCTTCTCGGCCAACTTGCCTCCGGCCTGGGCCATGTCGGGGCGGCCGCCGCCGCTGCCGCCCACGATCGGCGCGATCGTCTGCAACAACCGGCCGGCGTGGAACTGTTCCGCCAGCGTCTTGGTGACCATCGCGACTAACGCCACCTTCCCCTCCGCTGAGCGCCTTGCCCTTGAGCTGGTCGAGCTGCCGCTCCTGATCGCGCAACTGGGCCATCAGCTTTCTGGCCCGTTCGACCACGCCGGCCGGCTGCACCTTCATGAGCGCCGCCAGTTCGTCGAGGTCGTCCTCCTGTTGTTTGATCGACAGATAGGCCGTTTCGCCGGTGATCGCCTCGATCCGCCGGACGCCGGCGGCGATGCTGCTTTCCTGCACCAGCCGGAACAGCCCCACTTCGCCGGTGTCGTGGCAATGGGTCCCGCCGCACAATTCCTTGCTGAACTCGCCGATCCGCACCACCCGCACCCGGTCGCCGTATTTGTCGTCAAAAAAGGCGAGCGCGCCGGCTTTGACCGCCTCCTGAAAGCCCATCTCCTCAGTCTGAACGCGATGATCGCCGCGAATCCGCTCGTTGACCACCTGTTCCACCCGCTTCAGATCGCGCGGCGACAGCGCCGTCGCCTGCGTGAAATCGAACCGGAGCCGGTCCGCCGCGACGAGCGACCCGGCCTGCTTGACCCGCTCACCGAAGAGTTCGCGCAACGTCGCGTGCAGCAGATGCGTCGCCGTGTGGTTGGACGCTGCGCCTGAACGGGCCCGATGATTGACCACCGCCCGGCAGGTCTCCCCTTCCCGCAACGTCCCCTTGACCACCACGGCCCGATGGACGAAGAAACCCGGCAGCGGTTTCACGGTGACCTGAATCTCGGCCAGCGCGCCGGGATGTTCCAGCAATCCCTGATCGCCCACCTGCCCGCCCGATTCGCCGTAGAAGGGCGTCTGATCGAAGATGAGCTCAACGGTTTCCCCCGCCGACGCCGTCTTGACCGGCCGGCCGTCTTTGATGATCAGCAGCAGCCGGACTTCATCATCCAGCCGGTCGTAGCCGGTAAACCGGGTCGGGTCGACCCGCTTGAGCAAGTCCTGAAAATAGGGCTCGACCGATTTGACCACCCACGCCTTGCGGGCCCGGTCGCGCTGCTCCTCCATCGCGGCATCGTACCCCGCCGCGTCGACCGTCAGGCCGCGCTCGCGCGCCATGTCGGCGGCGATGTCGAGCGGAAAGCCGTAGGTGTCGTAGAGCCGGAACGCCTCCGCGCCCGCGATCGTGCGCTCGCGCCGCCCTTCCGCCTGCTGGATCACCTCGCGCCACCGCC
Source organism: Nitrospirota bacterium (assembly GCA_016201765.1). Lineage (GTDB taxonomy): Bacteria > Nitrospirota > Nitrospiria > JACQCE01 > JACQCE01 > JACQCE01. The sequence goes on from JACQCE010000018.1 coordinate 1,778, forward strand.
CCATCCCTTCATCCAAGACTTGTAAGAACCGCTCCTCCTCGCCGGTCAGCACGTCGGCCACCAGCGACCGGCTCTGCTCCAGCTCGGGGTAGGCCCCGCTCATCGTGTCGATCACTGTCGCGGACAACTGATGCAGGAACGGCTTCGTCAGTCCCAGCTCCCGGCCGTAGCGCACCGCCCGGCGGACGACCCGCCGCAGCACATAGCCGCGCCCTTCGTTCGAAGGCAGGACATCGTCGGCAATCAAAAAGGTCATGGCCCGGATGTGGTCGGCGATCACCCGGCCGCCCTTGCTCTCCGCCACGGCCGGCACGGCCTTGCCAGCCAATCCGGCGAGCGCCTGAAAATAGGGCGTGAACAGGTCGGTCCGATAGTTGTCGGTGACGCCCTGGAGGACGGCCGTCACCCGTTCCAGCCCCATCCCCGTGTCGATGCTGGGCTTGGGCAGCGGCGTCAGTGTGCCGGCCGCGTCCCGGTTGAACTGCATGAAGACGAGATTCCAGATTTCCAGATACCGGTCGCAGTCGCAATGAATGCCCTTGCAGACGGCCAGATGCGCCTTCGGGACTGCGCCCTCCCCCTGGTCGATATGGATCTCCGAGCAGGGGCCGCAGGGGCCGGTCTCCCCCATCTGCCAGAAATTATCCGCTTCGCCCTTTCGGACGATCCTCGCGGCCGGCACACCGATCTTTTTCCAGAGCGCTTCCGCGTCGTCATCATCGCGGAAGACCGTCACCCACAACCGGTCGGCCGGCAATCCCCACCGCTTGGTCAGCAACTCCCAGCCATAGCCGATGGCGTCCGATTTGAAATAGTCGCCGAATGAAAAATTGCCCAGCATTTCGAAGAAGGTGTGGTGGCGGCCGGTCCAGCCGACCTGATCGAGGTCGTTGTGCTTGCCGCCGGCCCGCATGCACTTCTGCACCGAGACGGCCCGGGCGTAGGCGCGCCGTTCCTGCCCCAAAAAGACGCTTTTGAATTGCACCATGCCGGCGTTGGTGAACAACAGGGTCGGATCGGCCTGCGGGATGAGCAGGGAACTGGGCACGACCGTGTGGCCGTGGCCGGCGAAGTAGTCGAGGAACTCTTGGCGAATCTCGGCGGCGTTCTTCATGTCATTAGATGTGGGGGCCCGTGCGGATGGAGCAAAGAAAGGTCCTCCGTTGCCCCCACACCCCGGGCCGCTTATTGTCTACCATCGGCCTCATGTTGCACCTGGATTGCTCTGGGCCCGTGCGAAAAGAGCAAGGAAAGATTCTCCGATGCCCCCACCCGTTGATTGAATGTGGGGATCCGTGCGGAACAAGCAAGGAAATGTCCTCCGTTATCCCCACGCCCCAAGCCCCTTTTGATTTCCCATTGGCCGCATCTAACCTTCAGGTTCCATCATATCGTCTTCGCCCTTCGGACAGCAACGGTGGGCCACACGGCGGGCCAGATCGGGGGGGAATCCCCGGCGGGCCAGATGCGCGGCCAGCCACAGCGTCCGGCGGCGGCCGGCTCGGGCGAAGGCCGGCCGGGCCGCCAGCCGGACGGCCGCCTGCATGGCCGCCGCCTCCGTCTCGTCATCGGGGAACGAGTCAGCCACCACCCGGTCGGTCAGCCGGCGGTCCAGTCCCCGGCGGGTCAGTTCGGCCCGGACGCGCAACGGCCCCCATCCTTTATAGGTGCGCCACGAGCGGGCCCACTGAGCCGCGGTCGCGGCGTCATCGAGGTAGCCCAGCCGCTTCAGCCCATCGAGCGTCGCCGCAATCTCGGCGGCGGCCACGCCCCGCCGGCGTAAACGTGCCTCAAGTTCCCGTTCGCTGTAGGCGCGGCGGGCCAGCAACCGATAGGCGAGTTGGCGGGGGGAACGCCGGCCTGCACGACCGGCGGATGACGCGGTTCGGGGCGACTTACCGGCCAAACCGTTCGATCTTGAATTTATCGGTGCCCTCTTTGCGCTCACTGCCGACCTGGCCCTGCTGTTGTTCCCAGGAGAGATCGGCCGTGGACTGGATGCCCTTGACCCGGAGCGCAAAGTCCTCGGGATTGGAACACCACCGCAGCGCTTCCTCGTACGTCACGAGTTTTTTCTGATAGAGGGCATAGAGCGACTGATCGAACGTCTGCATCCCGTACTGGGACGAGCCGGCGGCCACGACTTCGGGGATCTTCCGGGTTTTGTCCGGATCGATGATGCACTCGCGAATCGTCTGCGTGGCCACCATCACCTCCACGGCCGGCACCCGGCCGTTGCCGTCGGCCCGCGGCACCAGTCGCATCGAGACGATGCCCTTGATGACCGAGGCGAACTGGAGCCGCACCTGCTTCTGCTGGTACGGCGGGAAGACGGAGATGATCCGGTTGACCGTCTCGGCCGCGTCGACCGTGTGCAGAGTCGACATCACCATGTGGCCCGTTTCGGCGGCGACTAAAGCGGTGGAAATCGTTTCAAAATCCCGCATTTCGCCCACCAGGATCACGTCCGGGTCCTGGCGCAGGGCGCTCCGCAGGGCGACGCTGAACGATTCGGTGTCGCTGCCCACTTCGCGCTGGCTGATCAGGCACTTCCGGTCGCGGTGGAGAAATTCGATCGGGTCCTCGATCGTGATGATGTTGTCGTTGCGGGTCCGGTTGACCTGATCGATGATGGCGGCCAGCGTGGTGGATTTGCCGCTGCCCGTCGTTCCGGTGACCAGAATGAGGCCGCGTTGTTCCGCGGCGAGCTTTTCCACCACGGCCGGCAGATTCAAATCGGTGATCGTCAGAATCTTGGTCGGGATGACCCGGCAGACCATGCCGATCGAGCCGCGCTGCTGATAGATGTTGACCCGGAACCGGCCCAACCCCGGCGCGCTGTAGGCCAGGTCCACTTCATTATGATCCTTGAACCGCTGTTTCTGGCTGGTATTCATGACCGAAAAGGCCAGCGCGACGACGTCCTCCTGCGCAATTTTGGGGTATTGGTCCAGCGGCTGGAGTTTGCCGTCCACGCGGACGATCGGAGGGTTGCCCACCTTGAAGTGGAGGTCGGACGCCCGTTTCTCGGTCGCCGATTTCAGCAGATCATTAATATCCATGCCCACTCCTTTACCCCGTTCTGCCTAGCAGAACGGGGTCCATCCGATTCTCAGTACCACTCTTTTACCTCGAAGCCGCGTCCAGCGGCGAGAGGCAACCTCCGATTTCCACTACCACTCTCCCCGAATCTATGATAAGAGGAATCACCCGATTCCCGTACTTCCTCTCATTATAGCCGGTCTTGCCGGATCGTGCCTCGATCAGGCCTTGCCCTTCCCCTCCGCCGCCTTCACGTCCGGCGCCTTCGGCTTGCCCTTCACGAGGCCGGCCGCTTCACGGATCTGCAGGTCCAGTTCCTTCGCCATCGGCTCATGCTCGCGCAGAAACAGCCGGGCGTTCTCCCGCCCCTGGCCGATCCGTTCGCCTTTGTACGTGTACCAGGCCCCGCTCTTTTCGACGAATCCCTTCTCCGTCCCCAGGTCGATCAGCTCGCCCACGCGGGAGATCCCCTCATTGAAGAGGACGTCGAACTCCGCCTGCCGGAACGGCGGCGCCAGCTTGTTTTTGACCACCTTCACCCGGACGCGGTTGCCGATCACCTCCTGCCCTTCCTTGAGCGATTCGATCCGCCGGATGTCCAGGCGGACCGAGGCGTAGAACTTTAGCGCGTTGCCGCCCGTGGTCGTCTCCGGGTTGCCGAACATCACGCCGATCTTCATCCGGATCTGATTGATGAAGATGACCGTCGTGTGCGATTTGCTGATCGCCGCGGTCAATTTCCGCAGCGCCTGCGACATCAGCCGGGCCTGCAGGCCCATGTGGGCGTCACCCATCTCCCCTTCCAGCTCCGCCCGGGGCACCAGCGCCGCCACCGAGTCCACCACGATCAGGTCGACCGCGCCGCTCCGGACCAGCGTCTCCGCGACCTCCAGCGCCTGCTCGCCCGTGTCGGGCTGTGAGACCAGCAGATCGTCCGCGTGCACGCCCAGTTTTTTGGCGTAATTCATGTCGAGCGCGTGCTCGGCGTCGATGAACGCCGCCACCCCGCCGGCCCGCTGCGTTTCGGCGACCGCGTGCAGGGTGAGCGTCGTCTTGCCCGAGGATTCCGGCCCGAAGATTTCAATCACCCGCCCGCGGGGCAGCCCCCCGACGCCCAGGGCGATATCCAGCCCCAGCGAACCGCTGGAGACGGTCGCCACATCGGCGACCACCCCGTCGCTGCCCAGGCGCATGATCGTGCCCTTGCCGAATTGCTTTTCAATCTGGGTCAGCGCCAGCTCCAGCGCCTTCGCCCGTTGACTGTCCACACGCGGATTGTCTCTCAGCTCTGCCATGACGTTGCTCCTTGTGAAATTTCATCCATTATAATCCGTTTGACCAGGCGTCGCAATGGGGGTAAAAAGGGGACAGGCTACTTTTATCCCCGTTGGATTTCGTCTAGAGCTGAAAAAGTAGCCTGTCCCCTTTTTCACGCCAACGGAAACACCGCGACCGGAGTATAAACAGACCCTCCCGGGCCGGGATCGGAACGCATCAGCGCCACCTGCTCCACCTTGAACGAAGCCAACCGACCGGTCCCCCGATCACTCCCATGCCCCTCCAGCCAGCTCGTCAATTCCTGGGACGATCGCGGCACCCGTATCCGGCCCACGGTCAAATGGGCTGCATAGGGCCGTTCCTCGGCGGGATAGCCGAGCGCGGCGGTCATCGCGTCAATCTCCCGCGCCAGCGATTCGATGGCCCTCGCCCCTTCATCCGCCTCCACACCGACCCACAGCACCCGGGGGCGCCGCGCGTCAGGAAAAGCGCCGAAGCCGTTGAATTGAAGTGCAAAGGCCGCATGCCGGGCCGCGCAGGCCGGCAACGTGTCCAATAACGGCGGCAATTGGTTGGCGGCAACCGGGCCGAGAAACTTCAGCGTCAGATGCCACCCTTCCGGCCGGCTCCAGCTCGCCTCGATCTTCGCGGTCCGGCAGACGGCGCGCAGTTCCTCCACCGGCGGCTTGAGCCGCTCAATCGTGTCCGGCGTCAGCGGCACGGCGATGAACGCCCGAATCGCAGACGGCATTTTGGACTGCTCAGGGCCAAACACAGGGAGCTACGTAGGCCGATGGACTAACAATGGCGGCTGGGGGCGCGGGGACGACGGAGGACGATCTTCGCTCCCGCACGGGTCCCCGCATATAATACGGCGTGGGGGCATCGGAGGGCGCACGCTGCGACGAGGAAGGAGCAGCGAGTCTGTGCGCGCCGCCGAGTCGGTGAGGCGGCTGGATTCCGAAATCTTCCGCACGGGCCCCCACATCAAATACCTGCCTTTAATAGATGCCGGCGCAACAGATCCAGCGCCGCATGGGCGAAGGCCTGCTTCAACGCAAGGCGATCACCGTGAAAATGGTGAAACTTGGTCGTCACCGTCCCCTGATCGGAGACGGCCAGATGAACCAGACCCACCGGCTTTTTGGCCGACCCGCCCGTCGGGCCGGCGATGCCGGTCACCGCCAGGCCGATCGAACAGCCGCTGGCCCGACGGATGCCGTCGGCCAGCGCCCAGGCGACCTGCGCGCTGACCGCGCCATACTCCTCGACCAATTGCGGCGCCACCCCCGCCAGATCGGACTTCGACCGGTTGCTGTAGCAGATGATGCCGCGGTCGACATAGGCGGTGCTGCCCGGCACGTTGGTCAGCAGATGGGTCACCAGTCCGCCGGTGCACGACTCGGCCACGGCCAGCGTCAGCTCCCGCTCGCGGAGCAAACGGCCGACCACGGATGCCAGAGAATCGTCATCCGCCCCAAACACGGCATCACCAAGGCGGCCGCGCACCTCCCGTTCCAGCGCCTGCAGAGCATCGTAATCCGCCGGGATGGCCGTCGGCCGGTGGCGGAGCGAGGGGTCGATCTTCGGCGGGCCGGCCAGCAGCAGGACGTCCGCCCCCGCCGGCTTCGCGATCACGCCGATCGAGCCGGGCCGCTCGGAAAAGAGCGGCCGCAGCCGCTCATTCACCAATAGTTCGCCGACCCCGCCGCAGTGCAGCACCCGCAAACGGGAGCGCGGCCGCAGGCCGAATCGGGCCTGCAACAATCCGCTGACGACGGCGTGAAACATCGCCTCCATCTCGTGCGGCACGCCCGGCAGCGCGGCCAGCCAGTAGTGCGGCCCGCTGACTTGAATGCCCGGCGCCGTGCCCAGGGCGTTCTCGATCAGGTGCGCGCGCGACAGCACCAGCGCCTGCCGGTCGACCGAGGCCGGCACCGACCCGCCGCGCTGCTTGTACCGGGCGCGGATCCGGATGCGCAGCTCGTCATTGAGGATCAGCCGGCGGCGGGTCACCCTGGCCAGGACCTTCTTGGTCAGATCGTCCTCCGTCGCCCCCAGCCCGCCGGTCGTGATCACGATCTGCGACCGGCCGATCGCCCGCTCGAGCGTCTCGGCCATCGCCTGCTCGTCATCCCCCACCGTGGTGGTGAATTGGACGGCCACGCCCAAACGGGTCAGCTCGCGGGCCAGAAAGGCGCCGTTCCGCTCCGCGACGTGGCCGAGGATCAGCTCCGAGCCGATGGCAATCAGTTCCGCCGAACAGGCGGCGGGCGCGGCGTGATGGGGTTTGTGTTGAAGCGTCATGGCCACCACGCCAGCAGGCCGAGCAGGCAGAGATGGGCGGCCAAACCGGCCGCCAGATCATCGGCCATGATCCCCCAGCCGCCGTGCCAGTGCCGTTGCATCCAGGAGATGGGGAAAGGTTTGAAGATGTCGAACACCCGAAAGAGGAAAAAACCGGCCGTGGCCGTCAGCGGCGTCAGGGGCAGAGCGACCAGCGTCACCAGCATGCCGCACACCTCATCGATCACCACCGCGGAGGGATCGGCCCGCCTCAACCGCTCCGAAACCCGCGATCCGGCCGCCACGCCCAGCGGGATGCATATAATGAGGGCGGCCGCCAAGCCCCAGGGCCCCGCCAGCGCCTCCAGCCCCCAAACCGCCAACAATCCAACCGCGCTCCCGGCCGTGCCGGGCATTCGGGGGAGAAGACCAACACCACCAACGGTAGCCACCCACCAGGCCCAATTACGGCTGACGCGTTCCATCATTGAAAACCTGCGGGGGCATATTCAACTCCCCCTGTCATTGATCTGTGGGGGCTGTCGCCCCCACACCCCGGCCCCATCGCCATACGCGTTGTACCCATGGCTCGCGCGTCAAACCAGCGCTCGGCTCCGACCGGCGGGGTAAGTCTAGCGCCAAGGTTATAACTCATTAATACTTTCTAGCGAAGAAGATTTTGCTGTAGCCGAGCCGGTTCACGGGCCAAAGCCCCCGCCAGCGGATGTCCCACCGGCCGAACCGCATCGCCAGGTCCCGTCCCCACCCCGGTTCCGTCTCGAAATGAAACCGCTCGGGAACCAGAT
>JACQCE010000034.1 GCA_016201765.1 Nitrospirota bacterium
GCAGATCGGGCGATAGCTGCAGCCGGAGCAAAAGGGATCGCGCCAGAGATCGACCGTCATGAATTTCGTGTTCAGGCCGTTCAATCCGGTCTTCGCCACGTCGCCGATGATGAACGATTCCCGGCCGACCAGCGCGGGACACTTGTAGATTTTCCCCCATGGGTCGATTGTGAACGTCTGTTCCTTCGTCGCGCAGCAGGGGCCGATGGCGATGCCGTCCTTGGTGGCGAATCCCCGCCGTTCGACCTCGTCCCGCAGCCAGAGAAAGTCCTCGGCTTTGGTGTCGGAAAACGTGCAGGAATGGCCGGAATCCATCGAATTATTCAGCACGGCGATTTTGTTGGTGGGATTGAGAATGGGTTTGAAGCTGATATCCATGATGTCATCGGACGTGAAGCCCAACGCCACCAGTTGGTCCAGCAGCCTGGGGATCGAGTCCCTGGTCGTCTCGTCGAAATTGCCGCCGATTGAAATGGGCGCCTTGCCCTTCAACCGGAGGAGGTTGTCGATGATGACCCGGAAGCTCCCTTTGCCGTTCTTGTACCTGCGCTTCGAATCATGGGCCTGCTCATCCCCATCGAGCGTCACCTTGACGCGCGAGAGGCCGACCGCCAGCAGGTCATCGACCAACTGTTCCGTCAGCAGGACGCCATTGGTGATCACGCTGATCTGTTGCGTCATCCCACGCCGTGCCGTTTCGCGATAGAGCCGGCGGCTCAGTTCCAGCGCCGCCTTGGGATTCAGGAGCGGCTCGCCGCCGAACAACGTCAGGTGCAGGATCCGGGGCCGCACCTCGTCCAGTCGCGCCGTAATCCAGTCGCCCGCCTGTTGGCAGACCGGTTCCGTCATAAAACCTTTCAGATTAATGCCATCCTCAAAACAATAGGTGCAGCCGAGGTTGCAGGCCGACGTCGTCAGCACGGTCACGTCCAGCGACGTCGTGTCATATTTCAGCCGCTGAAACCAATATTCCAGCTCCCGCTCTTCATCGACCGTGTCGTCGACCATGATGCCCGCGTCTTTCAATTGACCGAGATAGGCCGACTCCTCGTCGGTCAGCGGCGCCCCCTTGCCCGCCTTGTCCATCGCGGCCTTCAAGGCGAGGTTGACCACCACCCGGGCGTCCGTGAACGTGTTGAAAATCAGGACTTCATCAGCGTGCAAGGCGGACGTGACAACGTTAAAGATCGACGGCTTCATCCAGCTCCCCCTCTGATGGGCGTTGATCAGACGCGATCAATTCCCATCGCTTCCGGTGCATGACTGCGGACGATGTATCGCCACACCATAGCGCAAGCAACATGCCAGGATGCGACACACAAGAGTCGGGCCCATTTTCAGGCTCTGGTTGGGTGCGTGACGCTCGTCCACAAGATGAGGGGGAGTGTCGACGGGACGGCGCGGTTCACCGCAGTGACGATGCACCGGTCGGTCACGCGCCGATGCATATGTATCAATAGAAGGAGGTTTGTTCACATGACGGCGATGGAGAAACGCCGTCAGCCGTCGGGGTGGGAGCGCCGGTCACGAACCGATCGTTTTGGCTTTGCTGTTGGCCGTTATTCGCCTGCATGGCAGCCAAACATACAGACTAATCCATTGAATGATTTAAGAATATATCAAGACTGGACAAGAAACTGTCCATGAAGGACAAGAAGCTGACCTTAGAAAGAAGATTTGATGCCGCCCAGGAAGGCCAGCCCTGGCGCGGGAAAACCAGGAAGATTCTGATAGTCGGTATTCAAGAGATTATTCGCTTTGACGAACAATTCCGCTTGACGGACGGCAGGCATGGGGCGGATGAGCTCATAGGTCGCCGTCGCATCAATCAGAAGGTAGCCGGAGTCCCGGCCGTACTCCACGGTGCCGTCCAACTGCTCAACCGGCCCGGGAAGCTGCTGGCCCGATGCCAGTTGCGCCGAGACGCGAAGCACTAGGCCGGTCAGCGGCGAACCGGTCACGATCATATTGAGTCGATGGCGCCGACTCAGCGGAAGGTCCATGCCGTTTTCGCCCAGCGTGTCGAGCCACGTGTAATTGACGGTCACCCGGGCATTGTCGACCGGCTGATAGATGACCTCCGTTTCAACCCCTCGTGACCGGGCCCGCCCGACATTGTGAGCGGGCGCGGGAAACCGTTCGATGAGGTTGTGAAACTCGATCTGGAAAAAGGCCGCATCCAGCACCAGCCGCTCCCCCAGGAGCGGCTGTCGCACGCCAGCTTCCCAACTGATGGCCCGTTCCGGATGCAATCCCGGGTTGCCGTACAGCACAAAATCCAGTTCCTGGATCGTCGGCGCACGGTAGGCCGTCCCCCCGCTCGCTCGAAGGGTGGCGCCGGTTGGGGCGAGCCGATAGGTGGTGGCAAGTTTGGGATTGACCGTGGTGCCGAATTGGCTGTCCCCATCAACACGCAGCCCTGCTTGCACCATCAGACTGTCCCATAACCGGGACAGTTGCTGCAGATAGAGCGACCGCGTCCGGCGGCGGCCATCGATCGCCGTGGGTGGCGGGTCGTAACTGGGAGGGAAACCCGGTGGCGGCGGCGTCACGGTGAAGGCGATGTCTTGTATGCTGTGGACATCCACCCACGCCTGCTCGAGACCGAGCGTGAACACCTGATTCGGTTGCCACGTGATATTTTGCTGAAGGTTCACGGTGTATTCCCGCTCTCGTGTCTCTTCAGCATAGGAGTAGGAGACGGAGGTCGACCCGTCAACGGTCGAGTCGGTGTTCGGGTTGTCCCAGTCCAGATCGGTCTGGACCGTTGAGACGTTCAGCACCATCTCCCACCAGGGCACGGGGGTGTTCCGATATTCGACCGCCGTGGAAAGAAATTGCCGTTTGATGACGTTGTTGTCATCCCGCACCACCGTGAAGGTCGGCAAAAACTCCAGGGGGGTGATGGCCATTTCCTTCCTGTCGGTTTGGTACCGGGGCGTGAGTGTGATGGAACTCCGGGGTGTGAGGTCCACGGAGAGCTGTCCCGACAGCGTGGCGGCGCCAAAGCGGTCGTGGTCGAACTGCCCATCGGTGTCGGTGCGCGACACGGCGAAACGATAGAATCCCCACTCCTGTTTTCCCCCCACGCCCACGCCTTCCCGGGCGGTGTGAAAGGTGCCGCCCTCGGCGAAGAACGTCACTTCCGTCGGCCGCTGCGGCGGCAGCGTCCGCAGATTGACGGCGCCGCCGATCGCGTCGGAGCCATAGAGCGCCGAATAGCCGCCCCGCACCGCTTCGATCTGTGTCACGCCGTCCAGGAGGAAGTTGCCGAGATCGGCATCGCCTCGAAGCGGGGAGTTGACGCGCACCCCGTCCAGCAGCACCAGCGTTTGGAACGGTTCGGCGCCCCTGATCCGGAGCGACGCCGCCTCGCCCAGCGTGCCGGCTTCCCTGACGTCCAGCCCGGGCAGGGTCCGGAGTGCCTCCGGCGCCGCCACCGGGTGTTGCGCGGCCATTTCCGGCTCGGTCAGGACCGTCACGGAGCCGGTCGCTTCATCCGGCGGCTGGTCGAACCGGCTGGGTGTCGTGGCGGACACCGCCACGGAAACCTCCGTCTGGTCATCGTGTTGGGTTGGGGACGGGTCGGACGGCGGGGCCGCGAGCGCAAGGCCCCCCCATGCCAGCGCAAGCCAGGGGAGAAGCGCCGGCAGGGGAGGAAGGCCGCGTCGGCTCGGAATCACGCTTTCGTGCGTCGGGAATGGGCGCCGGAGGCCCGGCGGCGTTCGGAGATCAGCTCGTACAGATGCAGCTTGGTGAATTTAAATTTCAGCGTGCTTAGCGAAATGCCGAGCAGTTCGGCGGCTTTTTTCCGGTTCCATTGCGCCCGTTCCAGCGTTTTGAGGATGAAATTCCGCTCAAACGTCTCGCAGGCCTTCAGGAGCAGCGGCTCCGTCGTTCTGTTGTTCACCGGTTCCGAGAGGCAATATTCGACCGGGATGTCCTCCTGCCCGATCGTGTCGCCGTCGGCGATCGCCACGATCCGCTCGATCAGGTTTTCGAGTTCCCGGATGTTGCCCGGCCACTGATGGATGGAGAGCGTTCTGAGCGCCGTGTCGGTGATCTTCGTGACGCGCTTTTGAAACCGCCTGTTGTAGCGTTCCATGAACAGTTGCACCAGTTCCGGCACGTCCACCAGCCGCTCCCGGAGGGGCGGCAGGTAGATGGGCAGCACGTTGATCCGGTAGTAGAGATCCTCCCGGAACTGGTTGCGCTTGACCGCCTCCTTCAAATCGACGTTCGTCGCCGCGATCAACCGCACCGCCACGCGCAGGGTTTTGCTGCCTCCGACCCGTTCGATCTCGCCGTCCTGGATCGCCCGCAACAGCTTCCCCTGCATTTCATACCGGAGATGGCCGATTTCATCGAGAAACAATGTCCCGCCGTTGGCCAGTTCAAACTTCCCCAAATGGCGCTGATAGGCGCCGGTGAAGGCGCCGCGTTCGTGGCCGAACAGCGTGCTTTCGATGAGACTCTCCGGCACGGCGGACAGATCCAGCGTGACGAACGGCCGGTCGGCCAGCCCGCTTTCCTTGTGAATGTGCCGGGCCAGCATTTGTTTGCCGGTGCCGCTCTCCCCCTGGATCAGGACCGTGGCGGGCAGCTTGGCCACCTTGTGGATCACGTCGAGAATCGCCCGCATCCGTTTGCTGCGACCGACGACAAAGGGCGCGTCGGTCAACTGCTCCATTTCGGAGCGGAGATAGAGGATCTCCCGCTCGCCGCGCAGCTTGGCCACGATCTTGTCGATGACGGCCAGCACTTCATCGTAGTCGAATTCCTTGGTGAGGTAGTGGTACGCGCCCAATTTCATCGCGCGGACCGCCGTTTCCACGTCCTTGACGGCCGTGATCATGACGACCTCCACGCCGTCGTAGCGTTCCTTGATGGTCTGAAGCACGGCAAGACCGTGCAGGTCGGGGAGGAGGCAATCGAGCAGGACGACGTCGACTTCGCGCTCGGACAGGGTGTTCAGGGCGGCTTGGCCGGTGCCGGCCTTGATCGTGTCGTACCGGTCGGCGAGGATCGAGTCCAGCGTCTCCCGCATCCCCTCATCGTCATCGACGATGAGAACCGTGGGACGGCGTTCCTTCACTTCGGTCATCGGCACTCACCCGGGTGGACGTTTCGAGCCCCGTGACGGACTTCCCATATTTATACGGGCAAGCGTCGATGGTGTCAATAGGAAAAGCCGCCGGGCGGTGGGTCAGGTTGGTCAGGCGACCAGCCGTTCGCCCGAGCGTGTCGCTTGTACTGAGAATCCCCCGGGTCGAGCCCCTCGGGACAAGTCGAATGGGACTTCTCACATTCGTTCGAAGTAAAGGGCGCACAGTGTTCATGGCTCGCCTCGAGGACTCGCCATGAGTGGTTCGACAGGCCCGCCATGCATGGACCAATTGACCCGCTACCGCATGGCGTGAACGATTGCTTTTTCCCTCCATTCGGTAGCACAATAGCGCATCTTCCTCATCTCTTCCCGAAGGAGCAGCTCCATGGCAGCCGTGAAACCGCAAGACGTCATTGACACCCAGCGCCAGGATTGGAATCGCGTCGCGCCCGCGTGGGAAAAATGGGACGACCGGCTCGATCAGAACATGGCCTTCGTCAACCACCGGTTGGTGGCCGAGGGCCGGTTGAGGGCGGGACAGCGGGTGCTGGATCTGGGAAGCGGGACGGGGTATCCGGCCCTGCTGGCCGCCCAGGCGGTGTGCGACTCGGGCCGCGTGCTCGGGCTGGATCTGGCCGAGCAGATGCTCCACGCCGCCCGGCGCAAGGCGGAGCGGGTGGGCGTGTCAAATGTCCGGTTCCAAACGGCCGACGTGACCAGCCTGCCGTTTGACGATGCGTCATATGACGCGGTGCTCAGCCGCTTCTGCCTGATGTTTCTGCCCGATATTCCGCGGACGATGCGCGAAGTGGTCCGCGTGTTGAAACCCGGCGGCTATTTCGCCGCCGCCGTCTGGTCGGCCGTCGAGAGGAACCCGTTCATTTCGATCCCCTTGGCGGTGCTCAAGACGTTTCTGACGCTCCCTCCGCCCGATCCCGATCAGCCCGGCATCTTCCGGCTGGCGAAGCCGGGCGAGCTATACGGCATGGCGCAACGGGCCGGCTTGACGGGGCTGGCGGATGACGAGATGACCGGCGAATCGTATTATGAGTCGGCAGAGGAATATCTGGCCAGTCTGCTTGACATGGCGGCGCCGTTACAACCGCTCTTCGCCAAACTGTCGCCCAAGCAGCGGCGCGACGCCGAAGCGCAGATTACCGAGGCAGCCAATCGATACAAGCAGGGCAAAGGGGTCGCCCTGCCGATGGCCATCCGGATCGTGTCGGCCCGCAAGCCGCTGCCTGCTTAGCAGGCCCGTGAAAAAGTCCACCTGCGGCGTTCTCCCGACCCATTGCAATGGCTGCGCCGCAATGGGTACCCCGTCGGGAATCCTCATCCGACCACCGCTCTGCGAGATGGTCGGACTCCAGTTCCCTCGAAGCCTGCGGCCTTGCAGCTGAAACTTTTTGACTGGCCTGCCCGAAGAATGAGTCTTTCAATTCCCTGCTAGTGTTTGCAGGAGGCGGCCGGCGGTGCGCTGATGCTCTATGTGCGCCGGGAAGCGCTCAAGATCCTGAGGGCGAACGGCCGCAGTTGTTCCTCGATCCGGTCCCTCGTCTTGCGAAACGCCGCGAATGTTTCTTGTGCTGTGTTGCCGACGCCCACGGGGTCTGTGATCGGCCAATGGAGCCGCGCGGCTTTCTGCGAGGGGATGACGGGGCACACCTCTTCCGCGCAGAGCGTGATGACGTAATCAAGACCGGCGAGAAATTCCGGGGGAAGGTCCCAGTGGAATTTCGGCCTGGCCGCCGACAGATCGATGCCGATCTCCTTCATGACCTCGATGGCCTCGGGTTGGATCCGGGCCCCCGGCCGCGAACCGGCGCTTCGGATGTCGGCTTCCTTGCCCAGCAGTCGGCGGGCCAGTCCCTCCGCCATCTGGCTGCGCGCCGAATTGGCGACACAGAGGAATAAAATCGTCGTCTTAACAGCAGCCCCCGGCACTTTTGGAATCCGAAGGACAGCGGACCCACTCGTAGGTCAGCGCGGCCACCGTCGCGCCGATGGCCGGCCCGACGATGTAGATCCAGAGGACGTTGACTCGATGTTCAAAGAGCGCGGGAGCCAGCGACCGCGCGGGATTCATCGACGCGCCGGTCAACGGCCCTCCCACGTAGGCGCCCACTGCGATGATGCCCCCGATCGCCGCGCCGGCCATCATGCCTTCCGCCCGCGAATCGGTCGCCACCGCGATAATGACGAACATCAGGAAAAACGACAGGAGCAGCTCCACCCCGAGGGACTGTACCAGGCCCAGTCGGGGCACGGTCGCCCCGTAGTGGGCCCCGGCCGGCAGGAGCAGGCGCAGCAGAAAGACGGCGAGCACGGCCCCGCTGATCTGCGCCAGCCAGTAGGCCGGCACGTCCCGCCGGGGGAAATGGCGCGCCACGGAAAAGGCCAGCGTCACCGCGGGATTGAAGTGCGCCCCGCTGATGTGGCCCACCGCATAGACCATGCACGCCACCACCAGGCCGAAGATGATCGGCACGGCCGCGGGCGCGAGGGCGCCGGGCATCCGTTCCAGCACCATCAAACTCCCGCAGCCGGCAAAGACCAGCGCAAAGGTGCCGATCAATTCGGCGAGCGCTTTACGGCCTAGCCGCAACAGGCGGGCGCCTCCGCCACCGGCAGTTGCTCGCGCACGTAAAACACTTCCCAGGCGTTGCCGTCCGGATCTGAAAACCAGACCTTGTCCTGCCGGGCGAAGCAGCATTTCGTATCGGATTCGACCAGCTTGACCAGCCCCTGTTCGGTCAGCCGCTTCTGCCACCGCAGCATCTCGTCGGTGGAATCGACCTCGATGCCGAAGTGCGAGACCCGGCTGATCGCGCCCGCGCCCGACTGCATGGCCAGGTTCAGCGGCGGCTCCTGCAAGTCGAACTTGGCGTAGGTGGAGTTCTGTTTTTGTGGGCTGACGCCGAAGATCTTCCTGTCCAGCCGGGTTGAAGAACCCCGCCTTGTCAGGCGGGGATTCTTCGACATGTGTGGGAAACGGCTTATTGATCTTCGCTCGCTTGCCCCGCCTTGACAGGGCGGGAACTACGCTCGCTGTGCATGTTCAAAGCAGTTCAGGATCCGGCAATTCGTCACGGCATTCCTGCTCTCACCGCAGGCGTTGGAGAGCGTCTTGAGGGATCGTTTCATCTTGTGGAGGTCGCGGATTTTCTGCTCCACCTCCTTCAGTTTGGCGTCGGTGTGTTGAGCTCCAGCAGTCCTTTGATTTGCTTGAGCGTAAAACCCAGCGCCTGCGCCCGCCTGATGAAGCGGATCCGGCGGGCATCCTCCTCGGCATAAGTACGGTAGCCCTCCCGGGCCGACGGTCGTGTGATCAACCCCTTGCGCTCGTAGAAGCGCACCGTCTCCACGCCGACGCCCGATGCCCGGGCCAATTTGCCGATGGTGAACCTCGTCATGCCATATCTTACACTCCGTACCTAGGTACGGTGTCAAGGGGGTTGTTTTACTGGTAGTGGGGCAGTTTGAGTTCGCCCGCATGTGTGACGTCAAAAATAGGGACACGTCCCAATTGTGGTGAGTTCCTGCGGCCTGCTTGTGACCGCCTCCGGGAAATTGGGACGTGTCCCTATTTTTCGGGTGAAACTGGCCCACTACCGTTTTACTGGAGAAGAACAGGGGTTCCGGGCGGGGGGTCCCTATGACCGGCCACGCCGGCGGGCCGCCGGGCGCCGGGTGTGCAACGTTGTTATGACGGGATCCCAAACGAAAAGAGTATAATGGGCGGCGGCTTTCGTTGACGCAGAGTCGTCGAGCCATGCGTTGGCGATGCCGTGATGACAGGACAAGGGGAGTGAAGCGAGATGACGCATAAGAAAATCGCCATGCAACATGACAAGAAAATTGCGCTGGTTGCGCATGACAACAAAAAGCGCGACCTGGTCGAGTGGGCCAAGTACAACCGGACCCTCCTGGCGCACCATACAATCTATGCGACAGGGACCACCGGATCGATCCTGGAACAGGAGCTGGGGTTCAAAATCACCAAGCTGCAGAGCGGCCCGTTGGGCGGCGATCAGCAAATCGGCGCCAAAATCGCCGACAGCGAAATCGATTTTCTCATCTTTTTCTGGGACCCGCTCGAACCGCAGCCGCACGATCCGGACGTCAAGGCGCTGCTGCGCATGGCGGTCGTGTGGAACATCCCCATCGCCTGCAACCGCTCCTCCGCCGATTTCATGATTTCCTCCCCGTTGATGGACGGCGATTATGACCGCCTGGTGCCCGATTACGAGGGGTATCGGACCCGGATGATCACCGCGGAGAAATAACAACGGGACTCGCGTCGCCCTTGGTGTTCCTGTGCGCCGGCGTAGTTACCGCCGCCGGGCTTTCTGATGCTTCGCCCGGATCAACTCGCGCAGGCGTATTTCGCCCAGCGGCATGTGGCTCTTGACGCGCAGGCTCTCGCGAAACTCATGCCGGAATCCGGCATCATACCGCCAGTTGACCAGCGCGATGAGGACCATCGTGATCAGCGCGCCCAATCCCGCAAGCGCCATGTCCTTCTGCGCGTCCCAGATGTCCCCCTGCGAGCCGAGATAGGCGATGCCCGCCTCCGGATTGACCACCGCCGCCACCAGCCACTCGAAAATCTCGAACAGCGCGCTGCACGACAGTGTGACGTCGAGCGGCAGCAGATAGCCCCAGAAACCCCGCACGGAGGCGATCCGCAGGAACATTTCCCGGATCGGGTAGGCGAGCAGAAAGCCGAACGAAAAGTGGACGATCCGGTCGTAGTGATTCCGTGCGGCCCCGAACCATCTGCTGATGGCGTAGCCGAACGGCACCTGTTCATAGGTGTAATGCGCGCCGGTGATGTGGAGGAGCAGAAAGAGCGTGATCAGCGTGTAGGAAAAGTTCGACAGACGGAAATAGCGCGCGGTCATCAGTCCGAGCGGCACGAGCACCAGGACCAGAATATTTTCCAGGAGCCAGTCCTGCCGGTAGGAGGGGCTGATGGCCAGCGCGACCCAGAGGAGCACGAACACGGCCAGCAGAAATTTCTGGTAGCGGGTGAACCCGTTGGGTGTCATGCAGCGCCTCCGGAGGCAGGTGACGCAATCGCGCCATTATACTCCGGGCGGAGCGAGGAGTACCGTTCGATGTTGAATGCCGCTGCCGCGATCCGGCGACCGGCGGGCATGGCGGCCGCCGCACCGGCTCGAGATGCACGGGATGGTGGGGCGGGCGCGGCTGTGCTATAATAAGGCGCTTTTTAGCTCCCTCTCATAAAGAACAGATGCCGGTATCATGAACCGGCAGAAGGAACGTCGTTGCCGTTTGTTGACGCGTCCGGTGTCGTCACCGCCACGCTGCTCGCGACCATTGTCTTGTATGGCCTGGGCATTCTCCTCCCCCAGTGCTGCCCCCGACATCCACACCTGCAGAACCTGTTCGCCCATGGAGCGGCGACGCTCGCCGCCATGTCGGGTATCGTGTTGGGATTGTCGGGGCTGTTCATCGACGCCCCACCGGTCTTCTCCCTGCCCTCCACGCTCCCGCTGTTGACGATTCAATTCCGGCTTGATCCGCTCTCCGCGTTTTTTGTCCTCCTCATCTCCCTCGCCGGCGCGGCCGTCTCGATCTATGCCGTCGGCTACGTCCGGGAGTTCGAGTCGCGCCATCCGATCGGCCTGCTGGGCGGCCTCTACAACGCCTTTCTCCTCTCGATGACGCTCGTCGTGATGGCGGATGACGGCTTTCTGTTCCTGATCCTGTGGGAGATCATGTCGATCGTCTCCTACCTGCTGGTGGTGACCGAGCATGAAAAGGCCGACGTGCGCTACGCCGGCTTTTTCTATCTGGTGATGACGCATGTGGGCACGGCGTTTATTCTTGTGACCTATCTGGTTTTCTTTCAACAAACGGGTGATTTCTCATTCGAGGGGTTCCGGCAGTCGATCGCCTCGCTGCCCGAAGGGTTCAGGACCATTGCCTTTCTCGGGGCGTTGATCGGCTTCGGGACGAAGGCCGGCATCATTCCGCTGCATGTCTGGCTGCCCTATGCCCACCCCGCCGCGCCCTCCCACGTCTCGGCCCTGATGTCGGGTGTGATGATCAAGACCGCCATCTATGGCTTGATCCGGGTCTATTTCGATTTTCTCGGCGGTGATTTCCCCTGGTGGTGGGGCTTTACCGTGCTCGCGGTGGGCGCCGTCTCAGCCCTGCTGGGCGTGATGTATGCGCTCATGGAACATGATCTCAAGAGCCTGCTGGCCTATCACAGCGTGGAGAACATCGGGATCATTCTGCTGGGCATCGGGGCCGGGATGATCTTTCAGACTTATGGCCTGGCCAATCTGGCCGCGCTCGGGCTGCTGGCCGGCCTTTATCACACGCTCAACCACGCCGTCTTCAAATCGCTCCTCTTCATGGGCGCCGGCGCGGTGCTCTCGACCACCCACACGCGCAACATGGAGGAATACGGCGGGTTGATCAAGACGATGCCGTGGACGGCGCTCTTCTTTCTCGTCGGGGCGGTGTCGATCTCGGGCCTTCCGCCGACGAACGGCTTTGTGAGCGAGTGGCTGACCTTCCAAAGCCTGTTTCTGAGCTTTCAGCTTCCGGACCTGCTCATGAAGATCATGGTGCCGATCGGGGCAGCGATGCTGGCGCTCACCGGCGCGCTCGCCGTCGCCTGTTTTGCCAAGGCCTTCGGCATCACGTTTCTGGCGATGCCCCGCAGCCAACACGCCAGGGAGGCAAAAGAGGTGGCCTGGCCGATGCGCATCGGGATGGGGCTGCTGGCTGTGGCCTGTCTGGCGCTCGGTGTGGCCCCGATGGTCGTGGTGCCGCTGTTGGATCGTGTGACGTCAGGATTCACGGAGGCCACGCTCGCCGGGCGGCTCGTGACAGAAGGGGGCTTCGCGCTCGCGCCGGGGTTGGGGATCGGGTTCGCCAGCATCTCGACGCCGCTGCTCGCCATTCTGCTGATCGTGATCGTGCCGTTGACCCTGCTGGGCGTGGTCCTCTTCGGAGGCCGGTTGCGGAAGCGTCTGTACCACACCTGGGGCTGCGGCATCAATCTCAAGCCGCGGATGGAGTACACGGCCACCGGCTTCGCCCAACCGATCCGCCAGGTCTTCAGCATGATCTACCGGCCGACCGTCAAGGTCGAGACCGAAATGCTGGAAGAATCCCGCTACTTCGCCAAACGAAAGACGTTTGAACTGAGCCTGGAGCCGACGTTCCAGAAGCATCTCTATGATCCCGTGGTCCGCCTCTTCAATCTGGCGGCCGAGCGGCTTCGCGTGGTGCAGGCCGGCAGCCTGCACCTCTATTTGTCGTACATCTTCATCACGTTACTGGTGCTGCTCTTATGGGTCAGCTAGACACCCTCCTCATCACGGCGGCGCAGGCGGTGATCATCCTGCTCATGTCGCCGTTTGTCGTCGGACTGATCCGCAAGGTGAAGGCGCGGTTGCAGTGCCGGCAGGGGGCGAACCTGTTGCAGCCCTATTCGGACCTGACCAAACTGCTCCGCAAAGGCGTGGTCGTCTCGACCAACACGTCATGGCTGTTTACGGCCACACCCTATATTCTGTTCGCCTCCACGTTCGCCGCGAGCCTCCTGGTGCCGGTCTTCCTCTCCCGCATCCCGCTGAATTTCGCCGGCGACGTCATCACGGTGGTCTCGCTCCTGACGCTGGGGACCTTCTTCCTGATGCTCGCCGGCCTGGATGCCGGCTCGGCGTTCGGCGGGATGGGGAGCAGCCGCGAGGCGATCATCTTTTCGCTCACCGAGCCGGCGATGATCCTCTCCATTTTCGCCGTCGGCCTGACGGCCGGCTCGACCAACCTGAGCACCATCGTGCACAACACGGCCCTGATGAACGGCATCCTGACCGATCCGCCGCCGCATCTGATGGCGCTGGCGGCGCTCTTCATCGTGACACTGGCGGAAACCGGCCGGGTGCCCGTCGACAATCCGGCCACACATCTGGAACTGACGATGATCCACGAAGCGATGGTGCTGGAATATTCGGGCCGCTATCTGGCGCTGATCGAATGGGCGTCGGCGATGAAGCTCCTCCTGTTTCTGACGCTGCTGAGCAACATCTTCGTGCCATGGGGGATCGCCACCGAGCCCGAGCCGGTCTGGATGGCCATGGCCGTGGGCGCCTGGGCCGTGAAGGTCTCGGCGCTGGCCGTGGTGATCGGCGTCTTCGAATCGATGTTCGCCAAGCTCCGGCTGTTCCGGGTGACCGACCTGCTCGGCGTGGCCTTCATCCTGGCGCTGCTGGCGCTGATCTTCTACTACATTCTGAGGGGCTAGACGATGCCGCTATCACTCCATCCCGATCTCGGCTCCCAGCTGATCAACCTCTGCTCGATGCTGCTGCTCCTGACGACCTTCGCCATCGTCGCCCAGCGGCGGCTCTCGGCCTGCGTCGATCTGTTCGCGCTCCAGTCCCTCTTTCTGGCCGTCACGGCCGCGGTGGTGGCATGGTTCACCGACAGCCCGCACATCTACATCGCGGCGCTGCTGACCATCGCCATCAAGACGGTGACCATCCCGATGATTTTGAAGAAGGTGATCGAGCGGGTGAACGTCAAACGGGAGATCGAATTCGTCATCAATATTCCGCCGTCGCTGCTGATCTGCGGCGCGCTGGTCATCCTGGCGTTTTCCGTGACGGAACCGATTGCGAAATTGGGCTTTCTCCTGACCCGCGATTCGCTCGCCATCGCCCTGGCGATCGTGCTGATCGGTTTCTTCATGATGATTGCCAGAAAAAAAGCGGTCACGCAGATCGTCGGCTTTCTGATGATGGAGAACGGCCTCTTCCTGGGCGCCACGGCGTCGGCCTATGGCATGCCGCTGATCGTCGAACTCGGCGTGTTTTTCGACGTCCTCGTGGCCGCCCTGATCATCGGGGTTTATACCCACCGCCTCCAGGACACGTTCGACAGCGTGGATACGACCAAACTGACGGGGTTGAAGGAATAGCCCCCAGGAATCGGATGGACGTCGCCCCGGAAACCGCATGAACGCCGCGCTCCTCATCCTGATCGCCGCCCCGCTCGCCGCGTGCCTGTTGAGTCTGGTGGTGCGCACGCGGCCGGCGATGGAACGGCTCCAGCTCGGCCATGCCGTGGTGTTGTGGGCGGCGATGGCCGCGGTCGTCGCCGGCGTGGTGATGGGAGGTCATGGGGGAAGTCATGGGGA
The DNA here is from genome assembly GCA_016201765.1 of Nitrospirota bacterium. Taxonomy (GTDB): domain Bacteria; phylum Nitrospirota; class Nitrospiria; order JACQCE01; family JACQCE01; genus JACQCE01. The sequence continues at coordinate 14,295 of JACQCE010000034.1, forward strand.
GGGCGGGGTGTCATTCGGCCCGCTGCTGCACACCGATCCGCTGAGCGCGTTCATGGATCTCATGCTCGCCTTCGTGGGCGGCACGGCGCTGGTCTACGCCTCCGGCTACATGGGCGAGGAGCTCTCGCGAGGCCACCTGAATTTTCCGCGCTACCGGCGCTTCTTCATCTACTTCGATCTGTTTCTGTTCGCGATGATGCTGGCGGTCAATCTCGACAACATCGCGCTGATGTGGATCGCCGTCGAAGCCTCGACCATCTCGGCCGCCCTCTCGGTCGGCTTCGACCGGACCAAGGCGGCGCTGGAAGCGGGCTGGAAATACATCGTCCTCAATTTCGTCGGGATCGCGCTCGCCTTGTTCGGCACGGTCCTGGTCTATTACACGTCGGAGCACGTGCTGGGCGTGAGCATGGAGGCGCTGAGCTGGGTCTCGCTCCATCGCGTGGCCGGGGAGTTGAATCCGGTCGTCCTCAAAATGGCCTTCGTCTTCGTGATGATCGGCTACGGCACGAAGGCCGGCGTGGCCCCCATGCACACCTGGCTGCCGGACGCGCACGCTGAGGCGCCCACGCCGATCAGCGCGATGCTCTCCGGCCTGATGCTCAACCTGGGGCTGTACGCCGTCCTCCGGCTCAAAAGCATCGTCGATCCGGCCGTGGGGCCGGCGTTTGCGGGGTCGATCATGCTGAGTTTGGGGCTGCTCTCCATGGCGATCGCCGCAGCCTTCATGCTGATCCAGCGCGATTACAAGCGGTTGCTGGCCTATTCCAGCATCGAGCATATGGGGATCGCATTCATCGGCCTGGGCGTGGGCGGTCCGCTCGGCCTGTTCGGGGGTTTCTTTCACATGATCAATCATGCACTGGCCAAATCAGCCGCCTTTTACGCCGCCGGCATGGTCCTGCTGCGCCACGGCCACAAAATGATCGACCGGGTGACGGGGCTGGCGCGTCAGACGCCGGCCATTGGGGGCGGTCTGCTCCTGGCCGCCATCGCCCTGGCCGGCCTGCCGCCGTTCGGGCTCTTCGTGAGCGAGGTCCTGATCGCCACGGCCGCCTACCGTCATCACCACGGGATCGCCTATCTCTTCCTGGCGCTCCTGGCGCTGGCGTTCGCAACGCTGATCGCGCCGCTGACGCGGATGGCGCTGGGCAAGCCCGTCGAGGCGCAACTGGCCGTGGCACATGGCTCAGACCGATTGATGACGTCGGCGCTGGGGATCAACCTGGCGGCGATGAGCGTGATCGGGTTGCTCATGCCGGCGTTTTTCCTCGATCTCTTCATGCCGATGACGGCGCTCTTTGAGGCGAAGGCGGGGTTGCCGTGAGCGGGGTCGCCCTCCTGCTGGCCGCGCCGCCGCTCGCCGCATTGTTGAGCCTGTGGTTGCGCGCGCCGGGGACGTTGCATGCCGTGACGCTCGCCGCCATGGCGGCGACCGTCGGCGGCGCGATCGCCGTGGCGGCGCGCCTCCTGAACGGAGGACCGTTTCTGGCCTATTACGATCTGGTCTCCGTGGACGGCCTGACGGTCTTCGTGCTCCTGATCATGACGGTCATCGGTCTGATGTTCGCCCTCTACAGCCGGCCCTATCTCGACCATTATATGGCCCTGGGAGTGATCACGCCCAAGCGGATCAGCCGGTACTATTGCCTGTTCCATCTGTTCATGTTTGCCATGACGGCGGCGGTCCTGGCCAACAGCCTGGGCCTGCTCTGGGTGGCCATCGAGGGGACGACGCTGGCGACGACGTTTCTGATCAATTTCTTCAAGCGGAGGGAGTCGCTCGAGGCCGGCTGGAAGTATCTGATCCTGTGCTCCGTCGGCATCGCGTTGGCCCTGTTCGGCACAGTGCTGATGTACTCGTCGTCCGTCAGGGCCCTGGGCGAGGTCAGCGGCGCGCTCAACGTGACGGAGCTGCTCCGGATCGCCGGTCAATTGGATCCCCAGATCGTCAAGCTCGCTTTCGTCTTCATTCTTGTCGGCTATGGGACGAAGATCGGCCTGGCCCCGATGCACACCTGGGTGCCCGACGCCTACAGCGAAGCCCCCGCGCCCGTTTCCGCCATGCTGGCCGGCGTGCTGGAAACCGTCGCAGTCTATGCCGTCCTGCGCTGCAAAACGGTGGTGGACGCGGTGGCGGCGCCGGGCTATGCGGGGACGCTCTTCATTCTGTTCGGCTTCGTGTCGTTCGCCATCGCGGCGTTTTTTCTGCTGCTGCAGCGTGACGTCAAACGGCTCTTTGCCTATTCGAGCATCGAGCACATGGGCATCGCCGCCATCGGCTTCGGGGCCGGTGGGGTTGGCACGCTCGGCGCGTTGTGGCATTTGCTGGGTCATGCGTTGGCCAAATCGCTGGCATTCTTCGCCGCGGGCAATGTCCGGATGCGGTTCGGGACGAGGGAGATCGGCCGGATCCGTGGCCTGATCCACGTGCAGCCCGTCACGGCGCTGGCGCTCGTCGTCGCGACGCTGGCATTGGTCGGCCTGCCCCCGTTCGCCCTGTTCGTGAGCGAAGTCTCGGTGCTCTCCGCCCTGTCGGCCCAGGTCTATACGGGGGATACCTTCCATCTGGGCCACTTCCTCACGATTACGATCGCCGACGGCGTGCGGAACCTGGCGCTGGTCGCGCTGTTTCTGGTGGTGAGTCTGGTGGCCTTCGGCGGGTTGATGTACCGCGTGATGGGAATGGTGTGGGGCACGCCATCGGATGAGATCAGGCAAGGCGAGACCTGGGGCCGCGGCCATGCCGTCCTGGCGCTGAGCGGCGGCCTGCTGGTGATCGCGGGCGTGATGATGCCCCAGGTCATTCATCGCGTCATGGAGCTGGCGGTCATGACGGTCACACCAGCGGGGAGGTAAGACAATGACGAACCGATCAACCGAAACGATCCGCCATCTGGTCGAAACGTTCGGGGAGAAGATCGCCGAAACAGGACAACACGGCGCCATTCCAATGGTGCATCTGGCGCCGGAGCACCTGCCGGGCGTCGCATCGCACGTGTGCCATGCGCCGTCGCTGCGGGGCACTCTCTCCCTGCAATGGGCCGTCGATCTGCGGACATTACCCGGTCTGCCGACAAGCGGGGCCAGGCGTTTTGAACTCTTCTATCTGTTCAGCCTGGCCGATGACGGCGCCTGGCTGCTCCTGACCACGCATCTCGATGAAGGAAACCGCATCTATCCCTCCATCACGCCGCGCGTGCACGCGGCGAAGTGGTACGAACGGGAAATCCGGGATCTGTTCGGGCTGATCGCCCAGGGCCATCCGGACCTGCGCCGCCTGGTCCGCCACGAGCACTGGCCCCGGGGCACCCATCCGTTGAAAAAAGACTTTGCCTGGGATCAGGTGATGGGCCGCCAGGATGGCGTCTATCATTTCCGCCGGATGGAGGGCGAAGGGGTGTTCGAAGTGCCGGTCGGGCCGATCCACGCCGGCATCATCGAACCGGGCCATTTCCGCTTTTCGGTGGCGGGGGAACCGGTCAGGCAGTTGGAAATCCGCCATTTTTGGAAGCATCGAGGCGTGGAAAAATTGTTCGAGAATCTCCGGCTGACCGACGGCCCGGCATTGGCGGAAACAGTCTCCGGCGACAGCTCGTTCGGCCACAGCCTCTGCTACTGCCAGGCAGCGGAATCGCTGTCGGGCGTCGAAGCGCCCGCCCGGGCGCAGTGGCTGCGGACGTTGTTCCTGGAGCTGGAACGGCTGCACAACCATCTCGGCGACGTCGGGGCCATCTGCAACGACGCCGCCTACGCGCTCGCGCTGGCCCATTGCGGCCGGATGAAGGAACAACTCATGCAGCTCAACGACCGGCTGACGGGCAGCCGGTTTCTGCGCGGGGTCAACGCGGTCGGGGGCGTCACGATCGACCTTGAATCGACGCAGTTGAATGCCATCCAGAATGAGCTGCGCGGGATCGAAGGCGACTTCGGCGACCTGGCGAAGATCATTTTCGACAACGCCTCGCTGACCGACCGGCTGGAGACCACGGGCGTCCTGACCGAGCAGGTCGCGCGCGATCATGGAGTGGTGGGCGTGGTCGGGCGGGCGTCGAACATCAACCGGGACGTCCGGCGGGACCACCCCTTTGCGGCCTACGGGAGCGTAACGTTCAAGGTGCCGGTCTATCACTACGGTGACGTGCGCGCGCGGGTGCGGGTGCGGGTGGATGAAGTGTTCGAATCGATGTCGATCATCCGGCAGGTCTGCGCGCGGTTATCGGCAGAAGCGAGCGGTCCGACGGTCGTCAAAACGAACCAGACCGATCTGATCGCACGGGCCGGCGACTGGGCGCTGTCGGCCGTGGAAGGATGGCGGGGCGAAATTCTCTATGTCGTCATGGCCGGTGAGGGCAACATGATCCACCGGTGCAAAGTGCGCGATCCCTCATTCGTCAACTGGCCGGCGATCCAATTTGCGGTGTTGGGGAACATCATCCCCGACTTCCCATTGATCAATAAGAGCTTTAATTTGTCGTA
>JACQCE010000008.1 GCA_016201765.1 Nitrospirota bacterium
ATCGGCCGCGTGCCGGTGCCGCCCTATATTGAGCGATCCGGAGCGGCGACCGAAGAGCGGCTCGACCGCCGCCGCTATCAAACACTCTATGCCGCGGTGCCGGGTTCAGTGGCCGCGCCGACGGCCGGCCTCCATTTTTCCGCGGCCCAGCTTCGCCGGCTTCAGGCGCGAGACATCCCCTCGGCAAAGTTGACACTCCATATCGGTGTTGGCACCTTTCAGCCGATTCGTTGCGAGGACGTCACAGAACATCACATGGCAGCGGAGTATTGCGAGATCGATGAATCAGTCAGCCGTGCGGTGACGGCGGCCCGCCAACGCGGCGGCCGGGTGATCGCCGTGGGGACGAGCACGGTTCGCGCATTGGAAAGCGCCGCGACCGAGAAGGGGGTGGTGAATCCGTTTCGGGGATGGACCGATCTGTTTATCACGCCCGGCCATCGCTTTCGCGTGATTGATGCATTGTTGACCAATTTTCATCTGCCCAAATCGTCGCTCCTCTGTCTGGTCGGTGCATTTGCCGGACGGGAGCGGGTGTTGGACGCCTACCGGGCGGCGACGGCGGCGGGTTATCGATTCTACAGTTACGGAGACGCCATGTTCATTCGAACAGCAACAGAACCAAGAGGGCGGGAGGGGAGCAACAGCTAATGACCGAGCCAGATAACGACACACACACGCCCGTTCGACCTGCTGCCGGTCATGCCAGACGACAATCATCGTTGGCCGGGTTCAAGCCGTTTCTCCTGGCCGGCCTGCTGGTGGTGATCGGGCTGCTGGTCGGACTGAATTTTCTGCTCGGCGGGTCCGGAGATTCATCGGCGCCGGACGCGCCGGTGGCCGGCGCGATCACCATCGGTCCCCCGCCCGGCGGCTTTCCGACGGAACGGGACACGCCATTGGCGCCGCCGTCGGAACCGCCTGCTCTCCCATCCGGCGGGACTCCTTCGGGAAGCGCGCCGGTCAGCCCGTCCGAGTTCACCTTTTACGAGACGTTAAAAAAGCCTTCCCATGATCCGGGGGCCACGGTTGGTCTGACGCCTCCAAAATCCCCATCGAATCCGCCGGCCAGGACGGCTCCCGCACCCTCCGCACCGGCATCGGCGGCCAAGGCGACAGCCGAGCCGCCCAAACCGGCGCCGTCGAAGTCGGCCGCTGCTGCAACGCCTGCGGCTCCGTCACATGCCGCCGCACCGAAACCCGTGCCCGCCAAGAACCGCGTCATTGAAACGACGACGGCCGGCCACGGTGCGCACCAATACACGATCCAGGTGGCCGCCTTTCGTCAACAGGAGATGGCGGAACAGATGATCAAGGAGTTGAATAAGAAAGGCCACGAGGCCTATCTGGCGACGGCATCGTCATCGGATGGGAACGGCAAGACCTATCGGGTGCGGGTCGGCCGGTTTGCGACGCGCGAGGAGGCGGACCGAACGGCCAAACAACTCGCGGCCAATGGGAAACTCCATCCGTTTATCACCACGATTGATCCCGGGACATCGAAGAAAGGGTAGGAAAGGGGAGCGGGGAGCCGTCAGGCGAGCGACAGACGACGTTCCCTGGCTTCATGCTCCAGGATGGTGATCGCCTGGTTCAGACGCTGAAGCCGCATGTTCCGTTTCCGGATGCCGTCGATGTCATGGAGGGGGAACTTTGACGCACGGGCCTCCTGCTGGACCTTTTTCAGCTGTTGAAGCAACTCTTTATAGGCCGAGCTGTCCAGCCGTTTGATCAGCAGGGGATTAAAGGTGATGAAACCATCGGCGACGTCCTTGGCAATCGCCGAAAGACTCTTGCCTCGTAATTGGGATTCAGCCATAGGGTGATAATGAGTGTAACAGGCGTCGGTGGACTGTCAAGTTTTTGGTTCACGGCGGATAGTTCACAGTAAAAAGGCATATGAATTCGCTGTGAACCATGAACTGTGAACCGTGAACCAGTCTATTGTAGGGGGCTCGCGTCGCCCCCTCCATGTGCCTAGCGGCATGGAGCCTCCCCCTCTCGCTCGCGTGGCTCGCTGGTAGATGCCCCCGCGCAGGCCAGGGGGCATCTATCGCTCTTTTTCCATCTGCCGATAGGCGTGTTCGAGGTTGAGCGGCAACCATTCCCGGTACTTCAGATCATGACTGTACTCCGGGAATGAGGCGGTCCGTTTCAACTGTTCAAGCGACTGCCGCTTGAGGAACGCCTCAACCACCACCCGGCGCACACCCGACAGGTAGCGCTCGAACCGGTCCAGACTTCGCCGGTCGCCGACGGGCCCCGAACCGGGGATGAGGTGTTCAAACGGAAGTGTTTTGAGCCGGGCGAGCGTTTTCAGCCATTCCCGGGTCTCCCCCTCGCCCAGCCACGGGAGATGGTTCACGAAGACCAGATCGCCGGAAAAGAGGACCCGTTCGTTCGGCAGCCAGACGACAATGTCGCCCACCGTGTGGCCGATCCCCAGGTAGCGAAGGACGATCGTCCGGTCGGCGATCGGCAGCGTCATCTGGTCGGTGAAGGTGATCGCCGGCAGTGTGACCTTCGCACCTTCGGCCTCCTTGACTCCGACGGACTGTGGGTACTCCTTGAGCATCTGCTTGCCCCGCGTGGCCAGCGCAACCTTGGTGCGTTCGTGGGCGATGATACCCCTGGTTGGATGAATGACGTGATTGGCGAAGGTGTGGTCGCCGTGCGCGTGGGTGTTGATCAGATAGAGAATGGGTGTTGCGGTGAGTTTGCGGATCGCCCGGAGCATCGCCTCGGCCGCGCGAGGGTTGATCTGCGAATCGACCACCACGACGCCGTCTCGGGTCAGGATAAACCCGGCGTTGGCGTTGCCGTCTTCCCCGATCACCGCCCAGACGTCCGGCACAACCGGCTGGATGGAGAGTGTGCCGGCCTGTGCCGTCGCCGGCACCAGGCCGCCGGCTGCCAGCAGGCTGGCGAGGAAAAATAGGACAGATTTAATTTTCATGGTGCGGAAAATAAATCTGTCCTATTTTCCCGCTATTTGATGAGAATGCAGGCGGCCTGATGGCCCGGCGCCAACTCGATCAACGGCGGGTCCTCGCGCTGGCAGGCGGGAATGCGTTTGGGGCAGCGCGAGTAGAACCGGCAGCCGGTCGGCAGATCGATCGGGCTGGGTGGGTCCCCCTCCAGCAGAAACGGCTCTTTCGCCGGCGCTCCGGGTTGAGGCGGTTCCGGCACGGGCGCCGCAGCCAGCAACGCCTGGGTGTAGGGATGGGCGGGCCGGGTGAAGAGCGTTTCCGTCTCAGCCAGTTCGACGATCCGTCCCAGATACATCACCGCCACGCGGTCGCTGACGTGCCGCACCATGTGCAGATCATGCGCGATGAAGAGCAGCGACAGGTGATAGGCCGACTGCAGCTCTTCCAGCAGGTTGATGATCTGGGCCTGGATCGAGACGTCGAGCGAGGAGACAGGCTCATCCGCGACGATGAAGGCGGGCCGCAGGGCGAGCGCCCTGGCAATGCCGATGCGCTGGCGCTGGCCGCCGCTGAACTCGTGCGGGTACTTGGAGGCCGCCGATTCATCCAGCCCCACCTGCGCGAGCAGTTCCGTCACGCGCCGCCGCCGGTCCGATTTTGACGCGCCGATGCCGTGGATCAGCAGCGGCTCCTCCAGCACATCGCCGATTCGCATCCGGGGATTGAGCGACGAATAGGGATCCTGAAAGATCACCTGCATCCTGCGCCTGACGGCAAACAGTTCCCGGCGATCCGCCTCCAGCAGGTTGTGTCCTTCAAACCGGATCTCGCCCGAGGTCGGCTCCAGCAGCCGGAGGATCAGGCGCCCCACGGTTGATTTCCCGCAGCCCGATTCGCCCACCAGCCCCAGCACTTCGCCGGCTTGGATCGCGAAGCTGACGCCGTCGACCGCATGCACGACAGACTGGCTGCGGGAGCCTGGAGGCCGGCCCAAGCGGGGCCGGTCGACCGGGAAATATTTGGTCAGCCCGCTGACTTCAAGCAGCGGCGGGCCGTGTGATCCGTGGGTCGGCGCCTGGCTGGCGGCGGCAATGGGCTGCATGTCAGACGGGTTGCGCCTGTCTGGCCTCGGCCACCCAGCAGCGGGCCTGGTGCGCGGGGGCCAGGGGCTTGAGCGCCGGCTCCTCCGCGGCGCAGCGGCCGATGGCCACGGTGCAACGCGGATGAAAGGCGCAGCCGGAGGGCAGTTGTTCGAGCCGGGGTACCGAACCCGGGATGGCCGTCAACCGTTGACGACGGTCCCTGGCCGCCCGGTGCGGCAGCGACTGAATCAATCCCTGGGTGTAGGGATGGAGCGGCTCCGTAAAAAGTCGGGCGGTCGGGGCCTGTTCCACGATGCGGCCCGCATACATGACGGCGACCTCGTCCGCCATCTGGGCGATCACGCCCAGATCGTGCGAGACGAGCACCAGGGAGAGGTGCAACTCGCGTTGCAAGCGCCGCAGCAAATCAAGAATCTGAGCCTGAATGGTGACGTCCAGCGCCGTCGTCGGCTCGTCGGCGAAGATCAACGCCGGCTCGCAGGAGACGGCCATGGCGATCATGACCCGCTGGCGCAGGCCGCCGCTGAGCTGGTGCGGATAGGCGCGGTAGCGCTCCTCGGGGGAGGGGATGCCCACCTGCCGGAGCAGGTCGATCGCGCGCGCGCGGGCGTCGCCGCGGGTCATGCCCAGGTGATGGCGGAGCATTTCGGCGATCTGCTCACCGACGGTCAGCACGGGATTGAGGGCCGTCATCGGCTCCTGAAAAATCATCGCGATTTTTCGTCCGCGCACCCGCTGCATCTCCCGTTCGGGCAGGGAGAGCAGATCGACGCCCTGGAACCGGATGGCGCCGCCGATGATCCGGCCCGCCGGCGGCAGGATGCGCATGACCGACAGGGCCGTGATCGTCTTGCCGCAGCCGGATTCGCCCACCAGCCCCAGCACGCGGCCGGCCCCGATCTCGAGACTGACGCCGTTGACGGCCGTGAGCAGCCCGGCTTCGGTGTCAAAGCCGGTGGAGAGACCAGTGATTGTGAGCAGAGGATCAGCCATGGCGCGCCGTCGTCGACGGTGTGCGCACTCTACAATAATCTGTAAAAGCTGTCAATTTGATGTGGGGGGCCCGTGCGGAAAGAGCGAAAGGTCCTCCGATGCCCCCACGGATTGATCGAATGTGGGGATCCGTGCGGAACAGGCGGAGAAGTGTCCTCCGATATCCCCACCCCCAAGGCCACCTTTTATTTCCCATCGGCCGAACATTGCCCTGGGTTTTCGCTGGGCCCGTGCGATGCAGGCTGAGGAATCCGGCCGCCTCACTGACTCCGCTCTCACACCCCTTAAATTGACAGCCCCGCTTGAACTGTTACACTGAAAAACAGCACCCGGGGGCGTGGTGCGCGACCAGTCGAGGTGCTGTTGGCATGAAGCCGTTCGAATTCACCCGGCGCTCCGTTCGTAATCTGCAGACCAAACTGGCCCTGCTGTTATTGGTTCCAACGGCCTTGATCGTGGCGGGCCTCCTCGTGCTCTTTCGGCAGAACTTGAATCAGGCGTTTTTTCAACAATATGTTGAGGAAGGGCTCCTCCTCTCCTCCGTGGTGGAACAGCGGCTCGCCTTCTACGGGGAACTGCCTGATAACACCGCGATCGAGGAAATCCTGGAGCAAGACCTGAGAGAACGCCCTTCCTATGCCCAACTGGCGCTGTTCGGCCCTCGCGGCGAACTGGTGGCTCGCGTCTCAAACGGCCCGCCGGTTAACGGCGAGATGTCGGCCGACGCAGACGTCATGGGGGTGTTTTCGAGCCGGTCGGCCGCCGTCACCGTGGAGCCCGCCGATCAACCGGGCGCCACTGGGAAGCTTTTGGAGACCGCCTCGCCGATCATGATCAACGGCCGGGTTGTCGCCGTGCTGGAAAGTTACCGGCCGCTCGACGCTTCTCAGTTGATGGTCGATCAGCTAATGAGGGAGGTTGAGGTGGCGGGGCCTTCGGGCATTGCCGTCCTGATCGTCATGCTCTTTGCGGGCATCAGCTATCTGGTCATCCGGCCGGTCCGGCAACTCCAGCGCGCGGCGGAAGAGATCGCCAAAGGCCATTATACGCTGAGGCTGCCCGTCTCCGGGGCTGACGAACTGGCCCGGCTGGCCGGCGCATTCAATCAAATGGCCCAGTCGGTCGAGACGTCGATGCAACAGCAGAAGGGGCTCAACGCCCAACTGGCGACCCTGAACACGATCGCGGCGGAATTGGCGCGCAGTCTCGACCTCCCGTTTTTGCTGGATCGGCTGGCGGAAGGGATCGGTCATTTGGTCGGGGCCGAGGGGGTGATCATCTATCTGATCGATCCCCAGAGCCGCCAGATCCGTCGCGTCCACACGCGGGGGGTGGAGGTGGAGGAGGCGGGACGGACCGGCGATGTCAGGGAGAAGGGATTGTTCGGTTTGTCGATCCGGACCAGGCAGAGTCTGATGATTGAAGACGTGCGGGATCATCCCAGCGTCGCCGAGACGCCGCCGCATCAGCCGCCGTTCGGCACGCTGCTGCTGTTGCCGTTGGCGGCGGGCGATACGCCGTTCGGCGTGGTGGTGGCCGGCCGCCCCGCCGACGCGGCCCCGTTTCAATACGCCGATCTTGGGGCCGTCCAGAGCCTGGTGTTGTTCGGCTCGACCGCGATCGAAAAAGCGCTGCTCTACGAACAGAGCCAGGAACTGGCCGTCACCGACGGATTGACCGGTTTGTTCAACCACCGTGAATTTCAGCGGCGACTCAACGATGAAATGGAACGGAACCAGCGGTATGGCCATCCCTTTTCGCTGCTGCTGGTGGACATCGACCATTTCAAGCTGGTCAACGACCACCACGGCCATCTGGCCGGCGACGCCGTGCTCAGAGCGCTGGCGGGATCAATCCAAGACAGCATCCGGATGATCGACATCGCCGCGCGGTACGGCGGAGAAGAGATTGCGGTGATCCTGCCTGAAACGCCCCTGGAGGGCGCCCGGGTGGTGGCCGACCGACTGCGCGCCAGCATCGCCTCGTTGCGCCTGACCGTGCCGTCGGGTCAGGCGGTGTCCTGCACCGTCAGCGTCGGGGTGGCGGTGGTTCCCGAAGATGCCGATCGGCGGGAACGGCTGATCGATGCGGCGGATAAAGCGCTCTATCTGGCCAAGTGGACCGGCCGTAATTGTGTCAAAACGTATCGGGACTTTCTGAAGTTCCGACAATCCTCGCCTGTCTGACGGGTGGCGGTGCGCCCTGGATTATTTGGGCGCGGTGATCGGCGGGAGGTAATTCGACTGCAACTGATAGGCTTGCGCAAACTCCACCCGTGACTCGTCAAACCGTTTGAGTTTGTAGAGCGCGTAGCCGAGGTAGAAATGAGCCTTCACCGATGTGGGGTCCGCGTCAATGACGTTTTTGAGCGCGTCCGCCGCCGCTGAAAAATCCTGTTTCTCATACGCCGAGAGCGCCTGGCTCAAGGCCGAGTCCGTCGATTCGGGAGCCGACGGCGCGGCGGCGGTCTCCGGAGCGGGCGGAGGAGTGGCCGGCTGCTCTGTCGGGGTGGCGACCGGAGGCGCCTCGGATGGGCTGGTCGAAGCCTCTGGAGCAGTGGTCGAAGCCTCTGGGGCACTGATCGAAGGTGGAGGAGTGGCCGGCGGCGTCTCTTGGGCCGACGTGGTTGCCCCGGGGACCAAGCCTCCGAGTAGACCCCCAAGCATACCTACGACCGCAATCATCACGGCCACCGATCGAGCCATCATCCAGAGAGGGGTCAGCATCGAACACCTCCGCATTGAGTCCCGCATTGAAATCGACGCACTGACAGACAGGAAAAGTATAGCAGATCAGAGCCGGATGTCCACATAGGCGTTCCGCCGCAGCTCCAGAAACCACTCCTCATACCGCTCCCGGGTGCGTTGCTCCATGAGCCGGCCGTGGACCGCGTCTTTGATCGATTCAAACGGCTGCCGGCGGTGCCCTTCCCGCTCCTCCATTTTCAGAATGTGCCATCCCACCGGACTTTCGATCAGATCGCTGATCTGGCCGTTCTGCAACCCGAAGGCGGCCCGATCCAACTGCGGCATGAGCGACCCCGGTGTGAACCAGCCGAGCAGGCCGCCTTCTTTGGCCTCGGGACCGTTGGAAAAGCGCCGCGCCAGCTGGTCGAACTCGGCCCCGTTTCGCAGCTGCTCCAGGAGGGATTGGGCTTTGGCCCGTTTGCTTTCGTGCTCCTCCGCGTTGTCGGCGGGGGCGGCAAGAAAAATCTGCCGCAACCTGACCCGCTCCGGAAGGGAAAAGTCATCGGCATGTTGATCGTAATACTGCTGCACCTCTTCCGGCGCAATGACCACCGTGCTGCGCACCTCCCGACTGACCAGTTTGGCAACCAGCAGTTCGTTGCGAAGTTGCCGCCGGTAGGCCTCCATCGTCATGCCTTCGGCCGCCAGCGCCCTGGCCAGGGCGTCATCCGACGCAAACCGGTTGCGTGTTTTGATATCCTCGATCGCCTGCTGAAGCTCCGCCTCGGTCACGGTGATGCCGTGCTGTTCGGCCGCCTGCTGCTGGAGACGGCGTTCGATGAGCCGCCGCATCTGCTGGGAGAGGGCCTGCGGCGTGAGCGCCGCCGCGGCCGCGCCGGGATCGCCCGGCTGGGGCAGCGGTCCGCCGCGGGAAACAGCCACCGCCATCGCCTGTTGCAGAACGGCCTCCTGCACCTCGCTCAGCGTGATCACCTCCTGATTGACCACCGCGGCGATCCGGTCGATGACAACCGGCTGGGTCTTTTGGATAACTGGCTCCGCCGGGGGCACAACCGGCTGTGTCTGTTGGATAACTGGCTCCGCCGGGGGGACGACCGGTTGCGCTTGAGGAGCGGCCGGCTCAGTCTGTGGAGCCGCCGGCTCGGTGCCGGCGATGGCCAGACCGACGGAGCCGATACCCGCGAGCGCGAGACCCATGAAGAGGATGAAGAGAAGGGCGGCGCGCATCACGCGTCAGGTTCTATCACAGCCGACCAGTTGCTGCAAGTCGGCCAGAATGACGGGGTAAAGCGACGGCCATCCGGCCTGTTGGTATCGGATGGCCACGCTCCATTCCCCGACAAACCGCCAGGGGCGGTCCCGGGGCATCCGCCGTTTCAGGTCGCCGGGCGCCGGCGGATGGCGCCGGTCGAAGTGGAGCAGCAGGTCGATCCCGGTCAGACCATCAAGAGGGCCGGGAGGCGGGCCGGTCTCGATCGACTCGATTTTCTGCACGCCCAGTTGTTTGGCCAGCAGCCGGAGCGTCATCACCTCCACCAGCCGGGCGGCCTCGGCCGGCAGCGGCCCGAATTGATCGGCCAACTGCGCATGAATCTGCCGGAGCGCCGGTTGGTCGGCGGCGGAGGCGAGCCGCTTGTAGAAGGCAAGCCGCTGGTGGCTGTCGGGGACGTAGGATTCCGGCAGGTAGGCCGAGAGCTTTAACGCCAGCGTCGGCTCCACGGGCGCCTCCTCGATCCGCTCGCCGCGTTGCGCGCGGATCGCCTCGTCCAAAAACTGCAGATAGAGTTCGTAGCCGATGGCGGCGATCTGACCCGATTGCTGCGGGCCGAGCAGGTTCCCCGCGCCCCGGATCTCCAGATCGCGCGCGGCGATCTTGAAGCCCGCGCCCAGCTCGGTAAAGTCACGGATCGCCTCCAACCGCGCCCGGGCGGCGGGTGTGAGCACGGCCTCATCCGGCACCATCAGATAGGCAAAGGCTTGCACGGCCGACCGGCCGACCCGCCCGCGCAACTGGTACAGATCCGCCAGGCCGAACCGGTCGGCCCGGTGAATGATGATCGTGTTGGCGCGGGGAATGTCGAGGCCCGATTCGACGATCGCCGTCGAGAGCAAGAGGTCGGCCTTGCCGCCCAAAAACCGCTCCATGGCGGTCTCCAACTGCGCCGCGCGCATCTGTCCGTGGGCCATGACGATCCGTGCCTCGGGCACGAGCTCCGTCAGCATGCGCCCGATCCGCTCCAGTTCCTGGATCCGGTTGTGGATGAAAAAACACTGCCCGCCCCGGGCCAGTTCCAAGCGGATGGCGGTGCGGATCAGCTCCCGGTCGAATGGCGCCAGCCGCGTCTGCACGGCGCGCCGGTCGGGCGGCGGCGTTTCAATCAGGCTCAGGTCGCGCAGACTCAGCAGACTCAACTGCAGCGTCCTCGGAATGGGCGTGGCCGAGAGCGTCAGGCAGTGGACCGACTGCTTGAGTGTTTTGATCCGTTCCTTCTGCCGGACGCCGAACCGATGCTCCTCATCCACCACCAGCAGCCCCAGATCACGGTACTCGATGTCGCGCTGCAGCAGCCGGTGGGTGCCGATCATAATGTCGATCTCGCCGGTGGAGAGCGCCCGGCGAAGCTCCTTCTGCTCGGCTGCCGACTGGAACCGGCTCAACAGGCCGACGCGGATCGGAAAGGGGGCGAACCGCGCGGCGAAGGTGCGGGCGTGCTGCTGCGCGAGCAGCGTCGTGGGCACCAGCACCGCCGTCTGCTTGCCCTCCATGGCGACCTTGAAGGCCGCCCGCATGGCGACTTCCGTCTTGCCGTAACCGACGTCGCCGCAGACGAGCAGATCCATCGGATGGGGTTGTTCCAGCGCCCGGCCGACCGCTTCGATAGCGCGTTGTTGATCGGGCGTCTCTTCATATTCAAAGCCGGCGGCGAATGCCTCCGCGGGCGGCCCATCGGGGGGGAAGGCGTGGCCGGCGGCGACCGATCGTGCGGCGTAGAGCGCCAGCAGATCCTTGGCCAGTTTTTCAACGGCCCGCTTGACCTTCTTCGTCGTGCGCAGCCAGGCCGGTCCGCCCAGGCGATCCAGCTTCGGCTGGCTGCCCTCGACGCCGATATATTTTTGAACCAGATCCAGGCGGTCGAGCGGGACATAAATTTTGTCGCCGCCCAAGTACCGCAGCACAAGAAAGTCACTCTCAAAGCCGCCGATCGTCAGCCGCTGGAGCCCCTGATACTGGCCGATGCCGTGATGAAGATGGACGACGCAGCCGTCCAGCTTCAGCTCTTCGAGCGAGGAGAGCACCGCGGACAGCTTCGCCCGCCTTGACGGCGGCAGCGGCCGCTCCCTCGACGGTTTGGCGAACAATTCCTCTTCCGTCAACAGCAGCCAGTTCGCGGCGCCCAGGCGGCAGCCGCCCGAGAGCGAGCCGACCGCAATCCAAATGCCGGCCGATGCGTCGTCAGAGTGTGAGGGGGGGAGCAGTGACCGGGCCGTCCACCGCTCCGCCGACAGTCCCTCCTCTCTGAGCAGTTCGAGCAGCCGTTGCTGTTGTAACGGACTGTGGGCCAGGATCAACAGCCGCCTGGTCCCGGCCAGGTGCGTGAGCCGTTCGATCGTTGCCGTCCAGGGTGTGCCCGTCTGCCCCAGGCCGTCGGCCTGCGGCGAGGAGGCGGCGGCATCGATCATAAGGGTGGCCTCGGGCCCGGAGGGCGCCGATTCGAGTCCCAGGCTGGAGAGCGTGAGCCGGGTCATGGACCGGCTCTGCGTCATGAATGCCGACCAGTCGGCTGAAGACGGGGCGGGTTCGGCCTCATCGATGAGACGGGTCAGTTGCGCCGGCTCATCAAGGATCAGGACCGTGGACGGCGGCAGATGGGCCGTGGTCGGCTCCGTCTCCTCAAGCGACTCCCGCGCGGGCGCGATCAGGGCTTCCTGCAAATGGGCCAGCGACATCTGCGTCGTCGGATCGAAACTGCGCAGCGATTCTATTTGATCGGGCCGGTCGCCGTCTATCTCTGAGCCATCGGACGGGGCCAGTTCAATCCGCCAGGGCGTCTCCTGGCCGGGGTCGAAGCAATCGAGGACGCCGCCCCGCGCGGTGAACTGGCCCGGTTGATCGACCCGCGGGACGGGTTGATAGCCCAGATCGACCAGCCTGCGCAGCAGGTCGCTTCGATCGATGGCGGCGCCCACCCGGAGCGGGATGACGGCCGATTCCAATCGGCGGCGGGTGACGGCGGGCTGCAGCAGGGCGGCCGGCGTGGTCACCACGCAGGCGGAGGGGTTGGTTGACAGCTCAATCAGCGCGGCGATCCGCTGCCCGGCCCAATCGGCGGGCGGGCCTGGAGACGGGAGGCCTCGGTCGTCATGACCGGTCTGTTCCGGTGGAGCGGGCCGGGCCGGCAGCCATCGGACGCGGGGGCGGCCGGTCGACTGAAGAGCCAGCAGTGTCTGCAGTTCCTCGGCCAGCTGGGCCGCCTGGTCCCCATCGGCGGTGATGACGAGCGCCGGGCGGGGTGATTGGTGAAGGAGGAGTGCGAGGAGCGGCGCCTTCCCCTGTGCCGTTAAACCGGTAACGGCCAGTGTGTGTGGTGGTCCGTTTGGCGGGGCCAGGAGTACATCGCGCAGGTGGAGAAGCTCTTTTGAAACAATCGGCATGGTGGAGTGAGAGAAAAGCGGATTAATGAGGAAAAAGCGGATTAAGGGGTAGTGAAGAAAGGGCGGATTAAGGGGAAAATTGTGCGGATTGCACTCTACCCCGCATGTTCCCCATTAATCCTTAATCCGCATTTTCTTTTCTAATCCGCCTTTCCCCTCAGGGCTCTAATCTTTTTAATCAGGCTCGTGGTTGAGGAGCCCGGGGTGAGGGGGATCGTCCGCACCCGTCCGCCTGAGGCCTCGACCTCCGCTTTGCCCGCGATCCGATCCACCGACCAGTCGGCCCCCTTCACCAGAATATCAGGCTGCACGCGCGCGATCAACGGTTGCGGCGTCGGCGTGGAGAAGAGCGTGACGTAGTCGACGCAGCCCAATGCGGCGATCACCTCGGCCCGCTGCGCCTGCGGAACGACCGGGCGGCCCGGTCCTTTGAGTCCGCGGACGGATCGATCGGTGTTGACGGCCACGACCAGCAGATCGCCCAAGCGCCTGGCCCGCTCCAGATACCGGACGTGGCCGACGTGGAGCAGGTCAAAGCAGCCGTTGGTGAAGACCACGCGCCGATGGCGCCGCTGGGCCGCTCTGACCGCGGCCTGCAATGCGCGGGGCGTGACGATCTTGCGGCGGGCGGCTCTAACGCCGGCCATGGGAGGAGGGGAGCGCGTCCAGAATTCCCGCGACCAGCAGGGGGACCATGATTTCATGATGGCCGGTCAGCGCATAGCCGCGGCCGCTGTGCTGCGTGGGCCGGCGGACGACGTTGGTCACAGGACGATAGTGCTGGATAAAATCCATGTTCACGGTGGTAAAGTCCCGGGCCGGAAAGCCGAGATTGCGCGCGATCGTCACGGCCTTGAGAAACACTTCAGGCAGAATCACGGCCGAGCCGATGTTCAGGTAGACGCCCTGATTGAGGCCGGCGACCAGCTGGGTCAGCCGATGGAAATCGCGCAGGCTGGCCGCGCCCACCGCGGCACCGTCGCAGGAGGGATGCATGTGGATGATGTCGGTGCCGATCGCGACGTGGACGGTGACGGGCACGTGGCAGCGGACGGCCGCGGCGAGCAGACTGTAGCGGTTGTGGGGAAAGGAGGCACGATTGGTCAGGCGGCGGCCGATCGCCTCCCCGATGCCCAGCCCCGCCCGCGCGCCCTCGCTGATCGCCCGGTTGATGATCGTCGCCGTCTCCTCCGCCATGCCGAAGCTGCCGTCGTCGATCCCCGCCTCGACCTCCTCCGAGGTCTGGCCGTGCAACCCCAGCTCGACATCATGGATGATCCCGGAGCCGTTGAGGGCGATGCCCTTGATGACGCCCCGTTCCATCAACTCGATAAAGAGCGGGTTCAGCCCCACCTTGATCGGGTGGGAGCCCATCCCGACCAGCACCGGCCGTCCCCGGCGCTTGGCCGTGACGACGGCGTCGATGACTCGATGCAAATCGGCGGCGCCCAGAATGGCGGGCAGACTGCCCAGAAACCGGCGGAACGAGCCGCCTTTCGGCAGGGGCGAGGCAAAGAGTTTGGTATTCACCTTGCTCTTGCGTTGCGCGAGTCGGTAGGTCCTCAACCGCCCGAGGTCTATGACAGATCGTCGGGGAGCGGACGGGCGGTACGCTTCGGACAGCCTACGGCGCTTGCCGGCTTTCGCCATCAGCCGTACAACTCCTCTTCGGTCAGCTCACAGAGCAGGTGGCCCAGCGTGATGTGGGTCTCCTGAATGCGCGGGGTCGAATCGGACGGGACGATGAAGGCGTAATCGACCAGCGGGGCGAGTTTGCCGCCGTCTTTGCCGGTAAAGGCGACCGTTACCAGTCCCCGTGTTTTGGCCGCTTCGACCGCTTTGAGCACGTTGGGTGAATTGCCGCTCGTACTGATCGCGACAGCGACGTCGCCTTTCTGGCCCAGCGCTTCAATTTGCCGCGAGAAGATGGAGTCGTAGTCATAGTCGTTGCTGATGCTGGTCAGTGCGGCCGTGTCGGTGTTCAGCGAAATGGCGGCCAGGGCCGGCCGGTCGCGGTGAAACCGGTTGACGAACTCGGCCGCCAGATGGGTCGCGTCGCAGGAGCTGCCGCCGTTGCCGAAGAAGAGGAGTTTGTGGCCCTTCTTGAGCGCGGCGGTCCACCGCTTGGCCACGTCGGCGATCATTGTCCGATGCTGATCGGCAAACCGGAGCTTGACCCGGCCGCTCTCTTCGAATGTTTGTTGAATTCGTTCAAGATTCATGAGGTTGGGCAATCTTAGCGGGTCAGGTGGGGAGAGTCAAGACAAGTAGGGCAACCAGGGCAGGGTCGGTTCGTCGGTACGGGCTCGCTTGCGGTTACGGTCCGCAGCGGCCCTCGGCTCTCGACCGCCACACTGATCATTGCCATGGAGGTGGCGGTCTCCGAGACGACGCTCCTCACCGACCCCACCCTGATTGCCTTGGGTGGGGGGAGAGGGAAAAACAAAAACCGGAGTGGACATGTTGGCACGGGCTTGGTTGCGCTTACGGTGCTCGCCGGATCATTTATCTGTGGGGGCCCGGGCGGAGATTCATCCTCCGACTTGCCTGCCGATAGGCAGGTGCCCCCACGCCCCCGGCCGCTTTCGGCTGCCAGGTCAATCATAACCATTGAACTGGCAGCCTTCGAGAGGGCACTCCTCACCGGTGCCAGCCTGGTTGCTTGACGGGGAGGGGAGAGGGGTAAAAGAAAAAAGACAGAGAACAGTGCCTCGCAAGGGCACGGTTCACCCTCCCGCCCTGCTGGCCCGAAGTTGCCAGCATGTCGACGGTGTGCTATGGTTGGGACGTCACGAGCGGGAGAGACGAATGCGAGGCAAGATGACATGAGCATGCCGACGACGGGAGGGGGCGGATATCACCAGAACAGCGTGACGGTGACTTTGAACAACGGCGCCACGATGGAAGGGATGGTCACGGGATTGAGCGCCGAGCGACCGACCTTTTTTCTTCATTCGAATCGCCTGGATGATGAAACCACCTCGCAGGAGATCGCGTTCAGCAGTGTGAAGATGATCACATTTCTGAAGGATGCCTCGGCAAAAACGCAGGAGACGTTCTTTCCGCAATCCGCCAGGCTGGTCACGGTCCGGTTCATGGACGGCGAAATGCTCAGGGGCGTGACCCAAACCTACTCCGGCACCCGCCAGGGGCTGTTTCTTGTGCCCACCGCCCTGGAGCACGTCACCCGCCTCTTCATTCCCGTCTCGTCAATCCGTGAGGTGGTCTCGGTCAAGCGGTTGGGAGAAATCCTCACCGAACAAGGCGTCATCACACCCGAAAAAGTGGAGGAGGCGATCCGAAAGCAGGAGGCGCTTCGCAACGAGCCGATCGGCGAAATCCTGGTCAAACAACGGGTGATCACCTCGCAACAGCTTGAGCAGAGTCTTTCCATCCAGCAGAAGCGGGCCGGGAAAAAGATCGGGGAGATTCTGCTGGAACAGAATTTTATCAATTCTGCGCAACTCAAAGTGGCGCTGAATCTTCAGCAGGAGCAGCGGGGGAAGAAAATCGGCCAGATCATGGTGGATATGGGGTACGTGACGTTTAAAATGATCGGTATCGCCTTGGCCATCCAGTATAACGTGCCGTTTGTGGATTTAAGCGCCCAATCCGTCGATCCGGCGTTGCGCAAGTTTGTGACCGAGGAACTCGCCCGACGGTTGACCGTCGTCCCGCTGACTCTGCAGGAGAACATTTTGACCATTGCGGTGACCGATCCCGCCGAGCATGGGGCGGAGGACGAGCTTCGGGTCAAGACCGGTCTGACGATTGTCGTTGTGGTGGCGACTCCCCAGGATATCGCCCGCACGACTGCCAAATATTACGGCGCCTAGGCGACCCTTCGACTCGCGCCACGGCCTGAAGGCCGTGGGCTCGCTCAGGATTCCGCCCCGCGGGTGTTGGAATATGTGCTACGGGCTCTGCCCGTGGGGCTCCACGGCGAAGTCGGAGCCTCTGCCATCCGCCCCTCGAGCCCGGGCGGGTCCGGGCCGCGAGCTACCGGGGCGTGTGTTGTGCGAGCAGGGTGGTGGCGTCCGGGACGGCCAGGGGTTTGCTGAACAGATATCCCTGCATTTCATCGCACCGGAGCGACCGCAGCAGGTCCAGTTGCGCTTGCGTTTCGACCCCTTCCGCGACGGTTTTGATTTTCAATGCATGCGCCAGCGTGATGATCGCCTCGACGAGATTGACCGCCTCGGGTTCGGCGCCGAGGGCGCTGATGAACGACCGATCGATTTTCAGGCGCGCGATCGGCATCCGATGCAGATAGCTCAGCGACGAGTAACCCGTGCCGAAATCGTCAATGGCGATCTCGATGCCCAGATCGCTCAGTTCCTGCAGCGAGTGGATGGTGACGATCTTATCCTGAAGGAGGGATTCGGTCAGCTCCAGTTCCAGCCACCGCGGATCCACGTCCGTTTCGGTCAGAATCTCTTTCACGGTTTTGACGAGATCCTTTTGACGGAATTGGCGGGGGGCGATGTTCACACACACGCGCAGGGATGACGAGCCGGCCGCCTGCCAGGCCTTGAGCTGTCGACAGGCGGTGCGAAGCACCCAGTCGCCGAGCGGGATGATCAATCCGGTTTCCTCGGCGAAGGGGATGAATTTCGCCGGTGGAACAAGTCCGATCGTCGGGTGTTGCCATCGAAGGAGGGCCTCCACGGCGTTGATCGAGCCGGTCTTCAGATCCACCCGGGGTTGATAATGGAGCCGCATTTCATCATGCGCCAGGGCGCGACGAAGGCCCGTTTCCAGCGCCATTCGATCCTGCGCCTGCGTGTTCAGCGAGGGCGAATAATACTGATAGGTGTTGCGCCCCTGGTTTTTCGCCTGATACATGGCCATGTCGGCGTTTTTCATCAACGTCTCGGCGGTTTCACCGTCGTTGGGGAACACGCTGATGCCGATGCTGGCCGAAATGAACAATTCCCGGCCGCTCAGGTCGAAGGGTTGCGACAGCGCGTGAATGAATTTTTGCGCCATGGCCGGAATGTCATCGGCCCGCGCGACATCCACGAGCACGGCGGCGAATTCGTCGCCGCCCATGCGGGCGATCGTGTCGCCGGCCCGGACGCTGGCCGTCAGGCGCTGCGCGACGGCCTGCAGGAGCCGGTCGCCGCCGTCGTGGCCCAGCGTGTCGTTGATATGCTTGAAATGATCGAGGTCCAGGAACAGGACGGTGACCAGCCGGTTGTGCCAGGGCGATCGCGTCAGCGACTGATTCAGACGGTCGAAGAACAGCGTGCGGTTCGGCAGTCCCGTGAGCGCATCGTGATTGGCCAGGTGCAGCAGGCGCTCCTCCGCGCGCTTCCGCTCCATGGAGTACCGAATGGCCCGGACCAGCAGCTCCCGGCTGGCCTGTCCCTTGATGAGATAGTCCTGCGCGCCTTTTTGCAC
This sequence comes from Nitrospirota bacterium, assembly GCA_016201765.1. Classification (GTDB taxonomy): domain Bacteria; phylum Nitrospirota; class Nitrospiria; order JACQCE01; family JACQCE01; genus JACQCE01. Next base: position 17,791 of record JACQCE010000008.1, read on the forward strand.
GGCCTGCAACGCCACGGTCCGGTCGAGCAGGCCGCTCAGGATGACGATCGGGAGGCCCGGCGCATGCGACTGTAATTTGTTGAAACTCTCAAAGCCGTTGCTGTCGGGAAGCGACAGATCAAGGAGCACGATTTGAATGCTCTGGTTGATCAGCAGCTCCAGCCCTTTTGAAAGTCGGTCGGCGACGACGAGGTTGCATTCGACATCCTGGTCTTCGTCCTCTCCCAGGATCTCACGCAGCAGGCGGACGTCGCCCGGGTTATCCTCGATCAGCAGGATGTTGATGATCTCTTTTTTGTTCGGTGTGCCGTCCATGTCATTCCTCGGTCGTCGGCAACTTGACGATGCTGAGCCAGAAGCTCTCGATAGCCCGGATGATGTGCATCGATTGCTCAAAATCGACCGGTTTGGTGATGTAGCAGTTGGCGTGAAGGTTGTAGCTTCTGATGATGTCCTGCTCGGCCTGGGACGTGGTGAGCACGACGACCGGGATGCGCTTCAGTTTGGGATCCGCCTTGATCTCAGAGAGCACCTCCCGGCCGTCTTTTTTCGGCAGATTCAGATCGAGGAGAATCAGATCCGGAACCACCACGGCCGCATACTTGCCCTCCCGCCTCAGGAAGGCCATCGCCTCGACGCCATCCTGAACAATATTGATGTGATTGCTGATCTTGCCCTCTTTCAGTCCTTCGACCGCCAGCCGGGCGTCGCCGGGATTGTCTTCAACCAGCAGAATTTCGACGGGCGTGGTCTGTATGTGACTGCTCGTGGTCATGGTGCTCCTCTCTGTTGATCGGAATGGTGAAATAAAATGTCGTGCCCTGTCCTGATCGGGATTCCACCCAGATGCGGCCGCCGTGGCGTTCGACGATCTTTTTGCAGATGGCCAGGCCGATGCCCGTGCCGGGATATTCCGTCCGGGTGTGCAGCCGTTGAAACATGACGAAGATGCGCTCGAAGTGCTCGGGATCGATTCCGATCCCATTGTCCTGGACCGAGAAGATCCACTGCGTGCCGTTGCGCCGGGCCGCGCAATGGACATGGGGCGGCCGTTCACCGTGGAATTTGACCGCGTTGCTGACCAGGTTTTGAAAGAGCTGTCCCAATTGGGAGGTGTCGGCCATCACCGTGGGGAGGGGATCGTGGGTCACCGTCGCATGCTGATCCGACAGTGCGCCTTGTAAAAACGTGACGGCGCGGTCAAACACGACGTTGCAATCCGCGGGCACAAACGGCTTGGTGCGCGTGCCGACTCTGGAGTAGCTCAGCAGATCGTTGATCAGGTTTTGCATGCGGACGACCCCATCGACGGCGAAGTCGATGAATTCGTGGGCGTCCTTGTCCAGTTTGTCCCGATAGCGCTTGGCCAGCAACTGAGTGTAACTGGCCACCATCCGCAGCGGCTCCTGCAGATCGTGGGAGGCCACATAGGCGAAGTTCCCCAGCTCGCTGTTCGACCGTTCCAGCTCCTTCGCTTGTTGGTGGAGTTGTTCCATGATCAGCTGGCGTTCCGTGGTGTCCCGAATGATGCTCAATACCAGTATCCCCTCATCGGTTTTCAAGGGGCTCAGGCTGATTTCGGTGGGAAACTCGGAGCCGTCTTTGCGGAGCCCGAAGAGATTCATCGCCCGTCCCATGGGTCTCAGCGCGGGTTTGGCCAGGTAGGCGGTGCGGTGCTGGGGATGGGCGCGGCGAAAGCGCTCGGGCATGAGGAGCTCGATCGGACGGCCGAGTAATTCACTGCGGTCATAGCCGAACAGCCGTTCGGTTTGTGAATTGACCAGGATGATCGCTCCGGATTGATCGGCGATGACAATGGCATCCGGAGCGGACTCCAGCAGGCCGCGAAACCGCTCCTCCGCCGCCTTGCGCTCGGCCACCTCCTGCGTGAGCCGCGTGTTCGATTCGGCAAGGGAGGCGGTGCGCTCCTCGACGCGTTGTTCGAGCGTGTGATGCGCCTGCCGGAGGGCGGCGTTGGCGGTTTGGATTTCCCCTGCGCGCCGCAGCGACGTTTGGGCCAGGTGGACGGCCATCGCCAGCAGCAGGGCCATCAGGCCGCCCATCGTGAGCACGGCGATCGGAAGCCGTGAGCCGATTTCCGCCAGCAGGTCGTTGGTCGGCCAGAGCGCCACGCGCCACGAGGTGTCATAGATGTCGACCGTCGTTTCCATGCCCCATCGCTTCTGATTGATCTGATTGTCATAGTGGCCGTACATTTCCGTGTCGCCGTCATAGACGGCCATGGAATAGCTGGCATGTTGCTGGTTCTGGAGTATGGCGTCGAAAAATTGCCGAAGATCCACGGCCGAGACCATGTAGCCGGCAAGACCCTTGCGCGAACCGAGCCGGGTGAGCGGAGCGATTAACAGGACGCCCTTGGTGTTTTCGTCCATCTGGAAGATTTTGGACACGATCAGGTCGCGTTCCTCGCTGTCCGCCTTGAGGGCGATGCGCCGTGCTTCGTCGGGAGTCAGGTTGAAATGAGTCGGCGATGTGGCCGAGTCGGCCGAGACGGCCCATTGGATCTGCATCGAGGGATCGAGCCGGGCGATTGAGCGATAGGCGGGATAGTGGAAGAGCGTGTAATTGGCCTCGAATTCCCAGGCGTCCCGCGAGGACGGCCCCTGCGCCTTCCATCGGTCGGCCATGTGGATGGTGTCCAGCACCCTCAAGGCGACTTGTGTGACCAGTTCGGATTGGAGATGGACAAGTTGGGTTTGCATCACTCGCCGGATGTTTTGGCGCTCCTGCAGGATCAGCCGCTGCCACAGAAAGACGGTGGCGGCCAACCCGATGGCACCGATCAGCAGAGGCAGCCAGGGGAGTCTGCGGAGGGTCTTCCGTTGCCGGCCGTCTCCCCTGTCAGCGCCGGCGGTGTGTAAATGTTGGGTTTCCATGCGCAAAGATGCGGTCGTCTTGTGATAAGTGTAGCGGGTTGCCGGAGGCTGTCAACTTTGGGTAGTGGGTCAGTTTGATGGATTCCACCGTGGCAAAAATAGGGACACGTCCCAATTTCGTTGCGTGCCG
>JACQCE010000009.1 GCA_016201765.1 Nitrospirota bacterium
GTGCATTGCCAGTTGTCGACGAAGTCGAAGCTCTTCTGCGGCTGCAGCACCGCGTTCGGCGCGCCGCCGAACAGCCAGGTCTGTCCCGTCTGCGCGGGGTTGCCGGGCGTGCTGCCGGTGCTGAACCGCCGCGCGGTCGAGATGGGGGTGACGGCCGGTCTGGCGACCGGCTGCTCGATCACTCCGTTCAGCCGGTTCGCGCGCAAAAATTATTTTTATCCCGACCTGCCCAAGGGCTATCAGATTTCGCAGTACGAGCTGCCGATCTGCCAGCACGGACTGCTCGACATCGCCGTCAATGGCACGACCAAGCGGGTGCGGATCCGGCGGATCCATCTGGAGGAGGACGCCGGAAAAAATCTGCACGAGGGCATCGCCGAGGCGAGCCACGTCGATCTGAACCGCGCCGGTGTCCCGCTGCTGGAAATCGTCAGCGAGCCGGACCTGCATTCGATCGATGAGGCGGTCGCCTATCTGAAAACGCTGCGCGAGCTGCTGGTCCATCTGGGCATTACGGACGGGAACATGGAGGAGGGGAGTTTCCGGTGCGAGCCGAACCTGTCGTTGCGGCCGGCCGGCACCACGGCGCTGGGCTCCCGGGTCGAAATGAAAAACATCAACTCGTTCCGGTTCGTCCAGCACGCGATGGAATACGAAATCGTCCGGCAGTCGAAGGTGCTGGACCGGGGCGAGAAGGTGGCGCAGGAGACGCGGTTGTGGGACGCCGATCGGGGGATGACGGCGACCATGCGCTCCAAGGAAGAGGCGCATGATTACCGCTATTTTCCGGAGCCCGATCTGGTGCCGCTCGAATTGTCCGCCGCCTTCATTGACGAGCGCCGGCGGGCCCTGCCCGAACTGCCGGCGGCCCGGCGGCAGCGCTACCGGGACGCCTATGGATTGAGCGATTATGACGCCGGCGTGCTGACGGCCGCGCCGGCGACCGCGGCCTTCTTCGAAGCGGTGCTCGCGCAGGGCGCCAAGCCGAAGGCGGCGAGCAACTGGGTGACGGTTGAACTGTTCAGCCACCTGAACAAGGAGGGGCGCGGGATTGAACAGAGCCCGGTCTCCGCGGCACAATTGGCCGGCTTGCTCGCGCTGATCGACCAGGGCGTGGTGAGCACGACGCTGGCCAAGAGCGTGTTTGAAAACATGTATCAGACCGGCCATGACGCCCGGCGCGTGATCGATGAAAAAGGGCTGGCGCAGGTCAGCGACGCAGGGGAACTGGAGCGGCTCATCGATGACGTCTGCCGGCGCCACGCGGCGGAGGTCGACGGCTATCGGCAGGGGAAGGAGAAGCTGTTCGGTTTTCTGGTCGGCCAGGCGATGAAGGCCTCCGGCGGGCGGGCCAATCCGGCCGAGATCACCCGGTTGTTGAAACAACGGCTGGCCGGCGGCAAATAACCGCCGTCGGGCCGCACCACACAGGTTCGGAGACACGGCATGAGCGTCATTGAAAAAATCACGGCTCGCGAGATTCTCGACTCCAGGGGGTATCCGACCGTTGAGGTGGAGGTGTGGCTCAAGGGCGGCGTCATGGGACGGGCGGCCGTGCCGTCCGGGGCGTCGACCGGCCGCCGCGAAGCGCTGGAACTGCGCGACCGCGACGACCGCCGGTACGGCGGCAAGGGCGTGCGGACGGCCGTCGGCCACGTGACCGGCGAGATCGCCGGCACGCTCATCGGCCGCCGGGCGGAACATCAGGAGGAGATCGACCGGCTTCTGATCACGCTCGACGGCACGCCGGAAAAGAAGCGGCTGGGGGCCAACGCCATTCTCGGCGTCTCGCTGGCGGTGGCCAGGGCGGCGGCACAGGAACGGGGCGAACCGCTCTTTGTGGCGTTGGGCGGCAAACAGGCGACGCTCCTGCCCGTGCCGTTGATGAACATCCTGAACGGCGGCGCCCACGCGGATAACGGCCTCGATGTTCAGGAGTTCATGATCGTGCCGGCCGGGGCGACGTCGTTCCAGGAAGCGCTGCGCATGGGCACGGAAGTGTTCCATGCGCTCAAAGCGCTCCTGCACCGCCGCCATCTGTCGACGGCGATCGGCGACGAGGGCGGGTTTGCGCCGCAACTCGGCTCGAACGAGGCGGCGCTTGAACTGCTGGTCGAGGCGATTACGGCGGCCGGCTATGTGCCGGGGCGCCAGGTGGCGATCGCGTTGGATGCGGCGGCCAGCGGCTGGGTCGAAGAGGGGCGCTACACGTTGCGGGCCGAAAAGAAGGAACGGCAGCCGGCGGAGGCCGTCATCGACTGGTACGAAGGGCTGATCGGCCGCTATCCGATCGTGTCGATTGAAGACGGGCTCGGTGAGGACGATTGGGCCGGCTGGCAGCAGTTGAGCAAGCGGCTGGGCGGCCGGGTGCAGTTGGTGGGCGATGATCTGTTCGTCACCCAGGCCGCTCCGTTGCGGCGGGGCATCAAGGAGGGGGTCGCCAACGCGATTTTGATCAAGCTCAACCAGGTCGGCACGCTCACGGAGACGCTGGAGACGATCCGCATCGCGCAGCAGGCCGGCTACGGAGCGATCATTTCGCACCGGTCGGGCGAGACGGAGGATACGACGATCGCCGACCTGGCCGTGGCGACGGGCGCCGGCCAGATCAAGACGGGCTCGGTCTGCCGGTCCGAGCGGACGGCCAAGTACAACCAATTGTTGCGGATCGAAGAGCGATTGGGCGACCGCGCCCGGTACGCGGGCGACACCTTCGCGCGGAAACGGTAGCGGCGTGGCGAATCCGAATCTCACGGCGGTTGAATCGTTCCGGCGGCGGCGATGGCTGGCCCTGCTGGGGCTGGCGGCCGCCGCGTTTGTGCTGCTCAAGCTGCTCCTGTCATTGTTGCTCAGCGACATGGGCATCTTCACCCTGCTCGACCTGCATCGGACCCGGCGCGAACTGCAACAGGAGATCGCCGACCTGCGCGAAAAGAACGAGGCGTTGTCTGGTCAGGTAAACGCATTGCGGAGCGACCCGGTCTATATCGAAGCGCTGGCGAGGGATCAGCTCGGCATGGTGCGGCCGGGCGAGCAGGTCTATCGCCTGGTGCCCCGCGAGCCGGCCTCTTCGCCGGCCAAGCCCCCGATGGCCTCGTCCGCGCCCTCAAGAGAGAATGACTAAGCCGCGTCCCGGAAAACGGCCGCTGAAAGGCCCGCGTCCATCCCAGTCTCGGGCACCGTCTCCGGCCCAGTCGCGGGCCAAGTTCCAGGCGGGTGGACGGCTGCCACAGGGCAAGGGCCTCGCTCCCGCCTGGCCCGTTCGGACTATTCAGCGTGGTCAGCCTGTTCAACCCGTTCACATCGACGCCACCGCCTCCCCGCCGGAAACGGGCGCGGGCCCGTTCAAATCGGGCTACGTGGCGTTGATCGGTTGCCCCAACGTCGGCAAGTCGTCGCTGTTGAATCAGATCTTGAAGGAAAAAGTGTCGATCGTCTCGGCCACGCCGCAGACGACGCGCAGTAAAATCATCGGCATCCGCCATTTTCCCGCTGCGGCGGACGCGCCCGCCGCGCAGATTATTTTTCTGGATACGCCGGGTCTGCACCGGCCGTTGGGCCATCGGTTGAATCAGCGGATGGTTCAGACGGCCAAGGCGGCGTTGCAGGAGGCGGATATCGTATTGTTCGTCATCGATGCCACGCACAAGCCGCCTCTGCCGGGTTCGGGCCGGCGTGATGATGAAGGGGCGATTCTTGAGCTCTTGTCCTCGGTCCGCTGCCCCGTTTTTCTGCTGCTCAACAAAATCGACCTGATCAACAAAGGGCGGTTGCTGCCCGTGATCGACGCCTACCGGCGTGTGCATCCGTTTGAGCTGTTTCTGCCCGTCTCCGCCAAGACCGGCGACGGCATCGAGCCGTTGCTCGCCGCGCTCGTCCAGCGGCTGCCGGACACCGTGCCCTATTATCCGACGACCCAATCGAGCGACCAGCCGGTGCTGTTTCGCGCCGCCGAGTTGATCCGCGAGAAGGTGTTGCACCATACGCGCCAGGAGGTCCCGCACGCCGTGGCGGTCGTGATCGAGGAGTATACGGAGCCGCCGGCCGACCGGCCGAGGGCGGCGACCCGCATCCGCGCCCGCGTGATCGTCGAGCGTGAGTCGCAGAAGGCCATTCTGATCGGCAAGGGGGGCCAGATGCTCAAAACGATCGGCACCGAGGCCCGGCAGGAGCTCGAGCCCCTTGTGGGCCGCTCCGTCTTTCTCGCCCTGTGGGTGAGTGTGAAAGAGGCCTGGCGTCAGGACGAGCAGTTTCTGACAGAGGTGGGGTATTGAGCGTATGGCGATGGGGGGATCGGGGGGAGCTGAGCATCTCCCCCCGAATTAAATGACACTGACGCGCACGGAAGCGATCATGCTCGGCTCGATTCGTCTGGGCGAGGCGAACCGGTTGGTCACTTTTCTGACGCCGGCCCGCGGACGATTGACGGGCATGGCCTACAACGTGCGCAAACCCAACCGCCGGTTCGGCGCCGCGCTGGAGCCCTTCACCCAGTGTGAGCTGGTCATGGCCGAGCGGCGGCCGCATCATCACATCGATCTGCGCCAGGCCTCGATCCTCCACAGTTTTCCGGCCATTCGGACCGATCTGGTCAGGATCGAGGCGGCCGGACGGCTGGTGATGCTCTGCCGGGCTTTTTTGCCGGAGGCCGCTCCCCACCCCGTCGCCTTCAGCCTGCTGGCTGATTCGTTGGCGGCGCTCGCGTGCGGGGAGGCGGTCTGGCTCACGCTCCGGCTCTTTGAAGTTCAACTGCTCCGCGATGCCGGGTATGAGCCCCGTTTAGATCGCTGCGTCCGATGCCAGCGCGAGTGGCGCCCGGAACTTGCGAGCGCCCCGCTCTTTTCCCCCCTGGCCGGAGGACTGCTCTGCCGGCGGTGTGCGGCCGCTGATCGGCGCGATGCGGCCGCTGCGGAACCGCCGTTTCCCGTCTCGTCAAGCGTCGTGGTCTTTTTGCGTCAGGCCGCGGGGTTGGATTTGGAGCAAGGCCGGCAATTGCAGCCTGCCGAGGCCCTCTACCGGGAAAGTGAGCTGGTGTTGCGCCGGTACATCCGGCTGCTGCTGGACCGGCAACCGCTGTCCGACCGGCTCAACACCCCCTGGATGGAGTCGGAGGGCGATGGGGTGGTGACGTCGGGGGAGCCTGCTCCTCGAATCAGCCGTCCCCAGCCCATTTCCCGATGAATAATCATCAAAAAATGGCGTCTATTTCTCACGGGTGACGATTGGCTGGTGGAACCGACCGATGAGGAATTGGTTGAGCAGGTCCGGAACGGCGAAACCTCCGCGTTTCGCACGTTGGTGGAACGGCATTACCAGAAGGTGTTCGGGGTGGCGATGGGGATGGTCCGGAACCGTGACGACGCCCTGGATCTGACCCAGGAGGCGTTTCTGCATGTCCACCGGTCGATCTCGGGTTTTCGGTCTTCGGCCAAATTTTCAACCTGGGTCTATCGCATCGTGACCAACCTGTGCCTCGACCATTTTCGCCGGGTGGGGCGTTCCCCTCAGACGGTTGAGTTGCCGCCGTTGCTGGAAGACGACGCGCCGCCGATGGACTGGCCGGACCCGGCCGCCGAACCGCCGGATGACGCCGTGCACCGGTCCGAAGTGCGGCGGGCGCTGGACGGGGCGTTTGCGCAATTATCGGCGCCCCATCGCGCCGTGATGGTGTTGCGCGAAGTGGAAGGGTTGTCGTACGAGGAGATTGCGGAGGCGATGGGGTGTTCCGTGGGCACCGTCATGTCACGACTGTATTATGCCCGCAAACGGCTGCAAGTGCTGCTGGCGTCCTATGGGCCCGGGGGGGCTGAGGGGAAACAGTAGTCTCGGTCGATGACCTGTGCTAGGATGGCGGGGAAATGAAAAGGGCCGAGAATGGAAAATGGAGAATGGAAAGTAGAGGACAGAATGGATAGGGCGTAATGGGTGTGAAGGGACATAGCCGATCGATGGAGTGGCTGGTCATGCAGGCGCATGACGGGCAGCTTCCGGAGCGTCACCGGGCCGCGGTGGCGGCCCATCTGGTTGATTGCGCGGAGTGTCGATCGTATCTTGGCGCGACCCGATCCGTCTCGGCCTGGCTGCGGAGCAGGGAATCGGCACCGGAGTTTTCCCCCGCATTTTCCGAAGTCTGGCGGGGGGTGGCCAGCCGGTTGCCGGCCTCGGCCGGGCCGCTGCCCTGGTGGGGCGCATGGCGATGGGTAAAATTGGGGGGCTGGTCGTTCCGGCCGGGATGGCTGGCGGCGGTGGGGCTGACCGCGGCGCTCCTGTTGTTGCTGGTCAATCCGTACGGCCGGCTGCCCCTGCCCCAATCACACGAGGCGTCGGTGGCGTTTGTCGAAGCCTCCGACTATCCGGTCATTGTGATGATGCCGGCACACCCCCATGAGATGACAGTGATCTGGCTGTTTGAGCAGGGCGCGCCGCCCGTTCCGCCCACATGAGCCGAGTCCGAAACCATCCGCGCGTCGCGATCTGGCTGCTGGCATTGCTGTCGCTGAGCGCGCCGACGCTTGCCGCCGGCGCCGAGCCCATTCGTCTGGGTGTCGAGGTGATCTACGCCTCCAACGAAGGGCAACGGGTCGATCCCAGCCTCGCCGGCGTGGAGCGGCAGTTGCGGGCGTCGTTTCGGTATTCCAGCTATCAGCGGATTGGCTCGCACGAACTGGTTCGCCCCATCGGCCAGCAGGGCACGGTGCCTCTGCCGGGCGGGCGGACGCTCCTGCTCGCCCCCCAGGGCATCAGCGGCGGCTCGGTGGTCTTGCTCGCATCGATTCAAGATGGCGGCCGGATTCTGTTGAATACGGAGCTGAAGCTGGCCAACGGCGGGACGATCCTGGTCGGCGGTCCCGCCCATCAGTCCGGTGTTCTGATCTTGGCCATTACCGCGGCCACTCCCTAGCAAGCCGTTTGGCCCCCCGGTAGTGGGTCAGTTTCACCGCGACCGGCTCAAAAATAGGGACACGTCCCAATTTCCTCGTGCGACGCACGGCGCGCAACGAAATTGGGACGTGTCCCCATTTTTGCCACGGTGGAATCCATCAAACTGACCCACTACCGGTCCCCCTTTTTTCTTCTTTACCGTTGTGGCGTGAACATTTTCCCCTTCCGAACGTCTAAAGATCAGAATCGGGATCAGAACCGGCGTCAGGAAGGAGGCGGCCATGAGACGGATCATCGGACAGAGGACAGGGCCGTATGCCCTTGTGGTTGTGATGCTTCTGGGTATGGGGGGAGTCGCCGCACTCCCGGCGTTTGGAGGGGAGCCGACATGGGAGATCACGGACGCTGAAGGCGATCTCTTTGTCCTGCCCGCCGACGGGGTGGACTGGCGGATGGCCGCGCCATCCGACGTGTTGACGCGGGGCGACCGGTTGTGGGCCGCGCCGACCGGCCGCGCGGTCGTCCGGGGTCCGGAAGGGCGCATCGTGCGTCTTGATCACCAGACCCAGATAGAACTGGTTCAATCGGCTGCCAGCCGTCCAACACTCTCACTCTTAAATGGCGCGGTCTACCTGAAACACCCGGCCCTTGGCCGCAACGGGATGGAATTTGATCTGGAAGTGGGGCGCGCGCTGTTGCGCAGCGAGGGGCCCACCATGGCGCGCGTGGAAATGCTGGAAGACAATGCCGTCGCCGTGGCCGTCCATAAAGGGGAGGTTCGGATTGTCACTGACGCGGACAGCACCTGGATTGGGGCCGGCGAGATGACCGAAGTGACGCCGACGGCCATGATCTGGCTGCCGGAGAACATCCGGCTCGCACACCGCGATGATTTCGATGACTGGAATGAGGAGATGGAGCTTCGACTGGCCAGGCGGGAATCACGACTGGATGCCGCCGAATCCGGCCTGGCCCGGCTTGACGGTTACGGGGAGTGGGTGCAGGTCAACACCTACGGACGCGTCTGGCGGCCGCAGGTCGCCCTCGACTGGCAGCCGTATTTTTACGGGCAATGGGTGTGGGTGTCGTCCTTCGGATGGAGTTGGGTCTCGGCCGAACCGTGGGGCTGGCTGCCGAGCCACTACGGTCAATGGGTGTGGGATGGTTTCTACGGGTGGGTCTGGATCCCCGGCTACACGTGGGCGCCGGCATGGGTGATCTGGACGCCCTACGGAGCGGGCTGGGCGTGGGCGCCGTATGGTCCTTTTGTCATCCCCGTTTCGATCGCGTGGCGCTATTGGTGCTGGACGGTTGATGTGGGCCGGGCCGGCTGGGAGCATCATCGTCCCGTCGGGCCCGTTCCGCCGGTTCACCATCGCAACAATATTGAATCGCCCGGATCGCGGAAATTGCAGCCGCCTCACCGCGCTGACGGCGACCGTGCACGGAATGACCAAGTGGCCGGCATCAAACCGGTTCACGTGGAGCGGAAGAAGACCGTGTTTCAACGGACGGATCGCCGCGATGAGACCCTCAACCGGTTCGCCACGGCCGAACGACCGAACAGTCGAGAGACCGACCTGGCGCCGTTCCATCGCGAGGATCCCGGACGCGGTCTTCACGAGGCCCCGGAACAAGCTCTGCGCGAACGCCAGGAACGAGCCGTGCGGTCCACCGGAGAGCGGCGCGACAGCGTTGCGCCGGAACGGGGAAGTCCGACAGGGCAATTTGACCGAAGCCCTCGCCAATCACCGGCCAGCGCAGAGAACGCGCCGTCCGTCCCATTGCCTCCGCCGACTCAGGCGGTGGCGCCCCAATGGCGACGCGGGACGCACGAGGCCGAAGTCCCCGCTGTTCGTGGCGAGCCTCGCACGACGGAAGCAAGACGAGCCTTGCCTTTCCCCGCCCCCTCCCCGGACTCTTCCGA
>JACQCE010000019.1 GCA_016201765.1 Nitrospirota bacterium
GCACGAGTATTTCGCCCCGTTGGTGCGGGAGATGAAACAGGAACAGTTCTGGTCCGTGCTGCTCGACAACAAGCACCGCGTGTTGCGTGACGTGACGATTTCGAGCGGCAGCCTGACGACGAGCGTCGTCCACCCCCGCGAAGCCTTTGCCCCGGCGGTGCGGCAATCGGCCGCCGCGGTGATCTTTGTGCACAATCATCCCAGCGGCGATCCCTCGCCGAGCGCCGAAGACCGGCAATTGACCCAGCGCCTGGTGGCGTGCGGTGAGTTGTTGGGGATCCCCGTCCTCGACCACGTCATCATCGGCCGCGCCGCCTTTTACAGTTTTGCCGATCACCGTCAATTGGACCGCGCGTGAACCCGATAACGAGCGCAGTCCCCGCCTGCTTGTGCCGAGAATCGAACGTGACCTCTCACGTTGGTTCGAGGCATGAAGGCGGGGCGAGCGAGTGAGTACCAACATGCTCCTTTCCACTCGGGTCGAAGAATCCCCGTCCGTGAAGGCGGGGTTCTTCAGTCCGGCGCGGTCTTTTGCCATTTACACCGAGGCGGAAAGATGCTAGACTTCAACAACTTAGTGACCCTTTGCCGGTTGTTTGCCCGCTCCCGGATGGGGCGATGCCGATGGGATGAAATTCGTGGCCGATGGGGGGGCCGGTGAATGGCGGGGTCGGCCGCCGCGGCCGAATCAGCATCATCACTGCGGGGCTGTTGATCGGACTCGCGGCGGGCTGGGGCGGCGGATGGGCGACGGCTGCGGAGGACCGCGGTGTGCATTCACCCCCACCCGGGGTGATCGTGAAGCGGATCGACATTGCAGGATTGCACAAAATTGCTGAGACCACCGTTCGCGGCCAACTGCCTGTACAGGAAGGAGCGCCCTTCAGCGTGGACGGCGTCCGCCGGATCATCGAGGCGATCTACCGCCTGGGCTATTTTGACGACGTGCAGGTGGCCACCGAGGGGTATGAAGGCGGGTTGAAGCTCCTCATCACGGTCACGGAACGACCGACGCTTCGCGATATCCGGTACGAGGGCTACGATCAACTCGCGGTGGACAAACTCAAGGAACAGGTGACCATCCAATCGGGCACATTTTTGGACCTGCAGGCGCTGACCAAGGCCACCAACAAGCTGACGGCCTATTATCACAATCAGGGATATTATCACGCCCAGGTGCGGACGGTCCTGCAGGAGACGAAACCGGGCGACGTGGCGCTGACCTTTGTCATCTCGGAGGGGAGTCGGGCCAAAATCCGTTCGATCACATTTCAAGGCAACCGGGCCTTCAGCGCGCGTCAGTTGCGGAACGTCATCGAGACGAAGGAATATTTCTGGCTGTCCTCCTGGCTGACCGACTCCGGGCTGTATCAAACGGAGACGGCGGCGGCCGACATTGACCGGCTGAAGGAACACTATCTGGATCGGGGCTATATGCAAGTGCAGGTCGGCGCGCCGCAGGCCACCCTCAGCAAGGACCGGCGGTGGTTCGATCTCATGTTTCCCGTTGAGGAAGGCGACCGGTACACGATCGCGTCGGTGGCAATCAGCGGCGCCCAAATCTTGAGCGAGGCCGCCGTGCGCTCGGCCATATCAACGACGACGGGCACCCTGTTCAACCGGAGTCAGATCCGACGCGATATCCTGGCCGTGACCGAGGCCTACGGCGAACGCGGCTATGCCTTTGCGCAGGTGACGCCGCAGCTCTCGCCCGATCCGGCGTCCAAGCAGGTGGCGGTCGAGTTTCAGATTCAGGAGGGCCGGCAGGTCCACATCCGCCGGATCAACATCACGGGCAATGCGAAAACCCGTGACAAGGTGATTCGGCGGGAACTGCGGGTCGACGAACAGGGCCTGCTGGATACCAGGGCGCTCAAGCGGAGCTTTGAACGGTTGAACAATCTGAATTTCTTTGAATCGGTCGAGATCGCCCCGGACACGATCCAGGACGACCTGGTTGATCTGGAGGTCAGGATCAAGGAGAAGCCGACGGGGACCTTCAGCGTGGGCGGAGGCTACAGCTCCGTGGACAAGATCATCGGGACGGTCGATATTACACAGGGCAATTTGTTCGGCCGCGGCCAGATGCTCAGACTGCAGGGCCAGCTCGGGGGCGTCAGTTCCAGCTACTCCCTGACATTCCGGGATCCCTATTTTTTGGATTACCGGCTCTCGGTTGCGACGAGCATTTTTAACCAGAAGCGCGAATTTGACACGTATACGGAGCAGCGGGTGGGCGGCAGCCTGACGTTTGGGAAAAATTTCACGGAATATCTGAGCGGGAACGTGGGGTATCAGTTGCAGCAACTGGATCTTTCCCACCTCAAGCCCGGTCAGACGCCCACACTTGTGCTGCAGCAGCGCGGCCTGAGCGCGACGAGCGAGTTGCGGACGGCGTTGGCGTGGGACAGCCGGGATGTCTATCTGGCGCCCTCGCGCGGAAGCCGTCACGCGCTCTCTTTCGACTATGCGGGCACGTTCCTGGGCGGGGACAATGATTTTTACAAGGTCGTCGCCGATTCCTCCGTCTATTTCCCGCTGTGGTGGGAGACGGTCTTTTCGGTGCGCGGACGCTTCGGTTTTGCCCATCCGTTGACGGTCGACGGCACGCTCCCGGTGGGTGAGCGGTTTTTTGTGGGCGGCATTGACACGGTGAGGGGGTTTGATTACGGCGATGCCGGCCCGAAGTCGGGCAACGACGTCATCGGCGGCAATAAAGAACTGATCGTCAACCTGGAGTACGTTTTTCCCCTTGTGCCCGCGGCAAAGGTGCGGGGGGTGCTGTTTTTCGACGCCGGGAAAGGGTTTGATTTCGGTGAGTCGATCCAGTTCTCCGCGCTGCGCACGAGCGTCGGCGCCGGGATCCGGCTCTATCTGCCGATCGGCCCGATCAGGGTCGAATGGGGCTACATACTTGGGCGCAAGCCGGAGGATCACTGGCGGCCGATTGAATTCACGATCGGCACGCAATTTTAATCCTGTCACACGGAGGGTAAGCGGGCAATGAAACGATGGCAGATGGTGTTGGGAGCGGTTCTCATGGGCGTGGCGTGGATCAGTCCGGCGATGGCGGAGGAGATGAAGATCGGCTACGTCGACGCGCAGGCGGTGCTGGACCGCTCCAAACCCGGACAGGCATCGAAGGAGCTGCTGGAGCAGTATGTGAAAAGCCGCCAGCAGATCATCGATGTGGATGAGGAAGAGATCCGGCAGCTGGAGGAGGAGTTGAAAAAGCAACAGGCCGTCCTCAGCCCCGACGCCCAGCGGGACAAGCAGGAGAGCCTCCAAAAGAAGTATCTGACCTACCAAAAGCGGGCGGGGGAGCTGACCAAAGAGGTGCAGGAGAAACGGACGGAGGTGTTGAAGGAGTTCAACAAGAAAATGGTGCAGGCCGTGCAGCGTGTGGCCGAACGGGGCGGGTACGCGGTGGTCCTCGACAAGGAAAGCGAGGGCGGCACGGTGTTGTTCGCCAGCTCGAAGATGGAGCTGACCGATCAGGTCGTGGCGGAACTGGACAAGATGGCCGCGGCCGAGGGGGCGGCGCCCAAAACCGCTCCGAAAACGGCCCCCAAACCCACCGACGGCCCATCAGGCAAAACCCCGTGACCGCGCCCTGCACCCATTGGAGGACTCGCCGCAGGATCGGTGAAGGCCATCGATGAATACGCCGCCGACTCCCTTGCGACAACTGGCGGAACTGATCGGGGGGCGGGTGGTCGGCGATCCCTCGCTGATGATCACCGGCATTGCCCCCATTCGTGAGGCCGGGGATGGACAGATCACGTTCCTGTCCAACCCCCGATACGTCGACGAACTCTCCGCGACGAGGGCGTCCGCGGTCATTCTCGCTCCCCGCCACGAGGGGGCGCCGGCTCCGGCCGGCCTGGCCCGGGTGATCATGGACGATCCGTATTACGGCATGTGCCGGGTCATCCGCCATTTTCATGACCGTCCGTTTCAGCCGACGGGGGTCAGTCCGCTGGCGTCGATCGGCCAGTCGGTCACGATGGGCCGCGACGTTTCCATTCATCCGTTTGTCGTGATCGGCGACCGGGCCGTGATCGGCGACCGGGTCACGCTCCAAGCCGGCTGTTTTATCGGGGAGGAGGCGGTGATCGGCGACGAGTCGTGGCTCCATCCGAATGTGACCGTGCGCGAGCGCGTCCGCCTCGGCCGCCGGGTGATCATTCACAGCGGGACCGTCGTGGGGAGCGACGGGTTTGGGTACGCCTTTCACGGGGGCGAGCACCAGAAGATTCCGCAGGTCGGCACGGTGGTCATCGAGGATGATGTGGAATTGGGCTCCAACGTGTCGGTGGATCGGGCGACGCTGGGTCAGACCGTGATCGGTCGGGGGACCAAGGTGGACAATCTCGTGCAAATCGCCCACAACGTGACGATCGGCGAGCGGTCGATCATCGTCGCGCAGGCCGGCATCTCCGGCAGCACGACGCTCGGCAAGGGCGTGGTGCTCGCGGGCCAGGTCGGCGTGGTGGGCCATGTGACGATCGGGGACGGCGTCCGGGTGGGCGCCCAGTCCGGCGTGGCCCGGAATGTCCCGCCGGGACAGGATCTGTCCGGTTCCCCGGCGATCGCGCACCGGCAGTGGCTGGCCGTGCAGGCCACGCTGCCCCAGCTCCCTGACATTCGCAGACGATTGCACCGTATCGAGGAGGAACTTCATGCGCTCCAACAACAAATCAACCGACCCAGCCGGGCCGCCAAGCCCGCCGGGCGCCGCCGCACCGCACCCCGCCGGTCCAAGCGTGCTTGACGTCAACGCCATCGCGCGCTGTCTGCCGCACCGCTATCCGTTCCTCCTGGTCGATCGGATCACGGAGCTTGAGTCGCGGCGCCGGATTGTCGGCATCAAGAACGTGACGATCAATGAGCCCTTTTTCCAGGGCCATTTTCCCGGCCATCCGATCATGCCCGGCGTGCTGATCATCGAGGCGATGGCGCAGGTGGGGGCGGTGCTGGCTTTTTCCGACGAGGACAAACCGCAGGACAAACTGGTCTTTTTCCTCAGCATCGACAAGGCCAAATTCCGCAAACCGGTCGTCCCCGGCGATCAGTTGCGCATGGAGTTGACGGTGGTGCAGATTCGCTCGCAATTCTGGCGGTTACAGGCGATGGCCTACGTGGACGGCGCGCTGGTCTGCGAGGCGGAATTCAAGGCGATGATCGCCGACCGGGAGTCCGGGGAGTCCGGAGGACCCGATGCCTGACGTCCACTCGACCGCACTCGTTCATCCCGGCGCGCGGCTGGCCGATGACGCCGTCATCGGACCCTATGCGGTGATCGGCGAGCATGTCGTCGTCGGGGCCCGCACCCGCATCGACGGTCACGCCATGGTGGAGGGCCGGACGACGATCGGCGACGACTGCCACATCTTTCCTTTCTGCTCGATCGGGCAGCCGCCGCAGGATCTCAAATATGCCGGCGAGCCGACGCGGCTGGTCATCGGAAATCACAACGTCTGCCGCGAGTATGTCACGCTGAACCTCGGTACGGGCCCCGGCGGAGGGGTCACCACGATCGGGGATCACAATTTTTTTATGGCCTACGTGCACGTGGCGCATGACTGCCATATCGGCCATCACGCGGTCCTGGCCAATGCGGCCACGCTGGCCGGCCATGTCACCGTGGGCGATTGGTCGACCGTCGGCGGGCTGGTCGCCGTGCATCAGTTCGTGCGGATCGGGGCGCATGCCATGATCGGCGGCTCCTCCGGCCTCGGACAGGACGTCCCGCCCTATCTGATTGCGGCGGGACGGCCCGCGACGCTCTTTGGTCTGAACGCCATCGGGCTCAAACGCAGGGGGTTCAGCGATGAGCAGATCCAGGCGCTCAAACAGGCCTACCAGATGCTGTTCCGGTCGAAGTTGAAGCGGAAGGAGGCGATCAAGGAGGCGACCGCCAAGTGGGGCGACAACCCGGTGGTGATGGCGATGCTGCAGTTTATCGAACAGTCGGAGCGGGGCATCTGCAGTCCGAATCGGAAGGAGTCATCCCCGGCATGAACGCGCCGGTGCCATCAACGGCCACCCCGCCGGCCCCGTCGAAGCGCCTGGGCATCATCGCCGGCAACGGCCGGTTTCCGTTGCTGGTCGCCCAGGAGGCCCGCCGGCAGGGCTGTTGGGTCGTGGCGGTCGGCCATCAGGGCGAGACGCTGCCGGAGCTGGAACCTCTGGTGGACGAGATCGAGTGGATTCGCGTCGGCCAGATCGGCCGGATGATCAATCGGTTTCAGCAATCGGGGGTCCAGGAAGTGGTTATGGCGGGCGGGATCACCAAAACGAGGTTGTTCACCGAGGTGCGGCCGGATTTGCGGGCGCTGGCGCTTCTGGCCAAATTGCGGACGAAGGACGATGACGCGATTCTGCGCGGACTGGCGGCGGAACTGGAACGGTCGGGACTGGTGGTCGGCGACTCGGTCCAATATCTGGGCGCGTTAATGGCAACGGTCGGACCGATGACCGCGAAGAAACCCACGGCCGATGAACAGGTCGATATCAACTACGGCTGGGAAGTGGCCAAATCGGTCGGCCGGTTGGGGATCGGGCAGTGCGTGGTGGTCAAACACAAGGTAGTGCTGGCGGTGGAGGCGACGGAAGGGACCGATGAGACGATCCGCCGGGGAGGGCGTCTGGCCCATGGCGGCGCCGTGATCATCAAGGTCAGCAAGCCGGGTCAGGATCAGCGGTTTGATCTGCCCACCATCGGGCCCGCCACGGTTGACGTGATGGCCGAGGCCGGAGCGTCAGTGATCGCGGTGGAGGCCGGACGATCGCTCCTGCTCGATCGCGAGGAATTGTTGAGCCGGGCCGATCGGGCCGGGATCGCCATTGTCGGTGTGACCCGTGAGTGAACTTGCGGTCGGCGTCATCGGCGTCGGCTACCTGGGACAGCACCACGCCCGCCTGTACGGTCAGATGGCCGGCGTCCGGTTGGTCGGCGTGGTCGATCCCGAGGCCGACCGCGCAACGACCGTGGCGCGTTCCACCGGGTGCGCCGTCTTCCCTGATATCGCCCGTTTAGCCAAGGAGGTCAAGGCCGTCAGCATCGTCGTACCCACTCCGCTGCACCACGAGGTCGCGCTCCAGTGCCTGGAGCTCGGTCTGGACGTGCTGCTTGAGAAGCCGATGACGACGACGCTTGAGCAGGCGGACGAGTTGATCAGGGCGGCGGAGCGGCGGCAGGCCATTTTACAGATCGGCCATCTGGAACGGTTCAACGGGGCGGTGCTGGCCGTCGTCCCCTTTCTGACAACGCCGCGCTTCATCGAATCGCACCGGCTCGGCCCCTTCATGGAGCGGGGGACGGATGTCGACGTGGTGCTGGATCTGATGATCCACGACATCGACATGGTGTTGAGTCTGGTCAAGTCCCCCGTGGAGGAGATCCGGGCCGTCGGCGTGCCCGTGCTCTCGTCGCAGGTCGACATTGCCAACGCGCGGATCGAATTTGCCAACGGCTGCGCCGCCAACGTGACGGCGAGCCGGGTTTCGAAGGACAAGATGCGCAAGATCAGGGTGTTTCAATCCGACGCCTACATTTCCATCGACTACCAGAAGCAGGATGCGGTCGTCTATCGACGGGTGATGAAGGATCAGCAGCCCACCATCGTGTTTGAGCCGCTTCGAATCGAGAAGGACGAGCCGCTCAAGGCGGAACTGGAGAGCTTTGTCCGGGTGGTGACGAACCGGGCCGCGCCGGTGGTGACCGGCCGGGACGGCCGGGAGGCGCTGCGCGTGGCGCTCGAGGTGGTCAAAGCGATTGAACGGTCGATGCGCCGAATGACGGGGGAGACGATCGGTCGGGGCTCGTCGTAACGATGGGGCCGACGATTTTCATCAGCACCGGCGAAGCCTCCGGCGATCTGCACGGCGCGAAAGTGGCGGCCGCGCTCAGGCGGCGGCGTCCCGACTGCCGCGTCGTGGGGATGGGGGGCGACGGCATGCGGGCGGCCGGCGTCGAGATCCTGGTGGACAATGCGGATCTGGGCGTCGTCGGTCTGTGGGAGGTGCTGGCCCACGGCCGCGCGATCTGGCGCGCCTACCGGACGGTCAAGTCGTGGTTGATCGCGGAGCGGCCCGACGTGGTCGTGCTCATCGATTATCCGGAGTTCCATTTTCAGGTGGCCCGTCTGGCCAGGCGGTTGGGACTGCGCGTGGTCTATTACATCAGTCCCCAGGTCTGGGCGTGGCGCCGGGGGCGGGTCCGGACGTTGGCCCGATTGATCGACCAGATGATCGTGGTTCTCCCGTTTGAAGTGGAGGTCTATCGTTCGGCCGGCATCGCGTGTGCGCTGGTCGGTCATCCCATGCTGGACGAGCTCGAATCGGCGCCCGATCGGGCGACCGTCAGAGCCCGGTGGGGGCTGACGCCGTCGCAGCCCGTGATCGGCCTCTTTCCCGGCAGCCGCGTGGCGGAAGTGCGCCGGCATCTGCCCGTCATGCTGGCGGCCGTCGGGCGGGTGGCGCGGAAGCATCCCGGATTGACCGTGCTGCTGGGGCAGTCCACAACGGTGTCAGATGAGGAATTCACGCCTTATCTCAAGACGGCCACGGTGCCCATCACGGTCAAGCGCGGCGAGCCGACGGCCACGTTGGTGGCGTCGGATGCCGTGCTGGTCGCGTCCGGGACGATCACGTTGCAGGCCGGTCTGCTGCAGGTGCCGATGGTGATCATCTACAAGGTGGCGTGGGTGACGTGGCTCATCGCCCGATCGTTGGTGCGCGTGCCATTTGTGGGCCTGCCGAATCTGATCGCCGGCGAGGGGATCGTGCCGGAGTTGCTGCAATCGGCGGCCTCATCCGAGTCGATCGGCGCCCAGCTCTCGACGTGGCTTCATGATCCGCACCGGCTTGAGTTGATCCGCAAGCAGCTCGCCGACTTGCGCGAACGGCTGGGGCGCCCCGGCGGGTCGGTGCAGGCGGCCGACGTGATTCTGCACTGGGCCGAACCGCGGGATGTGAAAGGCCACTGATGCGCGCCTATCGACGCCTGCTGGCCGATGTGGTCGTCCACTGGCCGAGACTGCTCGCCGCCGGGCTGTGCGCCGGAGTGCTCGCCGCCACGACGGCCGGCTACGCCTGGCTGGTCAAATACTGGCTCGACGACGCCCTGATCGCCGGCAATCTGACGATGCTGGTGCTGATCAGCCTGGCGATTCCGGCGGTGGCGCTGGTCAAGTCGGTTTCCAGTTACGGCGAATCGTATCTGCTGCGGCATGTGGGCAACAGCATCGTGTGCGTGCTCCGGGAGCGGCTCTACGGCCATCTGCTGGCCCTTCCGGTCGGCTACTATGCGACACAGCGGATCGGCGGACTGATGTCCCGGTTCACGAACGACATCAACGTGATCCAGAGCCTGGTGACGGTCGGCTTCATTGATTTGATGCAGCACGGCCTGACGCTGGTGGTGCTGCTGGGGTATGTGTTCTATCTGAACTGGAAGCTGGCGCTGCTGGCGGTAATCGTGCTGCCGGTGTCCTACATCCTCCTGGTGCGGGTGCTGCACCGGCTCAAGCGGCTCTCGACCGTCATGCAGGAACAACTGGCCGGTCTGACCGCCATGCTTCAGGAAAGCCTGGTCGGCCTGCGGGTGATCAAGGCGTTCGCGAAGGAGGAGTTCGCGCGGGAGGAATTCCGGCAGCAGAATGCGCGCGTCTTCACGGCCTACATGCGGCTGGTGCGGCTCATGGAATTCGTCCCGCCGGTGATCGAAGTGGCCGGCGCCCTGGGGTTTGCGCTCGTCGTCTGGTACGGCGGCCGCCAGGTGTTGATCGACAAGGCCATGTCGCCCGGCGAATTGTTCTCCTTTCTCGTGGCGTGCGGGCTGCTCTATGGGCCCGTCAAGCGATTGTCCACCGTCGGGTCGCAACTGCAGCCGGTCATGGCGGCGGCGGACCGGATCTTCGCGATCCTCGACCAGCCGACCGAAATGCAGATGGACCGGGGGCGCATTGAGCTGACCCGGGTGGAACGGGGCATTGAATTTGAGCGCGTCTCCTTTCGGTACGAGCCGGACAGCCCGCCGGCCCTGCAGGAGGTCTCGTTGCGGATCGGCGCCGGCGAACTGGTGGCGCTCGTCGGCAGCAGCGGGAGCGGGAAGAGCACCATCGTCAATCTCATCGCCCGGTTCTACGAGCCGTCCTCCGGCCGCGTGCTGCTGGACGGCCATGACCTGCGCGATGTCAGGCTGACGGCCCTCCGGCGGCTCATCGGCATCGTCAGCCAGGAGACCATTTTGTTTCAGGACACGGTCCGGAACAATATCGCCTTCGGGCGGGCCGACCTCCCGCTGGAGGCGGTGATCGAGGCCGCCAAGGCCGCCTATGCGCATAATTTCATCACCGCCCTGTCCCGGGGGTATGACACGGTCATCGGGGAGCGGGGGTTGACCCTCTCGGGCGGGGAACGGCAACGGCTGGCGATCGCCCGGGCGTTTTTGATCAACCCCCCGATTTTGATTCTGGATGAGGCGACGTCGGCGCTCGATTATGAATCGGAGGCGATCGTGCAGCAGGCCCTGAATGATTTGATCAAGGGGCGGACGACGCTGGTGGTCGCCCACCGGCTGTCGACGGTGCAGCAGGCGGACCGGATTCTGGTGCTGGAGGGGGGGCGGATCGTGGAGGAAGGCGCGCACGAGCCGCTGCTCCGCCAGAACGGCGTCTATCGCCGCCTCTACGACCGGCAATTCCGCGATGACGAATCGGAATCGCTCCTGGGCGCGGCGCCGGCGGAAGAGTCTTCGCGGCATGGTTGAGCGGGTCTACAATCTCCTGCTGATTCTGGCCAGTCCGCTCTGGGGAGCCTGGCTGCTGTGGCGGCTGATCGGACAGCGAAAAGATCGCCGGGCCTTTGGCCAGCGCTGGTGGGGCGTGAGCCCCGGCGCGTTGCCCGCCGATGGTGCGGCGCGCACTCCACGCATCTGGATTCATGCCGTCTCGGTCGGCGAAGTGATGGCGGTGGCGCCGCTGGCCAGGGCGTTGCGGCGGGCGCATCCGCGCGCGCTGCTGGTCGGATCAACCGTGACCGATCTGGGACAGGAGACGATGCGGGCGAAACTCCCCGAACTGGATGCCGTCTGTTACCTGCCGTTCGATCTCGGGTGGTCGGTCCGCCGGACGATCGCCTCGATCCGGCCGACGCTGTTCCTCTTTGCCGAGACGGAACTGTGGCCCAACCTCCTGCTGGCGCTCCATCGGCTCGGCGTGCCGGCGGTGATGGTCAACGGCCGGGTGTCGGAACGGTCCGTCCGGCGCTATCGATGGATCGGACCGTTCATCCGGCGCGTGGTCCGGTCGCTTGCGGCGCTGACGGTCCAGCGCGAGGCCGATCAGGAACGGTTCATTCGATTGGGCGCCGATCCGGCGCGCGTGATCGTCTGCGGCAACCTGAAAGCGGACGGCGCGGCCGCGTCGGCCGCTGACGCCGGCGCGTTACAACGCGCGATCGGGCTGGGCGCCGAACGACTGGTCATTGTCGGCAGCACGCATGATCCCGAGGAGCAATGGGCGGCGCGCGGGTTTCTTGAACTGTCGGCGCGTGATCCCGGCGTGCGGTTGTGCATCGCCCCCCGCCATTTGCACCGCTGCGACGCGATCGAAGGCGCCTTGCGCGGAATGGGGTTGACGCCCGTGCGACGGAGCCGGCTCCCGCCGTCGGGCCGCGTCTGGACGAACGCGCGGGAGGTCGTGCTGCTGGATACGATGGGCGAACTGGCCGCGGGATGCGAGTTGGCGTCGGTCGTGGTGATGGGGGGCACATTCGCTCCGATCGGCGGCCATAATCTGCTGGAACCGGCGGCTGCGGGGCGGCCGGTGTTGTTCGGTCCTCACATCGGCCAGTGGAAGTCGATCGCCGATGAGTTGGTGGCGGCGGGTGGTGCGATCGGACTGACCGGCGAGTCGGAACTGGGCGCGGCGCTGTGGCGCGTGCTGGCCGATGGCGGAACACAGCAACGCATGGGTGAGGCGGCACGGGCCTACGTGCGCAGCCAGCAGGGGGCGACGGAGAAGGCGATGGCGGTGATCACCCGCGTGATGGAGGGATCGAACCGGCCGGCGGGGGCCGACGGGGAACGGAGAACCACGCGGTTATCGGCGGTGTCGCGCTGGCTCTGGAGCCCGGGATTGTGGGGCCTGATCCTCAAATGGTTGCTCGCGCCCGTCGCGGGGGGGTACGGTCTGGCGGCGGCCATTCGTCGTTGGGGATATCATCGGGGACTGTTGCGAATGACGCGGTTACCGGTTTCGGTGATCAGCGTGGGGAATCTCACGGTCGGCGGCAGCGGCAAGACGCCGGTCGTCCTGGCGCTGGCCCAGTTGATCGCATCGACGGGCCGTCCGGTGGGTGTGGTGACCCGCGGGTATCGGGGGACTCGTTCACACGATCCGTGGCTGGTGTCGGATGGGCGCCTGATCCGGGCGACGGCGGAGGAAGCCGGGGATGAGGCGATCCTGCTGGCCGGACGGTTGGAGCGGATTCCGGTGGCCGTGGGATGCGATCGCGCCGCCGCCGGCCGTTTGTTGCTGGCACAGGAGACGCCGGGCGTGTCGAAGCCCGAGGTCTTGATCGTTGATGACGGGTTCCAGCATCTGGCGCTTCATCGTGATCTCAATCTGCTGGTCATTGACGGCAGCCGGCCGGCGTTCGATCAGTGGCTGTTGCCGTGCGGTCCCTTGCGGGAACCCTGGTCGGCCGTGCGCGATGCGTCGGCGGCGGTGGTGATGGACCGGCCGGGGACGATGACCGCTGATGAGATGCGCCGGCTGCGGGATCGGTTGAACAGGCGTGGATTCGCCGGCCCGTGCTTTCGCGCGCGGTTGCAACCGTCCGGGTTGGTGGCGCTGGCGTCGGGCGATCCGCTGTCGTTGGCCGCGCTGGCCGGCGCCGATGTGGCGGTCTGCTCCGGAATCGGCCATCCCGAATCGTTTCGAAACCTGGTGGCGCAGGCCGGGGCGCGTCCCGTCGTCGAATGGATCTTTGAAGACCACCATCGGTACACGTCCGGTGAAGTGGCGGCGATCACGCGCGAGGCGAGACGGCGTGGTGCGACCATGCTGGTGACGACCGAAAAGGACGCGGTCAAGCTGACGGCCCGGCCGGAATTCCTCTCCGGGGGGGAACTGCCGGTTGTCGCCGTGCGCGTGACACTGGTGATGGAGCCGGAATCCGAATGGCGTACGTGGCTGGCCGGCCATGGGATGTTGTTGACCGTCGCGCCCCGCACCGACCGCCCCGCCGACATGGCCCATCAGACGGAATTGTTCTGCGGCACATTGCCGGGGAGGTCGGTGTGATGGGACGTCGGCGGCGGCGCAATAAGCGGGGACTGCTCGCCCGGTTGACGTACGCCGGCGCGCTGCTGCTGTACCTGATCCTCAACGGGATGCCGCATCGTGTTGCCCTGAACATCGGTGAGTGGGGAGGATGGCTGCTCTACGGGCTGGACCGGCGGCACCGGCGGCTCGTGCAGGAGCAGCTGCGGATGGCCTTTCCCGACTGGCCGGCCTCACAGGTCACGCGGACCGCGCGGCAGTGTTACCTCAACTTCGGGCGATCGGCGGCCGAGTTTGCCCGCCTTGGGCGGGCCGACCGCGACACGATCCTCGGATGGGTGACCATGGAAGGGCGGGAGCATCTCGACCGGGCGCTGGCCGGGGGCCGCGGCGTACTCTTTGTGACCGCCCACCTGGGGAACTGGGAGTTGCTGGCCGTGGTGTGCAACCTGCTGGGGTATCGTCTCTTCCCCGTGGCGCGGCCGCTGGATAATCCCTGGCTGAACCGGCTGATTGACCGGATCAGGAGCCGGCACGGCAGCAGGATCATCAGCAAGAAGGCCGACTCAGCCCCCCGCGATCTGATGCGGGCGTTGCGCGCCGGCGATTGCGTCGGCATTCTGCTGGATCAGAACATGGCGCCCTACGACGGCGTGTTCGTCAACTTTTTCGGCCGGCCGGCCTGCACGACCAAGGGGCTGGCCTTGATCGCGCGCCGGACTGGCGCCCCGGTCCTGCCGGCCTTCATCGCCAGGGAGGCGGACGGACGGCATCGAGTGATCGTGCTCCCGCCCGTGCAGTTGAGCCGTACGAATGATGTGCAGCGGGACATTGTGACCAATACCTCGCGCTGCACCGCCGTCATCGAACAGATGGTGCGGCGCTATCCCGATCAGTGGCTCTGGATGCATCGGCGCTGGAAAACACAGCCGCCGCCGGTCCCGCCGTCGGTATCGTCCTCCTCGCCCTCGGCATCGAAC
Source organism: Nitrospirota bacterium (assembly GCA_016201765.1). GTDB lineage: Bacteria > Nitrospirota > Nitrospiria > JACQCE01 > JACQCE01 > JACQCE01. Next base: position 14,276 of record JACQCE010000019.1, read on the forward strand.
GACCTGTCTGTGGACGGTCTGCCGGGCCGGGCATCGGAAGGCCGTCAGACGCCTGAGTTGCAGATCAGCCGGGATGTGTCATGACCACGCGGGATGAGCCCCGACGCCTGCTGGTGCGGGTGCCCAACTGGGTGGGCGACGTCGTGCACAGCCTGCCGGCGGTGGCGGCGCTTCGCGCCCGTTTCCCGCGCGCCGAGCTGACCGTGCTGGCCCGGGGGGAGGCGGGGACGATTCTCCACCATCATCCGGCGGTCGACCGGGTCGTCGGCTACCGGGCCGGCCGGGGCTGGGCGCAACTGGGCCGGCTGCGGGAGACGGCCGGCCGGCTCCGCGGCGAATCCTATGACATGGGGATTCTGCTGCCCAATTCGTTTGAAAGCGCCTGGCTGTTCTGGTGGGCCGGGATTCCCCGTCGCTATGGGTTTGCGACCGACGGCCGGGGCTGGCTGTTGACCGAACCACAGCCCTGCACGGCCGGCGTGCGGACGCTCCATCAAGCGGACTATTATCTGGCGCTCCTGGCCGGACTCGGCGTGGCGGGGTCGAGGAGCTGGCAACGATTGGAATCCACCGCAGAGGAACGGAATGGTGCCGCGGAGCGGCTGGCCGGAGCCGGCTGGAGCCCGGGAGACTCTCCGTTGATCGCTTTGTGTCCCGGCGCGGGGTATGGATCAGCCAAGCGCTGGCCGTTGGAGCGTTATGGCGAACTGACCCGGCGTCTGAGCCGCGAGTATGGTGCGACCACGGTCATTCTTGGCGGGCCGGCCGAACGGGCGATGGGCGAAGCGCTGGCGGCGCAGGGTGGCAGACGGGTGATCGATCTGACCGGCCGGACTTCTCTGCGGGAGGCGTTGGCCGTGTTGTCGTGTGCCGCCGTGGTCGTGAGCAATGATTCGGGCTTGTTGCATGTCGCCGCCGCAGCCGGCCGGCCCGTGGTGGGGCTGTTCGGACCGACCAATCCAGACCGCACCGGGCCGACGGGCGCCGATGCGTCATCGGTCACGATCGTCCGGCGGCCGGTGAACTGTTCGCCCTGCGAGTTGCGCGAGTGCCCCATCGATCATCGATGCATGGTGTGGCTGGAGCCGGACGAGGTCTGCGCGGCCGTCCACCGGCATCTCACCGCGTCCAGTCCGGTGCGGGGTGTGGGGACATCAGAGCACGCTGCGTCAATTCCGCACGGGCCCCCACGTGCCGTGAGACCGGTTGTCTTTCTCGATCGCGACGGCACGCTCAACCGGGATGTCGGTTATCTGTCCAATCCGGAACAGTTGGAATTGTTTCCGGGAGTGGGTGCGGCCTTGCGCGCCTTGAAGGAGGCCGGGGCGCAGACCATCATCGTGACCAACCAATCCGGCATTGCCCGCGGCGTGTTGACCGAAGCCACGCTCCGGCTGATCCATGAGCGGTTGAGCGCACTGCTGCGGGCCGAGGGGGCGTCGGTGGATGCCGTCTTCTATTGTCCCCATCATCCCGACGACGGGTGCCGGTGCCGGAAACCCGAGACGGAGTTGATCGACCGGGCGAAGAGACAACTGGGGCTGGCGCTCGATCATGCCTATGTGGTGGGCGATAAGCTGGCGGATGCCCGGCTGGCGCACCGGATCGGGGCAAAGAGCGTCCTGGTGCGGACGGGGCACGGCGAACAGGTATTGAAGGAGTGGCCGGACGGTGAGCGGCCGCCCGATCATGTTGCGAATGATCTGCCCGCGGCGGCGCAGTGGATCATTGGACAACAGCAGCCCGCAGCGGCGGGGTCGGCTGGGGGTGCGGGGGCAACGCCACCCCAAGGCACGCCTTGGGGAAACCAGGCAATCGACGCTGTGCCGATTCCGCACGGGCCCCCACATACTATAACCGGGCCGGGGAGGAGCCGGTCATGACCTCCGCGCCGGAACGGCTCCTGATCGTCAAACCCAGCTCGTTTGGGGACATTATTCACACGCTGCCGGCACTCGACGCGGTCCATCGAAGCTGGCCGCGGACGGCCGTCGACTGGATCGTCAAGCCGGAGTGGATGCCGCTGCTCCAGGGCCACCCGATGCTCCGGGAGGCGCTGCCTTTTCCGATGAGTTGGCGCGCGTGGCGGCGGATGATTCCCCTCGTCCGGCAGCGCCGGTACGAGATGGTGCTGGATCTGCAGGGGTTGCTTCGCAGCGGCGTGCTGAGCCTCTGCACCGGCGCGCCGATCCGGATCGGGTTTGCCAACGCCCGGGAAGGGAGCCCCTGGTGTTACACGCGGCGCGTCGCGCTGCCCGCCGGCTCGGCGAACGGGCGGCCGCCGTCCCTTCAGGAGTCCCTGCAGGCGCCCAGGCATGCAATAGACCGTTATCTGCACCTGGTGCGGGAGGCCGGGGCGTCGAGTCAGGCGCCGGTGCGGTTTCCGCTGCCCTCCTGGCCGGAGGCCGCACGATGGGTCGACGACTGGTGGGACAAGGCGGGGCTCCAGCCGAAGGATACCGTCTGTGTGCTCCATCCCGCGGCCCGATGGGAGACCAAGCGCTGGCCGGCCGAGCGCTTTGCGCGGCTGGCGGACCGGTTGGTGAAGGAACAGGGCTGGCGGGTGATCCTCGTAGCCGGTCCGGCGGAACGCACGCAGGTGGAGGCGGTCGGGCGGCTGATGCAACAACCGTACGATGATTTATCAGGACGAACCACGCTGCCGCAATTGGCGGCGCTGCTGGCACGGGCGGCACTCTTGATCACGAATGATTCGGGGCCGATGCATCTGGCCGTGGCGGTCGGGATCCCCGTCGTTGCGCTCTTCGGTCCGACCGATCCGCGCAAAATCGGTCCCTACGGGCCGGGTCATCATGTGCTCCAGGCCGGAGTGGATTGCTCGCCTTGCGGCCGTCAGCGCTGCACGCAGGGGCTGGCCTGCATGAACGCGATTAGTGTTGAGGAGGCCTATGCGGCGGCGCTGCGTGTGCGGCGCCCCGACCGGGTCGGAGTGTTATCGGGTTGCACGGGTGACGTGGAACAGTCGAAATGAATGGAAGGAGGAAAGGGTCATGGCGATTGATCAGGAACTGCCATTAAGGATGAGATCCCGATCATGTTGATTGATGAGGCGATCAGGGTTTCTTGACGGGCCGATGAAGATTGCCATTGTCGCCAAGCAATTCTCCCGGACGGGAGGAGGGCTTGAGCATTACGCGAGTTCGCTCGTGCGGGGTTTGGCGAGCAGGGGCCATGAGGTGCATGTCTATGCCCGGACATGGGACCAGCCTGAGGAGCCGGGGGTGCACTACTGTCGTGTGCCGTCCATGAAGAAGCCGGCCTGGTTGCAGGCCCTGACCTTCCACTGGGGGGTGAACCGTGTGCTGGCTGGCCAGACCTTCGATATTGTTCTGGGGTCCGGGGTGGTGTTGTTCTACCCTCAGCATCTCTATCGGCTCAGCGGGGGATTGGTGGTCGAGTGGTTGCGCCGCCGCTATCCGGTGAGGGGGGTGCGTTGGGCCATGATGCTGGCCCGTCCGGTCTTCCTGGTCAACAGCTGGCTGGAGCGCCGGCTCTTGTCCGGCCGGGTGAGGCATGTGATCGCGAATTCGATTCGTTACCGCAATGAAACCGTGCGCCACTATGGCGTGCCCAATGACGGCATCACGGTCATCTATAACGGGTGTGATCCAGATCGATTCCATCCCGATCGGTCCGGTCACCGACGACGCGCCGTACGGCGGCAGCACGATTTTCCAGACGAGGCGGTTGTCTTGCTGTTCGTTGCTCAAAATTTTAAATTAAAGGGTTTGGTTGCCACCATGGAAGCCATGCCGGCGGTGTTGCGAAAAAATCCGCGTGTGTGGCTGATGGTAGTCGGCAAGGATCGTCCCGGCCGTTTTCAAGCTTTGGCCAGACGACTGGGCATTGATCGCCGGGTCATATTCGTCGGTGCAAAGGATGACGTGGAGGAATATTACGTCGGTGCCGATATTCTGGTGTTGCCGACGCAATATGATCCTTTCGCCAATGTCTGTTTGGAAGCCATGGCCTGCGGGCTGCCTGTGGTGACCACCCAAATCAACGGCGCCTCCGAACTGATCCAAGACGGCAAGAATGGATATGTGATCAGTGAATCGACCGATACGGACATGCTCTCAGACCGGTTATGCCGGCTGCTTGATCCGGTCCATCGTCAAGCATTTGGACGAGCGGCCGCCCAGACCGCCTCACGGTACACTCTTGAAGGCCACCTGGTCGAGATGGAGCGCCTGTGTGATCGGATTCGAACCGGCGAGCGACCCGCCAGGGAATTGCGAGCGTCACTTGTACCGTTGAGCCCCGAGATGACTGTCCATCGAAAATATCAGGCGTTGCTGGAACGGCATCATCTGCACACGTTTGAAGCGCTGATGGGATACGATGAAGGCACGATGCTCAAGGATCGGAAGGGGAAACGCGTGTTCCAATTGCGTTTGGAATGGAAGGGCGAACCCGTCGTGCTCTATCTCAAGCGCCATCGACTGCCGCTTTCCTGGCGGGATCGGGTACGGTTTGGGTTTGGCCGTCCGGTTGTGACGGAAGGGGGACGGGAATGGAGGAATATTCTGGCGTTTCATGACGGGCAGGTGCCGACGGTCGTGCCCGTGGCCATGGGGGAACGCGTGAGAGCCGGCGTTCAGGAATCGTTCCTTGTGACGCGCGGCCTCGAGGAGTACGAATCGCTTGAACGCCTGGGTCCAAAACGTTTTTCGCCGCCGTTGACCACCGACCTGATTGCGGAAAAGCGGGCGTTGATTCGCGCGATCGCCGAACTGACAACCCGCATGCACTGGAAACGGATGTGCCACCGTGATTATTATCTGTCGCATATTTTCGTCCGACGGGGCACGTCAACAACCGGCGCTCTGGCGCCGGATATACGGTTTATCGATCTGCAGCGGGTGCTTATCCGGCCCTGGTTCTGGTCCCGCTGGGTGATCAAGGATCTTGCGGCCCTCAATTATTCCGTGCACGCACTTGGACTGACCCGAACGGACAAACTCCGTTTCCTCGACGCCTACCATGGCACCGACAGCCGCGATCGGTCGTTGATGCGGGCCATCCAGCGAAAGACGGACAGGATTGCGCGGCACGACCGACACCGCGCCGTGTCAGCGTGACCTCCAAGCCGCCTCCACGATGGTGTGCCGCTCTGTCTGTGTCACCGTGCATTGACCAGGCCCGGTTGTGTCGACTCCGGTGTCACCCATGAAGATCGCGATGCTGATCAAAAACTTTGTGAAGACCGGTGGCGCCGAACGCTATGCAGTCGAATTGTCCACCCGGTTAGCCCGCCGCGGACATGACGTGCATGTGTTTGCCCAGCGATGGGACCCCGACCGGCTGGCCGGCATCACCGTGCACCCCATTGCCCGTCTTCATCGTCCGCGCTTTATCAACTCCCTCTACTATGCGCTGGCGGCGCGGCGGCTGGTGATGCGGGAACCCTGTCAATTCGGTTGCCGGGCGCTGACGCACGTGGTGGCCGTGTCCGAGGGCACACGAAGGGACATTCTGGCGCATTACCCGCTGGATCAGGCCGCGGTGCGAGTCATTTATCCCGGCGTAAACCCTCCCGACCTTTCGCCGGAGGGCGTGCAGTCGTCCAGGCGGGAAATCCGGAAACAATACGATCTGTCCGATGAGGATCTGGTGATCGTCTTTGTCGGATCTGAATTCAAACGGAAAGGGCTACGGTATGCCCTGGAAGCACTCGCGCTGCTGTTGCGCAATCGGAAGGATGATCAGCGTTCGATCACCCCCCACCTCCTTGTCGTCGGTCGCGGGGACCCGGCCGACTACCTGGCTCTTGCCTCGCAATTGGGCATTGGCCGGCAGGTGCATTTCACCGGTTTGCAGCGGGATGTCTGGCCCATTTACGCCGCCGCGGACGTCTGCCTGCTGCCGACGCTTGGCGACACCTTTTCCCTGGCCGTCCTGGAAGCGATGGCGTGCGGCCTGCCGGTGATCGTGAGCCGACAGGCGGGCGTTGCGGAGCTGTTGCGGCACGGGTATAATGGCCTGCTGCTGGACGATCCACATGATCCCCGCTTGATTGCCGAGTCGATGAGAAGGCTTTTCAGTGATCAATCTCGAACCGAGATGGGGTGCCACGCCAAAGAAACGGCCGCCGCACTGAGCTGGGACCGGATGACCGACGAAATGGAAGCCCTGTATCATGAGGCGGTTCGGCAACGGACGGGTAGCCAGATGACGGACAGGGCGCGGCGGTCCTGACCCGGGAGACGTGATGCAGGTCGAGTACATTTCATTTTCCGACCGCTCCGTACGGTCGCGGTATATTGCAGACCGGTTTCAACCCTACCTCAATGGCAGGGTGCTGGATGTGGGGTGCGACCAGGCGGTGCTGAAGCGGCTTCGTCCGGATCTGCAATACACGGGGATCGATGTCCAGGGGAAACCCGACCTTGAAATCAATCTGGAAAAAGTTCCCGCGCTGCCGTTTGCCGATCGTGCGTTTGATTGTGTCGTATGCTCGGACGTGCTGGAGCATCTGGACAACATGCATCATGTGTTCGGCGAATTGGTCCGGGTGACCAGACGGCATTTGATCATTTCGCTGCCGAATTGCTGGTCCGTCGCCAGAGTGCCCATTGAACGTGGGAGGGGCACCTTTGGCCACTATGGCCTCCCGATTGACCCTCCGCGGGATCGGCACAAGTGGTTTTTCAGCCTTGCCGAGGCGGAAGCATTCCTGCGCGGGCAGACCGGGAAATATCCAATCACGCTTCTCAAGTTGTTGGTTTCGGAAAAACCCAGGCCGTTTCTGATCAGGGGGGTCCGGCGCCTCCGTTATCTCACCCAGGGACGTTATCTAAACCGGTATGCCCACACGCTGTGGGCACTGTTCGAGAGAACAGAGAACGCATCGCACGGGTAAATACCCACCGCTGCCCGCGGCCGTGTGGCAAACGCCATGGAACGACCGAGCCGGAACGTCCGGATCAGCGAATCTTTCGACCGAGGATCACCCACTTGTCGGAAAAAATGGGAAACGTAGGGAAAATCATGACCGGCTCGAGGCCGGCCTGTCTGAAATCTTCCTTCAACTCTTCTCTGGAAAGCGGCTGGTAGATTTTTGAGGAGAGACCCAGGCGACGCTGCAGTTCTCTTAGTCGGTATTTCATCGTGTAGCGGTGCCGGCAATCTATGATCACCCACCGGCGGCTCACGCGTGCCATCTCGGATAACGCCCGCCGTCGAACCGCCGGCTGGAGATGGAACAGAAATCGGATGCTGAACACGGCATCAAACCGGTCTGTGGAAAACGGAATTGACTCCGCATCGCAGCGGACGAATCCCTTCTGACCGGGTGCGTCATGGAACTTGTTCCTGGCCACGTGCATCATTTCGGCGGAAAGGTCCGCACCAGTGACCCGGATGTTCCTGGCAAACAGCACCGGGAAAATTCTTCCCGTGCCGCAGGGAAGATCGAGTGCGGTTCTGATCGGCTCATGCAGGCGGGCGGCGTGGTCAATAGCTTTGGCAATTGTCCGTAGCTTTCGTTGATTACTCCAGCGACGGGAGGGGCTGGACCAGCGGGTCGCATCATAGTGCACGGCGACGGTGTCTGCCTGATAATGTGCCTTTTTCTGTAGATAATCTTCCTGTACGGGGTCAACCTTCTGGTTCGAAAGCCTCGGTTCGGTCATAGAGGTTCCCGCAACAGTTTGTAGCTGGCGCGTCCTGAAAAACGATCGGTCACGTACCGGGTAAACACCGTTTTAAAAAGGTTCAACCGCTCCTTTGAGGTCAGGGTTGTCCTCCAGGCGTCGGAAGAGAGGTCGAGAGAAACAGGGGGGCGCCGGACCCGTTCGGCCATAACCCGCGGGTGTGTGTCATCATAGGAAGCCATAAATTGTCTGGGAAACCGCTGATAGAGTTCCCTCCATGCGGAGGGTTGAATCCGGTCGTGTACAAAGTACTGTGAAAAGGTCTGGCTCTTGAATTTCATGGCTTCTTCTGATTTCACGCTGCCGTAATGAAACAGCCGCGCGCCTGTTTCCAGCACCCGGATTCTCCGCCCACGCTCTTTGTATTTGGGATGGACAGTAAACCCGGCGGCGTCCCCGCGGGACAGGACAAAGCGATGCGGTTTGACGATTTTGCACTTCCGTCGATTGCGCTGAGGAAAAGCATTGAGGATGGTTTTATAGTCGCCATAGAAGTTTAATTCCCGGAGCACCAGGCCCTCGACCCGGTCGTCGTCGATGTAACGGTCCACATACTTCATGATCAGCGGAAGGTCGTCTTCGTGAATCGCCTCGTCCGGATGGAGACAAAAGGCCCATTTCCCCATGCAGTTGAACAAGGCGATATTGGCTTGCTGGGAGCAAATATAATACCCCGTGATCACGTTGGGATTCCACTGACTTTGAATGATTTTGATCTTTTTATCCCCGATCGACTGAACCAGCTCCAATGTCCCGTCCTCGCTCGGCCCCACATTGACGATGAACTCATCGACAATAGGCAGGATCGAACGGATACTTTCCACCACCGGGTAGTCCAGTCGGACGGCATTTCGGACAAAAGTGAAGCCGGATAGTCTCATGCCAGGCGCCGTTTTTCAGAAGCTCGGTTCCAAGTGCGGATCATATGTGAACGCATCTGCCGTCGACGGGAAGCGTGTCGTTTGCCAAGCATACCATCACTCGATCAGCCACGTAAAGGTCTTCTTCACTTGCATTTCTGTGGCGTGTTCTTGCCGAATGAGCAACAGATCGTTATAATACCCTTCGATCTTCTGAGCAGTTAATACGGAGTGTGGGTGATACGGAGTGGCATATGAGAGAGTGCGCGACAACACTGGCGTCCGAATTGTTAGAGGACGAGCTCAATGCTCTTCTTGATCTCTTGAAGCAGAATAATTTCACGGGCAATCACCTGGAAATAGGGACGGCCGCAGGAGGGACGCTGTTAAGAATGATGAAGTGTTACAGGGAGGATGCCAGACCTCATTTCGTGGTGATCGATCCGATGTGTTATTTTCCGAATCAGCATGAACTTGTCAAAACGAATTTGCGAAACAACGACATTGATCCTCAACAGGTTGAATTCCGCATCACAAAAAGTTACGACGCGTTCAAACAGGCGGAAAAAGCCAAAGAAGAATATGATGTCATATTTATCGACGGCGCCCATAAATTTAAATACATCATGGAGGACTTGTCCTGGGCCAGATTGCTACGGAAGGGAGGGGTGCTCTGTCTCCATGATTACCACAGGAAGACCAAGGGAGTCATTTGGGCGGCGGAAGGGTTTTTAAGGAAATATGACAATTATTCGAGAGTCGCATTGATTAACCGGTTGCTCGTCATTCGAAAAAACGAGGAATCCACGATCCCGGAAATAAGCCGGGCCGATCGTTTCTATGCCACGGCAGTATCACCATTTTTGCAGTTAAGTTATAGCCTTCAGAAACGGATGGGGTCACGATAAATGCCATCGTGCGTAAGATGGTGTGACATCGCTGTGCCGGGCATATTTTGATGAACACTGATCAACTCGCGGGATTGCGTGGTGCCGGGTATGAGCCAGTTTGCTACGGCGGCTGGCGTGGCTTTGCCATGACAGGGAGTCATGATCCCAGTGTAGTCAATGATTTCGTCTCGATTGGAGCGGTTGTTCGTGATGGCCGTGCCCACTTGATCCATGACAATCGGGGCCGAACGGCTGCCGTAATGACGGTGCATCTGAACGGGTGTCCCATACAGGTCTATGTGAAGGAAGATCATCTTGAAAAGATGGGTGTGCGCAAATTGATCAAAGACAACCTCCAGTTGTCACGACCTTGGAAGACTTGGCAACGGACGCTGCACATGCAGGCGGCCGGCGTGCCCGTGCAGCGCCCGATTGCCGTGTTGATGCAGCGGCAATGGGGGATTGTCCGCAAAGCGGTGTACGTGGGCGAATATCTGCCGCATGCGATTTCACTCGCACAACTGCTGCGGGCTGGAGGAGGCGCGCACATCGAAAAGGACGAGGCGCTGGCACTTCTGGCAAAAGAGCTCCGGACCATGCATGACAAAGGGTTCACTCATGGCGATCTCAAGCCGGGGAACATCCTGATCGAGCGCCGAGCGGCCGGTCTGGCGCTGACATTCATCGATCTTGAAGGGGTGACCGTCACGGGACCGCCGTCGGAGACGGACCGTGCGGTTGATTTGGGGCGGCTGTGGCTGTCGCTGGTGTCGTCCATGGGGCCGGTCGAGTGCGGGCGGTTGGTCGAACAGTACGCCGGCATTGATCCGCCGCTGGATGGCGCCAGCTTGCGCCGGCGTGTATTGGAGCGGTTCGACGCGCTGCAGCACAGATTGTTCGACCGCCTGCCCGCCATTGCCGAAACGCTCAAGGCCGGCCTCAATCCGGCTCCGTCCCAGCCGCCAAGGCGATGGCTCCTGCTTGCGCTGGGTCCGCCGGCCGAGACGCGCTATCTCTCGCCGCTGCTCGGCGCCCTGCGACGGGGATTTCCATCTGTACAGCTTGACGTGTTGGTGAATGATGCCGCGGCGCCGTTGTTGGCGCACCACCCGGATCTGCACGGCGTGATGGCCCTGTCAGGCGCGCTGACCGGCCGCTCCCTGGCCGATCAGGGGCCGATGTCGATCCTCCAGGCGATCCGGCGGCTTCGCGAGCGAGGTTATGAGGTGGCGATCGATTTGACCGATAGTGTGCTGTCGGCATTACTGACCAGGATGACCGGTGCCCCCGTTCGCATCGGCTATCGGACATCGTCCATCCTGTCGAAATGGATCAAGCGGGTCGCCTGTTATAATCACATGATCATGGTACGAGCCGATCGACTCGATCGCATGCGCCACTATCTGCTCCATGTCGGGACGGCCCTCGGCCTTGACGGCCCCGTGCAGGAACCTCTTGATTCCGAGACGCCGGAGGAACTTCGAGACCCCGTCGCTTCCGTGCACCAGGGCTCTCGATGAAAGCCCTGATCACGGCGGGCGGCAGGGGCACGCGGCTGCGTCCGATCACCTCAACCAGTAACAAGCATTTGATCCCCATTGCCAACAAACCGATGCTGTTTTACGCGATCGAGGCGGTGGCCGAGGCCGGCATCCGTGAAATCGGGATCGTCTTCGGTCCGGAAAGCCACGCGGCCATCAGCGGGGCGATCGCTCCCTATGCGCGGCAGGGCCTGCGGTTCACGTTGATGATCCAGGATGCGCCCCGGGGTCTGGCTCATGTGGTGAAGCTGGCCGAGCCGTTTGTTGCGGGCGAGCCCTTTGTGTTGTATCTGGGCGATAATCTGATGACCCAGGAAGTGCGGAAGTGCATCCAGCAGTTCGAAGCCCAGCGGGTGAATTGCCTGCTGATGCTGGCCAAGGTCCACGACCCCCAGCGGTTTGGGGTGGCGGAGCTGAGCGGCGGGCGGGTGGCGAGGGTCGTCGAAAAACCGGCCAATCCCAAGAGCCCGTATGCCGTGACGGGACTCTATTGTTATGACCGGTCGATTTTCGAGGCGGTCTCCGCGATTCACCCCAGTGCGCGCGGCGAACTGGAGATTTCGGACGCCCATCAGTATTTGATCGATCACGGCTATGCGGTCGGCTATACCGAGGTGTCGGGTTGGTGGAAGGACACCGGCAAGCCGGAGGATTTATTGGAGGCGAACCGGCTGATCCTGACCCAGCGAGATCGAATTGCCATAGCCGGCACGTTGGGGGGCGGATGATCGAGGGGGTTGCAGTCAAGGAATTGAAGGCGTTGACGGACGACCGGGGTTTTCTCATGGAGATCCTTCGGGCCGATGAGCCGATCTTTGAGCGGTTCGGCCAGGTCTATGTCACCGGCTGTCGCAAGGGTGTGGTCAAGGGATGGCATTATCACAAGGAGCAGACCGATCATTTTATCTGTCTGCTGGGCCGGGCGCTTGTCGTGCTGTATGATCCCCGCGAGGGGTCCACGACGAAGGGGAAGGTGGAGGAGTATTACCTCGAGTCCCCTCCGGGAGCGGCGGCCAGGCCGCCCATCCTGCTCAAGATCCCCCCGTATGTCTATCACGGGTTCACCGCGTCGGGATGCGAGGAGGCGCGGATCATCAACGTGCCGACGATTCCCTACCGGCACGACCGGCCGGATGAATACCGTCATCCCTGGAACAGCGAGGAGATTCCCTATAGATGGCCCGCGGACGTGACGCGGGGTGGGTGAGGTATTGATGCGTATATCCGATGGGGCCGGGGTGTGGGGGCATCGGAGAATGATGTGTGCTCCCGCACGGCCCCCACTGACAAATAACCGGGGGGAGAGGCGGATTCTCCCCCTGACTCAAGCGAGCGCCGGCGGGCGCGAGCGGAATCATCGGCCCGCGGACGTGACGTGGGTGGGTGAGGTATTGATGCGGTTGTTGGTGACAGGCGGCGCCGGTTTTATCGGCAGGAGTGTTCCGCTCGCCCCTGAGGGTGCTCGCTCATACGGGGGGAGAGTGCCGCTTTCTCCCCCCGTCCCCCCCATCGGAGATACGCAGAGAGAGGATCGGTGATGCGGCTGCTGGTGACAGGCGGCGCCGGTTTTATCGGCAGTCATTTCGTGCGGTATCTGCTCGACCGCTATCCGGATTATCGAATCATCAATCTGGACAAATTAACGTATGCGGGGAACCGCGAGAATCTTCGTGACGTCGCCCGGCATCCCCGGCACCGTTTTATCAAGGGGGATATCTGCAACCGTCCCCTGGTCGCCCGCCTGTCCAGGCAGGTTGACGCCATTGTAAATTTTGCGGCCGACACCCACGTGGACCGGTCGATCACCCGACCGGCCTCGTTTTTACAGACCGACGTGATCGGCGCCGGCGTGTTGCTGGATGCGGCGCGGCGATGCGGGCATGGGCGCTACCTGCAAATTTCCACCGATGAGGTCTATGGCAGCATTGAGCAGGGGTATGCCGATGAAGCCGCCCCGTTGCGGCCCGGCAATCCCTATTCCGCCTCCAAGGCCGGCGCCGATCTGCTGGTGCTGGCCTACGGACGCACGTATGGGCTGCCGGTGCTGATCTCCCGTTGCAGCAACAATTACGGTCCCTACCAGTATCCGGAAAAGCTGATCCCGTTGTGCATTACCAACGGTCTGGAAGGGCTGCCATTGCCGCTCTATGGAGACGGTCAATACCGGCGCGACTGGATCCACGTGTCGGACCATTGCCGGGCGGTTGATCTGGTGCTGCATCACGGAATTCCCGGGAGCGTGTATAATGTGGGGGGTGGGCACGAACTGCCAAACGTGGATGTGGTCCATCGGATTGCCGCGGCGTTGAACCTGCCAGCCTCAGCGATTCAATTTGTGGCGGACCGGCCGGGTCACGACCGCCGCTATGCCGTGAAGGATGAGAAACTGCGGGCGTTGGGCTATCGCCCGGTGACGTCGTTTGACGAAGGGCTGGCTGAGACGATCCGCTGGTATCAGGCGCATCGGGGATGGTGGAAAAAGATCAGGGCCGGAGCATTTCGCCGCTATTATCGACAACGCTATCACACGTCGCGGGCCGGCAAGGGTGCCGTTTCCGGTTTCAAACCGCAGGTGCCGGCAACACATAGCCGGACAGAAAAATCTAGATAAAAGGATGAAGGCATGGCAAAAAAAGAATTGAAAAATAACAGGAAAAATACCGGTTCTTCTGGCAGCGGCCGATCCGGCCATGCGGGCAGGGGAGTTCAAAACGCTCCGGCAACCGAGTGGGCGACCGGCCTGAGGAAAAACATTGAGAACGGCCAGGTGCGCGTCGGCATCATTGGATTGGGGTATGTGGGGCTTCCGCTGGCGATCGAATTTGCCAAGGCGGGCCTTCGCGTGACCGGCATCGACATCGATGTTGAAAAGGTGAAGGCGATCAAGGCCGGCCGGTCCTATATCCAGGACGTGCCGTCGGCGGAGGTCGCCGCGCTGGTTCGGGCCGGCCGTCTGGCGGCCAGCGATGATTTCCGGGTGCTGAGCGAGCTGGACGCGGTGTCGATTTGCGTCCCCACGCCGTTGCGCAAAACGAAGGATCCCGATATCTCGATGATCATGGCCGCCATGAAGGAAGTCTCCGGTCATTTGCACCCCGGCATGCTGATCGTCCTGGAAAGCACCACCTATCCCGGGACCACGGAGGAGGTCGTCCGGCCGGAAGTGGAGCGACAGGGATTATCCGTGGGGAAGGATGTCTTTCTGGCCTTCTCCCCGGAGCGGGTCGATCCGGGCAATCCGACCTATCACACCAAGAACACGCCCAAGATCATCGGCGGTTGCACGCCAGCCTGCACCACGCTGGCCGTCTCGCTCTATGCCAAGGCGGTCGACCGGGTGATCCCCGTCAGTTCGTCCCAGGCGGCGGAAATGGTGAAACTGCTCGAAAACACCTTCCGGGCGATCAATATCGGCCTGGCCAACGAAGTGGCGATCATGTGCGACAAGCTCGGCGTGAATGTCTGGGAGGTGATCGATGCCGCGGCGACGAAGCCGTTCGGGTTCATGCCCTTTTATCCCGGCCCGGGTCTGGGAGGGCATTGCATACCGATCGATCCGCTCTATCTGTCATGGAAGCTCAAGACCCTCGATTACAACGCCCGGTTCATCCAGCTGGCGAGCGAGATCAACACCCAGATGCCCCATTATGTCATTGATAAAATCGCCTCCGCGCTCAATGATCGGCGACAAAGCATCAACGGCGCGCGAATCCTGGTCGCGGGGGTCAGCTACAAACGGGATGTGGAGGATCTGCGCGAATCACCCGCCCTGGACATCATCCGCCTGTTGCGGCAGCGGGGCGCCACGGTGACTTTCACCGATCCCTACAACACCTCATTGCACGTTGAAAGCCCGCAGGGCGACGTGGTCCTGCGCTCCATCCCCCTGCCGGGCGCATTGGCCAAACAGGATTGCGTGGTGATCGTGACCGATCACCGCGCATTCGATTACCAGCAGATTGTGGATCAATCCAGTCTTGTCCTCGATACCAGGAACGCGACGCGGAACGTGACCCGGGGCCGCGAGAAAGTGATCACCCTATGACGATCAAATATCTGGTCACCGGCGGCGCCGGTTTCATCGGATCCAACATTGTCGCGGCGCTCGTCGCCCGGGGAGAGCGGGTGCGGGTGCTTGATGATCTGTCCACGGGGAAAGAGGCCAATCTGGCGTCGTGCCGGGAGAAGGTCGAGTTCATCAAGGGCGATATCCGCGATGAACGAACCTGCGCGGCCGCGATGAAGGGCATTCAATTTGTGCTGCACCAGGCGGCGCTCCGGTCAGTGCCCCGGTCGGTGGATGATCCGCTTTCCACCGATGAGGTCAATGTGCATGGATCACTCATGGTGCTGCAGGCCGCGCGGACGGCGGGCGTCAAACGGCTGGTCTACGCGTCATCGTCATCGGTATATGGCGACAACCCCGCCCTGCCCAAGGTTGAATCGATGACGCCCCTGCCCCGATCACCCTATGCCGTCAGCAAGCTGACGGCCGAGTATTATTGCCGCGTCTACACCCACACGTTCGGATTGTCGACCGTCTCCCTTCGCTACTTCAACGTCTATGGGCCCGGACAGGATCCCGGCTCCCAATACGCGGCGGTGATTCCGCTGTTTATGGACGCGGTCAAACAGGGTCAGACCGCCACGATTCACGGGGACGGCGAGCAATCGAGGGATTTCACGTATATTGACGACTGCGTGCAGGCCAATCTGCTCGCCTGCACGACCCCCGGGATTGACGGGGAGGTGTTCAATATCGCCTATGGCGCCCGGACCAGCATCAATCAGATTTATGACGGAATCTCCAAATTGCTGGGTCGCACCATCGCGCCGCATCACGCGCCGCCCAGGGCGGGAGACGTGCTGCATACCCTGGCGGATTTGACCCGGGCCAGGGAAAAGCTCGGCTACCGGCCGCAGACCGACATCTCCTCCGGGTTGGACAAAACGGTCCGATGGTTTGTCGGCCGCGTCGCCTGATTGACCTGATTGGGCCGGCGGCGGCCGCCGTCCTCCTGATCGTCTCAGCGGGTTCGGCCTCCACGGCTGATGAACCGCCGCCCTCCCGCCCCGCGTTTGCATCCCCCGAACAACTGCATTACTCAATCAGCTGGGCGGGAATCCCCGTCGGCGAAAGCACGCTGGTCAGCCGGGGGCTGGCCGATGAGGGGCAGGGCCCCGTGTATCATTTTGCCTCCACGGCGCGATCCAACCGCGTGCTCAGGCTGCTCTACCCGGTGAAAACACACATTGAGAGCATCGTTGATTCCGGACGATTCCTGCCCATTCGCTACACCATGACGGGGCGGCAGGGGTTTCAAACCCGTAGCCGGGAGCTGCGCTTCGATCAGATCACTCACACGGTGGAGCTGGTGATGGAAGGACGGACCCGCACCTATCCGACCATTGATGCGGTGCAGGATCCCCTGTCCGCGCTCTATTTTTACCGCATGACCGCCACCATGGAGCCCGGGGAAGTCATCCGGATTCCCGTGCACGACCGCAAACGCCCCAAAGAGATCGTGGTGACGGCCGGGCCCGTCGAGCGCATTGAGACCGATGCGGGCGTGTTTCAAGCGGCCCGATTGAACATCCGTCAGACGGAGGAGGGGCTGTTCCTGCACGAAGGCGATATCACCGTCTGGATCACCATGGACGAACGGCGACTGCCGGTCCGCATGGAGGGTCGCGTGACGATTGGCACGGTGACGGCCGAACTGGAGGACTACTCCGCGACGCCGTCAGCGGAGACGCCACAACAACCCTGATCCCACCGCCAGAAGCAGCCCGTCGGCGAACCAGGCGGCCATGACGGGGGGCAGCAGATTCTGATTGCCGAGCGCCATGGTGTAGCCTTGGATGATCGCGTAGGCAATGCTGATCAGGATGGCCAGGCTGATGCCCTGGGCCATTTGGGGCCGGCGTGTTCCGCGCAGACCCAGGGGCACGCCGATCATCACCATCAGCAGGCTGACCGCCGGGATGGCAAACTTCGTGTGATAATTGATCTCATGCCGGGCGCTGTCCAGGCCGGATTGATGCAGCTGCTCGATGTAGCGCCCCAATTGGGCCCCGTCCATCTCATCGGGATCGATCACCACTTCACGAAAGTCAGCAGGAAGCTTGCCGAGATCGATCGGCGCGTGTTGCAACTCATCCACCTCCACCGACCGGTCGGCCTGAAAGCGCCAGCGCGTGCCCTGGGTGATCCGCCACTGCGAGTCTGTAAATTCAATGGAACCGGCTTCGATCATCTCCTCGAGTTCGAATGATGCGTTCAACCGGTAGATCGTGACACCGTACAGTGAATCCACGGTGGGATGCACCAGCTGAATGCTCATGAGCCGATCGCGATCCAATCGCAACCACTGACGGTTCTGGCCGAAGAGCGCCGCCTCCTGCTTGCCCAGCAATTTGACGTTTTTGATCCATTCGGATTTATGAGTGGCCATGGGAATGACCGACCAGTTTGCCGTCATCAGCACGCCGCTGACCAGCACACCGAACGCCAGAATGGGCGCGGCGAGATAGAGGGGGGACAGCCCCAGTGCGCGCATGGCCAGCACCTCGCGGCGCCTGCTCAGCAGGCTGAGAGCCACGATGGCGGCCAGCAGGGTGGTGATGGGCATCAATATGAGCAGTGTCTGGGGAAGACGGAGCAGCAGATAGGCCGTGAACGAATCGGCGGGCATCGCATGACCGGCGTAGCGGCGGAGGCGGGTGAACACCTCGATGAGTTGTGACACCAGGGCCAGGGAGCCGAACGTCAACCCCCACACGCGGAGGAATTCGTTGCCGATATAACGGTGCAGCCGCGACATGCCGGTCAGGGCGCCGCCGGCGATTCGGATTGGGGAGGCAGGGGCGGAGGCGGCCATCGCGATGAAAATGACCACGCCAGCAAGCCGACGGTCAGCAGGAGCAACAGGCTGTTGGGCAACCAGGCCGCGGCAAGCGAGGGGAGATGTCTCGTTTGCGCCACCGATGTGGAGGCGGTCATCAACAGGTAGTATCCAACGATCACGGCCAATCCCGCCGCGAAGCCTCCGAGGCGCCCCCCCCGGCCGGCCAGCAAACCAAGGGGAAGTCCCAGCACGGCAAACATCACGCACGCCGTGGGCAGGGCGTGATACGTCTGATAGGTGACAAGACGATCCAACAGTGCGGGATCCGTGCGCCCGCCACGCTCATATTCGAGTTTGACCTCGCTGATCGGCGGAGAGGCGGCCGGGGCGCGGAGAAGGCTCGAAACGTCAAATCCCCGCGTATAGGTATCAAAAAAAATCCGTTGATAGGGGGCGTTAGCCGCTGGTCTGCGGTGCACCACGCCGTGTTCAAGCGTCAGTTCCAGCCGCTGTGTCGACGGATTGCGATGCAATTGCCCGCGCGTGGCGACGGCGAATTGGGGTTGCGCCGCATCGCGATAATCGAACACGAACACCCCGTCGAGACGGCCGGGCTCCTCGGAACGGGCGACATAGAGGATCAAACCGTCCTGCAACGGTTGAAATTGTCCCTCCTTGATGGCCACGACGCTTTGCTCCTGCGTGAGCAGGGACAACGCGATGGTTTTCATCGAATCGCCGCTGATGGGATCCCCCGCATACAGCATGAGCGTGCTTGCGAACGCGACGCTGCCGGCAAACAGCACCGCGGGACGGAGTATCCGCCACGGGGAGACGCCAATGGCAAACAGCGCCAGGATCTCCCGGTCGCCTGCCAGGCGGCTGAACGCCGAGGTGGAGGCGATCAGGGTGGCCACCGGCAGGGCCAGGAGCAGCATCAGCGGAAGCAGGGAAAGAAACAGCCGGAGCACCATCCCCGCGGGGATCCCCCGATTGACGATCCAATCGAGAAACATCAATCCCTGTTGCATGACGAGGAACAGCAGGAAGACCCCCAGGGTCAGGGTGAATGGAAGCAACAGTTCGGCGATGATGTAGCGATCGATTTTCGCCATCGGCCCACTATAACGAAAATGCGCCGGGTTGTAAACAAACGGGTGGGGGCGGCTCATGCGACGAGCCACAGGGATGGACGTCAAAAAAACCTGATTTTCCGTCGAGTTAACGTCGGTGCGTTCCTTGACAGCCCCAGGGTCCTATGCTACGGTTAATCGACGACAACTGCGTCTTGCAGCAAGGGTAAATTATGGCCGTCGACCGAAGCACACTCATTCAAAATGCGCAGCGCTTCATGGCGCGCGGCCAGATCGACAAAGCGATCGAGGAATGGCAGAAGCTCGTCAGCCTCACCCCGCAGGACGGCAATCTCTACAACACGATCGGCGATCTCTATCTGAAAAAGAACGACACGCTGCACGCCGTTGAGACCTTTTTGCTCGCGGCCTCTGCGTTTGAGCGGGCCGGGTTCGCGCTGAAGACGATCGCCGTCTACAAGAAAATCCTCAAGGTCGATCCCTCGAACCTCGACGTCAATCTCAAGCTGGCGGATCTGAACGCCGACCGCGGTTTGACCGGCAACGCCATTGAAGATTATCTCAAGGTCGCCAAGGAGTATGGCCGGGCCGGCAAGGTTCACGAGGCCCTCGATATTTACCGGAAGATCGCCAATTTTGACCCGGGCAACACCAATATCCGCCTGAAGCTGGCTGAGCTGAGCCTGAGGGAAAAATTGACGACCGAAGCCATTGACGAGTACATGAAAGTTGCTCAGATTTATGAACAGAACGGCCGGTCGACCGACGCCGCGGGCATCTACAAGAAAATTCTTGAAATCGACCCCAAGCACGCGGCGGCCCGTGAGGCCTTGAAGGGGACGGTCACGCCGGCGTCGCCCTCGCTGCCGACCGTGGCCGAAGTCGAGCAGGCCATCACCGCCGAGGATTGGGACCTGGCGGGTCAAAAAGCCGGCGCGTTGCTGGTGCACGAGCCGACGAATCTGACGCTCCGGAGGTTGCGCGGCACCATCCTGCTGCACAAGGGCGAGGCCGCCGCGTCATGGGCGGACTACCGGGCGGTGGTCGATGAGGCGATTCGCGCGCAACGCACGGATGAGGCGATCCAGCTGTTGCAGGAATATGTCGGCCTTGCCCCCCAGCAACGGGAGGCCTTCGAATCTTTGGCGGCGCTGCTTGAGGAATGCCGGCGCATTCCCGCGGCCGTTCAGGCGCTGGCCGCGCTGATTGATCTCATGGAACGGGACGGTGTGCATGAGTCCGAGGTCAAGGAGTGCTTCCAGCGGATGAAGGCGCTCGATCCGGACGGCGAGATCACCGACCGGTATCGGGCGCGATTCGAACCCCCGGCAGCGGCGGTGGGGCAGGAGGAGCCGAAGGCCGATCAGGCGGCCGCCGCGCCCCTTGAGTCTGCGCCAATCAGTGATTTTGAGGTTGGGACCGGAGCGGTCCAGACCGGGGCAGAGTCGTTTCAAGCGGCGGATCCGGAGATGGCGGCTGACGACGTTGTCGTGCCGACGCCGTTGATGGCTGAACAACCGGCGCGGGCTGATCTCGCCGCATCGGCCCCGGCGGAGCCGGCGTCAAAGGCCGAATCGTCAAAATCCGGCCGCTCGGCGTCGGCGCCTTCGCGATCAGCCTCCGTCAGCCGACGCGCGGAAATTGAGAGGAAGGACGTCTCGATCAGCATTTCCCGCCAGGCCGACGCCTCGCAAAGCCGGAGTCGTGACCAATCGGCCCCGTCGCAAGCCAAACCGGCAAAGCGGATCCGCCCCAGGGATCTGCCGGACTATTTTGCCGAAGCCGAGGTCTATCTCAAGTATGGTTTGGCGGCCAAAGCCATCGAGCAATACCAGCTGATCATATCCATTGACGCCAACAACATCGAAGGGCATTCGAAACTCCGTGAATTGTACCAATTGGAAGGACGGTTGGAAGAGGCGGTGACCCACAGCCTGGCGCTTGTCAGGCTCTACCTTTCACGGGGACAGCGCGACGATGCGGAACAGATCTGGGCTGAAGCGCAGGAATGGAGCCCGGATGATCCCCGTGTGCAGGGCAGCCTGCTCGATCAGGCCGGGGCCGAGCCGCCGCCACAGTCCCGCCCGATGCCGGCCCCCCAACCGGAGCCTGAAATCATTCAGCGCCCCAAACAGGATCTTCAGGAATGGCTGGCCGAAGCGGAGTTTTACCTTCAACAAGGCCTGCAGGAGCAGGCCCATGAATTGTTCGAAACCATCCGACACCACTATCCCGATGCTCCAGAAGCGAAGGCCTATTTTGCCGCTCAGCCGCCGTCGGCCAAGGCAGGCCGTCCTGGTGTGGGCAAGGGATTGAACGATCTGGTCAACGAAGAGGAGCCGTCAATTGGAGGCGATCCTTCGGGTCACGATGACGCCACGCTGAGCAAACAGCTGGCCGAGTTGTTCCCCGGCGCGTTTCGCGGCATGGACGACGGTCTTCAACCGGCCTCTCCCGATCGCCCGCCAGACCGATTGACTGCGTCGGTGGAGGGCGTGATCCGCGCCGTGGAACAGGGCGGCCAACCCCTCCCGCCCGACGGGCCGGACCCGCATTACAGTCTTGGCGTGGCCTACAAGGAAATGGGCCTCTATGCCGAAGCGAGAAAGGAATTCGAGCAGGCGGCGGCCCTGCCGGCCTACCACGTGGATGTCACATTAATGGTGGCGGCATGCCATGAAGCGGAGGGGCAGCCCCGGCTGGCCGTACGGCAGCTCCAACAGGGACTTGAGGCGTTGACCCCTGACGATCCGCGGTGGGCGGAGGTGGCGTGCGAATCAGCGCGGTTGTCGGCTGGAATCGGGGAGAGCGACAAGGCCGTGGCGCTGCTGCAATCGGTGATCAGGGCCGATCCCGCCCATGAGCGGGCGGCAGCTCTACTCAAGACGTTGCAGCAATCGTCCCTGTCACAGAGCGGCCGGGATGCTCACAAGGAGAAAGCCCGCCAGCCGAAGCTGGCCAAGCCGGTCGCCGGGGAGCGGGCCGACCCGCCGCCCGAGCCGTCCGCCCGGGGCGACGAATCGAAACCGGACAAGAACAAACGCCACCGCATCTCGTACGTGTAGGGAGGTGTCATGGATTACTTGGAATTCTACCGCCTGAAAGAACAACCGTTTTCCATCGCGGTTGACAACCGGTTCTACTACAACAGCAGCCAACACAGCGAGGCGTTGATCCGGTTGCGGTACGCCGCGGACACCCAGAAGGGACTGGCGGTGCTGGTGGGGGATGTCGGCACCGGGAAGACCACGCTGGCCCGCCGGCTGCTGGACGAGCTCGACGAGCGGTACTTTCACGCGGCCCTGCTGGTGGTGTTGCACGCCTCGGTCACGGCCGAGTGGCTGGTGAGGAAAATCGCCATGCAACTGGGCGTGGAGAAACCGGCCGACGACAAGACGGAACTGTTGTCCCAATTATGCCAGCGTCTGATCGAGCTGCACGACCAGAAGAAAAAGGCCGTCGTCCTGATTGATGAGGCGCAAATGCTCAGCAACAAGGCGCTGATGGAGGAACTGAGGGGCATTTTGAACATTGAAGTGGACAACCAGAAATTGCTCACGTTCGTCTTGTTCGGCCTGGCGGAGTTGGACAACTGTCTGGCGCTGGATGGGCCGCTCCGCCAGCGGGTGGCGATCCGGTATGAGTTGACGTCGTTTACGCAGGCCACCACGGAAGATTACATCCGCTATCGGTTGCAGATCGCCGGGGCGACCCGCGAGTTGTTCAACACGCAGGCGATGGCCACCGTATTCGAATATTCACACGGCGTGCCGCGGTTGATTAATACGATTTGCGACAATGCGCTCTTGGAAGGCTTTCTGCGTAAAAAAGAACAGCTTGAGACGGATTTGATCCGTGACGTGGCATTCGATCTGAAGCTGTCCCAGTCGGTCGGCGCTTGACAGTGCCCGAGAAGAGTTGATAATGTCGAGTGTCGGATTTCGAATGGCGAATATCGAATGAGAGAAGAGAATTAAAATCCCTCCGGTCTACGTTTTCCATTCTTTACTCGACATTCATCGTTCATGATTCTCAAGCGGGTGTAGCTCAGCGGTAGAGTCCCAGCTTCCCAAGCTGGTTGTCGTGGGTTCGAATCCCATCACCCGCTCCAATTTCCCTGTGGGAAATTGGCCCCGAAGCAAAGCTGAGGGGCATCGATTTTTGACTTTATCACCGTATCAAGATATGCATGGATGGGACTCCATGTCGCCCGTCAAATCTCCTTCGGCCTATGGCCTCAGGACAAGCCGCCACCCGCTTAAATGTCCCTTCGGGAAATTTACCCCGAGGCCGTGAGGCCGAGGGGCCATGATTTTGTTTTGATCACCAATCCATGCCTTCCACACCCACCCTATTGTATCTCATCCGCCACGGCCAGGTGGCGAAAGCCCGTCCCCGCAGTTACCACGGTCAATCGGACGTGCCGTTGAGCCCGTTGGGCCGGCTGCAAATGGATCGGTTGGCCGAGTGGGCGGCATCGATGGACCTGTCCGCCGTGTATTGCAGCGATTTGCAACGGACGCGCCATGGAGCCGACGCGGTGGGCCGGCGGTGCGCCGTGCCGGTGTCGGCCACGCCCGTATTACGGGAAAAACATTTCGGGCGATGGGAAGGGCTGACCTATGAAGAGGCCGAACGGCAATTTCCGGCGGAATGGCGCGACTGGCTCGCCGATCCGCTGGATGCCCGGCCGCCGGAAGGGGAAACGTATCGGGAAGTGGAGTCGAGGGTCATCCCGTTTGTGCAGCAACTGGTGCGGGAGCACGCCGGACAGGCCGTGCTCATCCTGGCGCACGGCGGCGTCAATCGCGTGATCGTCTGCCGGGCGTTGGGACTGCCGATGCGGCGCGTGTTCGGGATTGAACAGGATTACGCCTGCGTGAACCTGATCGAGTGCGCGGCCGTCGGGCGTTGGCGGGTGACGTTGATGAACAGCGCGTTGCCCGGTGATCCGTTGCTGAAGCCGGACGGCGCAGCGCCGTGACTGCGGGGGAGCGGGCGGTCAGGCCGGAAACACGGGGTAAGGAAAGTTGTTCGGCTTCGATCCGGCCAGCGGGGGAGTGGGGGTGATGGGCGCCTCCCCGGGCGCGGCAAAATGGTAGCCGCATTGAAAATCGACATCGGCCAGATCCCGTGGGTCGATCGGAAACGCGGCGCACTGAAAGGGCCGTCCCCGTTCATAGATCAGGCAGGTCGGATTCTCCTCCGTGCCGCCGAGGAACGGGCATCGAAACACGAGCCGGCAGCAGCGGCCGCACCGGACGCATTCCCCCTCCCGAAGCTGCTGTTGATCCTGAATGTACGCCGGATTCACCGGCCGGATTCACCGTGCAGAGGAGAAACCGCCGCACTTTGTTGGCCAGCTTGCTGAAGGGCGAGGTGCGGCTGGGAACAAGTTGCCAGAGGCGGAAACGCGTCAGAGATGGAAGCGCCATGTCCGCCACGTTGTAACATACAATGTGGAACGGAGGCAATCACTAATTTTTCCTGCTCGGATCCCCATTCATACGCCTCGGTCGATTCAGCTTGAAAAAGAGCGAAAAAACGATACAATGGAACGTAATGGCTGAAGCATTACCTGTCAATGGCTCCCTCTTTGAGAACGCCGTGTCGCCATCGAGGGAGATATGCGCCATCGGCGGCGGCAAGGGTGGGACAGGGAAGACGTTTCTGTCCGCCGGACTGGGCATTGCCCTGTCCAAGATGGGCAAGCGGGTCATTCTCGTCGACGCCGATCTGGGTTGCGCCAATCTGCACACCGCGCTGGGTCTGCCCTATCCGGAGGAGACGCTCTCCGACTTCATGAAGGAAAAAGTCCGCCGGCTCAGCGACGTGATCGTGGACACCGGCATTGAGCATCTCCGGTTGATCAGCGGA
>JACQCE010000039.1 GCA_016201765.1 Nitrospirota bacterium
AAGCTGCAAGACTTCTCTGAAGTCCGGGAGAATCTCGCCTATTGGCTCTCCAGGACACCTGAAGAGCGCGTGGCTGAAGTG
The DNA here is from genome assembly GCA_016201765.1 of Nitrospirota bacterium. GTDB lineage: Bacteria > Nitrospirota > Nitrospiria > JACQCE01 > JACQCE01 > JACQCE01. The sequence continues at coordinate 82 of JACQCE010000039.1, forward strand.
GAACGCCTGAGGAGGCAACGGGATGGACGTGCCGCGAGACTTCAGCGAACTGCTCGCGTTATTCAACGCACATCACGTTGACTATCTGATCGTCGGCGCGCACGCCCTCGCCTATCACGGCGCGCCCCGCTATACCGGTGATCTCGACATCCTGGTGCGTCCTGATCCGGAGAATGCCGGTCGCATCCTCCGCGCATTGGAGGAGTTCGGTTTCGGTTCGCTTGGTCTGACGGCAGAGGACTTTACCGCCCCTGATAATGTGATCCAGCTCGGCAGGGCCCCCGTTCGCGTCGACCTTGTCACGTCCATCACCGGTGTTTCATGGGAACAAGCGGCGGCTGGCAACGTGGAGGCCCTGTATGGCGATCTCAATGTGCGCTATCTTGGGAAGAAGGAGTTGATTCAGAACAAGCGGGCGCTGGGGCGGAAGAAGGATTTGGCCGACCTCGAAGCGCTGGGCGAGGAATAAGTGCCGTCGCTCCCGCACGGTTTGCCTGCCGGCAGGCAGGTCGCGGAGCGGGTAAGGGTTTCAAGAATCAGACAGAGGAGATTGAACGATGCCAGCGCATAAACCGGAAGAAGTCCATCGCCTCTTTGCCGATGCGTTCAACGCCGGCGATGTGCAGGCGATTCTATCGCTCTATGAGCCTGATGCTGTCCTTGTTCCACAGCCCGGACAGGTCGTCCAAGGACAGGCCGCCATTCGTGCCGCGCTCGGCAACTATCTGGCCCTGAAGCCGAAATTTACCATGCAGCCCACCAGCGTTCTGCAATCCGGTGAGATCGCGTTGCTGTTTTCGAAGTGGACGCTGAGTGGGATCGGACCCGATGGCAAGACGTTGGAACTGGCCGGACAGACGACCGACGTGATGCGCCGCCGAAAGGACGGCACGTGGCTCATTGTGATCGATAATCCGTTTGGTGTTGGATAAGGCAATCCCGCCCGCCATTTGTCGAAACGGTTGGTAAATCTTGCCAACCCCCTTAAAATTCAGTAGAATGACAACACGTTCCGTTCGTACTGCCACACGGGAGTTGTGATGGCCCAGTTTCCGATCTATCGTCCCCGCCGGTTGCGGCGCACCGAGCCGTTACGCCGGATGGTGCGCGAGACGCGCCTCTCGGCCGATGAGTTGATCGCGCCGCTCTTTGTCGTCCACGGCAGGGGCGTCCGGAATGAAGTCGCCTCGATGCCGGGCGTGGCCCAACTGTCGGTCGATCTTTTGATCAAGGAAGTCCAGGAGCTGGCCAACGTCGGCGTGCCGGCCGTGCTCCTCTTCGGGATCCCTGCCAACAAAGACGAACGGGGCTCGGAAGCCTACGCGGCCGACGGCATTGTCCAGCAGGCGGTGCGGGCGATCAAGGATCAGCGGCCGGAGATGGTGGTGATCACCGACGTCTGCCTCTGCGAATTTACGAGCCACGGCCACTGCGGCCTGGTCGACAAGGGCGAAGTGCTCAACGATCCGAGTCTGGAATTGCTGGCCCAATCCGCGCTCTCGCACGCGCAGGCGGGGGCCGACATCGTCGCCCCTTCCGATATGATGGACGGGCGCGTCGGGGCGATCCGCCGGGCGCTCGACGGCGCCGGCCATTCGGCCACGCCGATTCTCTCCTACGCGGCCAAATATGCCTCGAGCTTCTACGGCCCGTTTCGCGACGCTGCCCAGTCGACGCCGCAATTCGGCGACCGGCGCGGCTATCAGATGGATCCGGCCAATGCCGAAGAAGCCTTGCGCGAGGTGGAGCTCGACATCGACGAAGGGGCGGACGCGGTGATGGTCAAGCCGGCGCTGCCCTATCTCGACATCATCCGGCGGGTCAAGGAGCGGTTCAATCGCCCCGTCGCGGCCTATCAGGTCAGCGGCGAGTACGCCATGCTCAAGGCGGCCGGCAAGCTCGGCTGGCTGGATGAGGAACGGGCGATGCTCGAAAGCCTGACCGGGATCAAGCGGGCGGGCGCCGATCTGATCATCACTTATTTTGCCAAGACGGCCGCCACGCTGTTGCGGCGGTCCGGATAGCCGTGGGCCCTTGGCGCTGCAGTTCCTTCCCACAGACCACCGGATAAGACGAGATGGAACTGGTCCAGGGTTTGCCGGATCTTCGGGGCGAAACGCGTCCGGTCGTCATCGCCATGGGCAATTTCGACGGCGTGCACCTCGGCCATCAGGCAATCATCAACCGGGCGGTGGAGCGGGCGGGCGTGCGGGGCGGGCTGAGCCTCGCGCTGACGTTCGAGCCCCATCCGGTGCGCGTGCTCCGGCCCGAATCGCCGCTGGCGCTGCTGACGCCCTTTCCATTGAAAGTCCGGTTGATCGAGCAATCGGGTGTGGAGCAGGTGATCTGCGCCAAGTTTACGCGCGAGTTTGCCGGGCAGAGCCCGAGCGACTTCGTCCACAAGGTGCTGGTGGACCGGTTGAAGGCGGCTGAAGTCTGCGTGGGGGAGAATTTCAATTTTGGGAAGAATCGTGAAGGCCGGCCCGCGTTGCTCAAAGAGCTGGGCGCGGCGGCGGGGTTTGCCGTGCACGTGCAGCCGCCGGTGGTGATCAACGGCCAGGTGGTCAGCTCGTCGGCCATCCGGCAGATGATCGAGCGGGGCGAGGTGGCCGAGGCGGCGCGTCTGTTGGGGCGGCCCTACCTCTTGCTGGGGGAAGTCATCAGCGGCCGGGGGCGGGGTGAGCAACTGGGTTTTCCCACGGCGAATCTGCGGCAGGCCGATCAATTGCTGCCGGCCGACGGCGTCTATGCCGGCTGGGTCACACTCGCAGCCAGCCGGGGGGCGCGGCGGAAAACAGACCGTGGATCATTAGCGGGGACTGGGGCGGGCGACGGCATTTATCAGGGCGCGATCAACATCGGCGTGCGCCCGACGTTTCACGAAACGGAACGGGTGGTGGAAGTGCATCTGCTGGACTATCCGGGATCGGGGGCGCTCTACGGCCAGGCGCTGGAGGTGGCCTTCGTGGCCCGGATTCGCGAGGAGCAGGCATTCGGCTCGGCCGCCGAGTTAAAGGCGCAGATTGTGAAGGATGTGGCCGCAATTCGGAGCGAACTGGCCGCATCGGCGCGGGGCGGGCGGAAATGATCGAAGATGTTTCGATTGAGGAATCTTGATGAGCAAGCATGAGCCGGTCCTGGCTGCGGTCGCCGCCGCGTTGAACGAGCTGGGGTTGTGCCCGGCGAATGCGACGCCGGTGCAGACGGTGCTGGTGGCCGTCTCCGGCGGACCCGATTCGGTCTGTCTGCTGGATGCCCTCTCGCGCCTGGTGGGCTGGCGGGATGATCAAAAAGGGGGGGGCCGGACCACGCTCAAGCGATCGTCCCGGTTTGCCGGCCAGCTCCACGTGGCCCATCTGCACCACGGCCTGCGGGGCGACGCGGCCGATGCCGACGCCGAGTTTGTGCAGGTGCGGGGACGGGACTACGGCTGGCCGGTGACGGTCGGCCGGATTGATGCCAGACGGGAGGCCGCCCGGCTGAAGCTGTCGATGCAGGCGGCGGCGCGGGAGTGTCGCTATCAATTCTTGAAGGACACGGCCGAACGGGTCGGCGCCTCATGGATCGCCGTGGCCCATACGGCCAACGACCAGGCGGAGACGCTGCTGCTGCGGCTGTTGCGGGGCAGCGGTCCGGACGGCCTGGCCGGCATGCGGCTTATGCGGGAGGGGCGGATCGTGCGGCCGCTGCTGCGGGTGCCGCGGGCGGCGGTGCTCGAGTATCTGACCCGGCGCGGGTTGCCCTTCCGGGAGGATCGGTCGAACGAGGACCGCCATTACACCCGCAACCGGGTCCGGGCCGAGTTGTTGCCGCTCCTGGCCCGGGATTATAATCCGGCGATTGTGACCCGGCTGGCCGACACCGCCCGGCTGATGGCCGAGGAACGGCAGGTGGTGGATGAACTGCTGGCGGGCTATTGGCGTGAGGGGCTGCTGGCCGCCGAGCCGGGCCGGCTGATTTTTGACCGGACCGTGATCAGCCGTCAGTTGCCCGCGGTGCAACGCTGGTGGGTGCGCCGGGCCCTGCGGCTGCTGGCCGGAGGCGCGCCGGCCGGGACCGCGAAGACTTGCGAGGAGACGCTGCGCGGCCTCCGCCGTCCGGGGCCCCGTACGGTGACGTTGCGCGGCGGTCTGACGGTGCGAATGACGGACACGACCATTGATTTTAAAAAACGGGCAGACCGGCCGTCTGTCAGGGCGGCACGGGTGGGGGGAACGTGATGGAACAACGGATGTTCGGGAAACCGCTGATCAACCCGGTCGATTTACAGCGGCGGATTCGGAAGCTGGGCCACCAGATTTCCCAGGATTACGTCGGCAAGGATCTGGTGCTGGTCGGCCTGCTCAAGGGGGCCTTCGCCTTTTACGCCGATCTGGCCAGGGCCATTTCGATTCCGCTGGCGGTCGATTTTCTGGTGGTGACCAGCGGGGGGTCGAGTACGGAGGGCAAGAAGCGGGTCAAAATGATCTCCGATCTGACGGTCGACATCGCCGGCCGCGACGTCCTGCTGGTGGAGGACATCGTCGATTCGGGCCTGACGGTAAAATCCCTGATGAACCGGCTGCAGGCGCGCAAGCCCGCCTCGCTCAAGATCTGCGCCATGCTGGACAAGCCCTCCCGCCGCAAGGTGGACGTGAAGCTCGATTACGTCGGCTTCATGATCCCGAACAAATATGTGATCGGCTTTGGGCTGGACTATAAGAACAATTACCGGAATTTGCCCTATTTGGCGGTCCTGGATCAACTGCAAAACGAGTGAGGCCGGCGGGACCGACGCGGCAAAAAGCCCCCTGGCATGTGGCGCAGTTGTTGGAGGCTATGTTATAGTAAGAGTCACGCGCCGCCTGACGCGGCCCCGTGACCTGTGAGCCTGTGATGATAGTGACCATCCCGATGCACGCGAGTGAGGTTGTGACGTTGTGAATCCCAAGATGAAAAATCTGGCCCTCTGGGTGATCGGCCTGATCTTCATGGTCGTGCTCTTCAATCTCTTCAATCTGCCGACGCGTCAGGCCGAGAATGAGCTGGTCTTCAGCGATTTCATGAACCGGCTGGAGCACGGTGACGTCAAGGAAGTGACGATCAAGGAGCGCCGGATTCAGGGCACCATGCGGGACGGCCAGCATTTCTCCACCTACACGGCCGACTATCCGAATCTGGTGCAGGTCATGCGCGACCACAACACGGCGATTGTGGTGAAGCCGCCGGATGAGAGCCCCTGGTACATCACGCTGCTCGTCAGCTGGGCGCCGTTCCTGCTCTTTTTGGGGTTGTGGATCTTCTTCATGCGCCAGATGCAGGTGGGCGGCAACCGCGCCCTCTCGTTCGGCAAGAGCCGGGCCCGACTGCTCTCGGAAGACCGGAAGAAGATCACCTTTGCGGACGTGGCGGGCGTGGAAGAGGCCAAGCAGGAAGTCTCTGAAATTATTGATTTCCTCAAAGATCCGCCGAAGTTTCAAAAGCTGGGCGGCCGGATTCCCAAGGGCGTGCTGATCGTGGGCCCGCCGGGCACGGGCAAAACGCTCCTGGCCAAGGCGATCGCCGGCGAGGCGGGCGTGCCCTTTTTCAGCATCAGCGGTTCCGATTTTGTGGAAATGTTCGTGGGCGTCGGCGCCAGCCGCGTGCGCGACCTGTTCGAGCAGGGCAAGAAACACGCCCCCTGCATCATCTTCATCGATGAGATCGATGCCGTCGGCCGTTTGCGCGGCGCGGGCCTGGGCGGCGGCCACGACGAGCGCGAGCAGACGCTCAACCAGCTGCTGGTTGAAATGGACGGCTTCGATACGACCGAGGGGGTCATTCTGGTGGCCGCGACCAACCGGCCCGACGTGATCGACCCGGCGCTGCTGCGCCCCGGCCGATTCGACCGGCAGGTGGTGGTGAACCGGCCCGATTTGAAGGGGCGGGTGGAAATCCTCAAGGTGCATACGAAGAAAGTGCCCATCGCCGGCGATGTCTCGCTGGATGTGATCGGGCGGGGGACGCCGGGGTTCGCGGGCGCCGACTTGGAAAATCTGGTCAACGAAGCGGCGCTGCTGGCCGCCCGCCACGGCAAGAAGGCGGTCGAGATGAAAGACTTCGAGTCGGCCAAGGACAAAGTCCTGATGGGGGCGGAGCGCCGGAGCGTGATCATCAGCGATCACGAGCGGCGCACCACGGCCTTTCATGAAGCCGGCCACGCGCTGGTGGCCAAGATGCTGCCGGGGACCGATCCGGTTCACAAGGTGACGATCATTCCGCGCGGCCGCGCGCTGGGCCTGACCATGCAGTTGCCGGTCGACGACCGCTACACCTATCCCAAGGACTTTCTCTACAACAACATCGCCATTCTGATGGGCGGCCGGGTTGCCGAGGAGCTGGTCCTCAATTTCATGACGACGGGCGCCGGCAACGACATCGAGAAGGCGACCGATCTGGCCCGCAAGATGGTCTGCGAGTGGGGCATGAGCGAGAAAATGGGGCCGCTGACCTTCGGCAAGAAGGAGCAGGAGATTTTCCTCGGCCGGGAAATCTCGCAGCACCGCGACTACAGCGAGCACACGGCGATCGAGATCGACAACGAGGTCAAGCGGCTGGTGATGGAAAATTACGAGCGGGCCAAGACGATCATCAACACCAACATGAAGGCGCTCAGAGCGATCGCCGAAGCGCTCCTCGAGCGCGAGTCGCTGGAAGGGCCCGAGATCGAGCAGATCATCCAGCAGTCGGCCGCCGCGTCTCCGTCGTAAAGCGGATTAAGGATTAGAGAGGAAAGGGCGGGGTAAGGATTAAGGGTCTGCTTACCCCCTAATCCGCCTTGCCTTTTAATCCCTAATCCCCCGATCCCCTGTACTCATGTCACCCCGGCTCCGCTCCCATCGACTCCGATGGGGTTCCTGGTGTTTGGATCTCTCCGCGCGCACCCACATCATGGGTGTGCTCAATGTCACGCCCGATTCCTTTTCCGACGGCGGCCGGTATCTGCTCCTGGATCGGGCCCTGGCGCATGCGGAACGGATGGCGGAAGCGGGCGCCGACCTGATCGACATCGGCGGGGAATCGACCCGTCCCGGCGCGCCCGTGGTGCCGCTGGATGACGAGCTGCGCCGCGTCATCCCGGTGATCGAACGGGTGGCGGCGCGCTGCCGCGTGCCCATCTCGATCGACACGTCGAAAGCGGAGGTCGCCCGGCGGGCGATCGAGGCCGGCGCCGCGATGATCAACGATGTGACCGCGCTTGTGGGCGATCCGGCCATGGCCGGTGTCGCGGCGCGGGCGGGCGTGCCCGTCGTGCTGATGCATATGCGGGGCACGCCCCGGACGATGCAGCGCCGCCCCCGCTATCGTGCGCTGATGGATGACCTGCTCCGGTTTTTCCGCGAACGGATCGCTGCCGCGGTCGCCGCCGGCATCGACCGGCGCCGGATCATCATCGACCCCGGGATCGGATTCGGCAAGACCCTCGCCCATAATCTGGAAATTTTGCGGCGGTTGGGTGTTCTGTCCCGATTGGGACAGCCGATTCTCATTGGCCCGTCGCGCAAATCGTTTTTGGGAAAATTGACCGGTCAACCCGTCGGTCAATCCCCCGGTGAATCAAATGACCGGCGGCTGGAGGGAACGGCCGCGGCCGTGACGGCGGCGGTATTGCACGGCGCGCAGCTGGTGCGCGTGCATGACGTGGCCGAGATGGTGCGGGTGGTGCGGGTGGCCGACGCGATCTATCGAAGCCCGCGAAGCCCGGCGAGGTGAAGCCGGGCGGGGTGCGGCTAGGGGGCGGGTTTCAAACCCGCCCGCTGTCAGAACAGCGTGCCCCAGGCGACGGGGACGCGCTGCCGCTGGCCGGTTGTTTTCTGAAGATAGTAGAGTTCGCCGTGCTGAGCGCCGAACTCGTACAGATCCCGCGTCAGCCGGACGTCTGTCAGGCAGTACTCACTGAGCCGCTGGAAGTCCCCCTCCCGGAAGAATCGAATGGCATCGAGTCCATGCCCGGATTTTTTGCTGCCCAGTGTGGCCTCGGCCAGACTGTCGAGACTGACCCGGTGGCCGAGGGTGTTGGTCACCTCTTCCATCAGATCGAGCGTCGGCAACCGGTCGTAGGCCAGGGGGAGGTAGGGCGCCAGCACGGGGTAGTCGAACCGGCGAAGATTGAAGCCGATGATCTGGGAGGCGCGGGTGAAGAGCGGCTCCAGCGTCTTCAAGTCCTCCTCCCGATAAATCCGGAACTGGTCGGTCGCGTAGGAGTAGAGGCCGAGCACCGAGACTTTCAGGGCGTCCAACCGGTCCCGCCCGCCCACCTCGTCGAATGAATATTGGGTTTCCAGGTCGATGACCAGGCGATCGCCGTCATGGGCGGTCATGATGATGGGGGCCTGGACATGGGTGTGGGGTGTGCGGTGACGACGGCCGGAATCAACGGGGCGGAGGCGGCGCCGGCGGTGTGGCGCCCGCGGCGGACTCTTTGTGATCGTCGCGGATGAGTGATTTGAGCTCCGCCATGAAGGCGTGCAGATCTTTGAAATCCCGGTAGACGGAGGCGAACCGCACGTAGGCGACCTGGTCCAAGCGGGAGAGTTCTTCCATCACCTCCTGGCCGATCCGCTGGCCGGGAATTTCCGATTCGCCCAGTTCCTGGATTTTCCGGGTGATCCGCTCGACGATCTCCTGCAGCGTCTCGATGCTGACGGGCCGCTTCTCGCAGGCCTTCTGCAAGCCCGCAAGAATCTTGTTGCGGTTGAAAGTCTCCCGCCGGCCGTCTTTTTTAATGACCAGCGGCAGCGCCTGCTCGCTCCGCTCGTAGGTGGTGAAGCGGCGTTTGCACTCCAGGCATTCGCGCCGGCGGCGGATCGATTCGCCGTCGTTGCTCAACCGCGAGTCAATGACCTTGTTGTCCAGCTTTTCGCAGAAGGGACAGCGCATAGTGTCAGTAGAAGGGGAACCGCGCGCAGAGCGCGGCGACCCGCCGGCGGACGGCCGCGATCGAGGCCTCGGCCCCGCGGTCGGCGATGATCGTGTCGATCAGTCCGGCGATCTCCTTCATCTGGGCCGGCTTCATGCCCCGGGTGGTGAGCACGGGCGTGCCCAGGCGCATGCCGCCGGTGACGGCCGGCGGCTGGTCGTCAAACGGAACGGCATTTTTGTTGACGACGATGCCGGCCTGGTCGAGCCAGGTTTCCGCTTCCTTGCCGGTGACGTTCTTGGCATGCAGATCAACGAGCATCAGATGGGTGTCCGTGCCACCGGAGATGATGTGATAGCCGCGGGCGATCAGGGCGGCGGCGAGTGTCTGGGCGTTCTCCACGATCCGCCGCTGGTAGGCCTGAAACGATTTGGTGGCCGCTTCTTTCAGCGCGACCGCCTTGGCGGCGACCACGTGCATCAACGGGCCGCCTTGAATGCCGGGAAACAGGCTTTTATCAATGGCGCGCGCATACGGTTGCCGGCAGAGCACCATCCCGCCGCGGGGACCGCGCAGCGTCTTGTGCGTGGTGGTGGTGACGACGTCGGCGTAGGGGACCGGGCTGGGATGAATGCCCGCCGCCACTAGGCCGGCGATGTGCGCCATGTCGACCATCAGCAACGCCCCGACCTTGTCGGCGATTTCCCGGAAGCGCTTGAAGTCGAGCACGCGCGAGTAGGCGCTGGCGCCGACGACGATCAGCTTGGGCCGGTGCTCGGCCGCCAGGCGGTCGACCTCGTCATAGTTGATCCGCCCCGTTGCCCGTTCGACGCCGTAGGCGTGGATCTGGTAGAGACTGCCCGAGAAATTGACCGGGCTGCCGTGGGTCAGATGGCCGCCGTGGGCCAGGCTCATGCCCAGAATCGGATCGCCCGGTTTGAGCAGGGCGAAATAGGCGGCCATGTTGGCCTGGGAGCCGGAGTGGGGCTGGACGTTGACGTGCTCGGCGCCGAAGAGCGCCTTGGCCCGTTCGATCGCCAGCTGCTCGACGGAGTCGACGAACTCGCAGCCGCCGTAGTAGCGGCGGCCCGGATAGCCCTCGGCGTACTTGTTGGTCAGCAGCGACCCCTGTGCTTCCAGGACGGCCCGGCTGGCGTAGTTTTCGGAGGCGATGAGGATGAGCTGCTGCTGCTCCCGCTTCAGCTCGGCTTGAATGGCGCGCGCAACTTGGGGATCACTCTGTTTCAATCCGGCGGATCGTTTCATCGGAGCAGGCAGCCTCTGTGTGGACGCACCCGTTTAGATGGACGGGGAAGGATAGTATCGTATCGACTTTTTAGGTGTCAAGCAAGGCTTCTGGCGCGACTGCGGTCTGTTGACAAGGCTTTTCACACCCCGATATAATTTTTCCATCGGTCCTTATGGTGTCACGCGCCGCGTCCATGTCGAGTGTATCGCCCCGGTCGCCCCAGCCCGCCTCCATCACGGTCAACGGCGCGGTCCGCGACCTCCCCGATGGCTGGAGTGTGGGGCGCTTGCTGGCTGACATGGGCGTCAAGTCGGCCCAGGTCGCGGTCGAAGTCAATCAGCGGGTGCTCGATCGGGGGGAGTTTGCGACCTGTCTGCTGCGCCCGGGCGATCGCGTCGAGATCATCACGTTTGTCGGCGGAGGAGCGTCGGATGAAGTCGGTCAAGTCTAAATCGGTCCGGTCATCGGCTCTGGCGGCGCCCCTCGCGCGGCCGGATCAACAGCATGACGACGCGCTGGTCATTGGCGGCGTCACGCTCCGGTCGCGGTTGATCATCGGGACCGGCAAGTATCGCGATTTTCAGGAGACCAGGCGGGCGGTCGAGGCCTCCGGCGCCGACATGGTCACGGTGGCGGTCCGCCGGGTCAATATCATCGACCGCAAGCAGGAGAACCTGCTCGACTATCTCGATCCCAAACGGTACAAAATTCTGCCTAATACCGCCGGCTGTTACACGGCCGATGAAGCCGTGCGCACGGCGCAACTGGCCCGGGCTGCCGGCGTGTCGGACCTGGTCAAGCTGGAAGTGATCGGCGATCCCAAAACGCTGTTCCCCGACACCGCCGCGCTGGTCGAGGCGTCGAAAATTCTGGTCAGGGAGGGGTTCATCGTCCTGCCCTACACGAACGACGATCCGATCGTCGCCAAACGGCTGGAGGATGTCGGTTGCGCCGCGGTGATGCCGCTGGCCGCGCCGATCGGCTCCGGCCTCGGCGTGCGGAATCCCTACAATCTGCGCCTTCTGATGGAGGCCGTGTCGGTGCCCGTGATCGTCGATGCGGGCGTGGGCACGGCCTCGGACGCGGCCGTCGCGATGGAACTGGGCGCCGACGGTGTGCTGATGAACACGGCCATCGCGGGGGCCAAGGATCCCATCGCGATGGCGACGGCGATGCGGTACGCGGTGCTCGCGGGACGGCTCGCGTTTCGGGCCGGCCGTATCGAGAAAAAATTGTATGCGACGGCCAGCAGTCCGTTGAGTGACCTGATCGAATGAGTCCGGCCCACGCTCGATCGCAGAGCGTGATTGATTTTGCGTTGTATCTGATTACCGATCGGCGGCTGACGGGGGGCGTGCCGCTTCCCGACGCCGTCGCCGACGCTGCGCGGGCGGGCGCCTGCGCGGTCCAGTTGCGAGAGAAGGACCTTTCCACTCGCGAATTGCTCGACCTGGCGCGGCAGGTGCGCGAACGCACCGCGGCCGCCGGCGCCACACTCTTCATCAACGATCGCGTCGATCTGTGCTGGGCCGCCGGCGCGGACGGCGTGCACCTCCGCGAGGACAGCCTGCCGACGGACGTTGTGCGCCGGCTGGTGGGTGTGGAACGTTTCATCGGCGTTTCGGCGCATTCAATGGAGGCGGCCGTCCGGGCCGAGGCGCAGGGCGCGGATTTCGTGCTCTTCGGGCCGGTCTACGACACGCCATCAAAACGGGCCTATGGGCCTCCGCAGGGCGTCGACCGGTTGGCCGAGGTGGCGGCGCGGGTGCGCGTGCCCGTGTTTGCCGTCGGCGGCGTGACGGCGGCGCGCGTGCCGGAACTGCTCGGCGCCGGCGCGCACGGCGTGGGCGTCATCTCCGCCGTGTTCGGCGCGGGCGATGTGTTTCGCGCCGCGGAGGCGATGCAGCGCGCGTTGAGGGCGGGAAAAAGTTGACCGACTATTTCTTCGGTGATAGAATGATTTTGTACGACGACGTCGCACTGATCGCGAGGAGAAATGCAATGGCGAGAGTGCACCACGCAACGCCCATGCGACGCGATTCCAGCCAACCGCGTTCCATCCGTCTGATCTGCGCGCATGCGACCTGTGGGTGTCCGACCTCTGGGGGGGCCAATTGATGAAACGGGCGGAAGAATACGAGCGGGAACTCGAGAAGCTTCATGTCCAGATCGCATCGATGGAGCAGGAGGTGCGCGACCTGCGTCAGAGCCGCGTCCAGTTGGAACAGGCCTACAAGCAGAATGAGAAGCTGGTGGCGGCCCTGCAGGAAGCGAAGCATCAGATCGAAGCCCTGAAGGTCGAAGTGGAGAAACTCTCCGCCCCGCCGTCCAGCTACGGCATCTTTTCATCGGTGAATGAGGACAAGACCGTCAACGTGTTCATCGGCGGCCGGAAGATGAAGGTCAATCTCCGGCCCGAGATCCAGGCCGAGCGGTTGCGCAAGGGGCAACAGCTGATTTTGAACGAAGCGCTCAACGTCGTCGAAGCGTGCGAATTTGAACTCCTGGGCGAGGTGGTGCGGGTCAAGGACCTGCTGGGCGAAGGGCGCGCCGTCATCACGCTGCGGATGGACGAGGAGCGGGTGGCCGAGCTGGCCGATCCGCTCATGAGCGAACGGGTCAGCGTCGGCGACCTGCTGCTGTTCGATCCCCGATCCGGCTACCTGCTGGAGCGGCTGCCCAAATCCGAGGTCGAAGAGGTCGTGCTGGAAGAGGTGCCGGATATCACGTACGAAGACATCGGCGGCCTGGAGTCGCAAATCGAGCAGGTGCGCGACGCCGTGGAGCTGCCGTTCCTGTATCCGGAGCTGTTTGCCGAGCATCATCTGAGCCCGCCGAAGGGCGTGCTGCTCTACGGACCCCCGGGCTGCGGCAAAACGCTCATCGCCAAGGCGGTCGCCAATTCCATCGCCAAAAAACTCAGCGATTTGGGCGGGCGCGAAGTCCGCAGCTTCTTCCTGGTGGTCAAGGGCCCGGAGCTGCTGAACAAATATGTCGGCGAGAGCGAACGGCAGATCCGCGAGGTCTTTAAAAAGGCCAAGGAGCGGGCGCAGGAAGGCATGCCGGTGATCGTCTTCTTCGACGAGATGGACGCGCTGTTCCGGATGCGCGGCTCGGGGATCTCCTCCGACATGGAATCGACCATCGTGCCGCAGTTTCTGTCCGAGATTGATGGTGTGGAGCGGTTGCGCAACGTGATTGTGATCGGCGCCAGCAACCGGCCCGATCTGATCGATCCGGCCATCCTGCGGCCGGGACGGCTCGATGTGAAGGTGCGCATCGACCGGCCGGACGAGCGGTCCGCGCAGTTGATTTTTGCCAAGTATCTGACCACCGATCTGCCGGTGCACGCCGAGGAGCTCAAGCAGCAGGGCGGCGATGCCGGGGCCGTGATCCATCGCTTCATCGAGATGGTGACCGGGGAGATGTACAGCCAGAAGGAGGAGAACCAGTTCCTGGAGGTGACCTACGCCAGCGGCGAACGGGAATTGCTCTATTTCCGCGATTTCGCCAGCGGCGCCCTGATCGACGGCATCGTCGCCCGCGCCAAGAAATACGCCATCAAGCGGTTGATCGCGACGGGCGAGCGGGGCGTGAAGAGCGAGGACCTGGTGCACGCCGTCCGGGATGAGTTTCACGAGCATGAAGACCTGCCGAATACGACCAATCCGGACGATTGGGCCAAGATTGCGGGACGCAAGAGCGAAAAGATCATCCATGTGCGGACGATGAGCGGCCGCGCCGCGACCGAGTCCCGTAAAATCGAAACCATCGCCCCGGGCCACTACCTATGACCGAATGGCTGTTCGGCACCGAAACGGAATTCGGCGTCGCGGCGCGTGATCCGCTGACGTCCGATCCCGTGTCGACCGCGATGCTGCTGGTCAACAGCTATCCCTCCCTGCCCGCCGGGCAGGCGCTCTGGGACTACGAGAACGAAAATCCCCTGAAGGACGCCCGCGGGTTTGAGGTGGAGGGCGAGCGGGAGCGGCCCGGCCCCGAGTACAACCGGCTGCTCAACAAACTGCTGGCCAACGGCGGGCGGCTCTATGTTGACGGGGCGCACCCGGAATATTCCACGCCGGAATGCACCAATCCGCGTGACGTGGTCCGGTATGAAAAGGCCGGCGAACGGGCCCTGGATCTGTGCCGCGAGATGGCCGGCCGCGTGAAGGGCATGGCCGACCGTTTCATCATTTATAAGAACAATACGGATCACAAGGGGAACAGTTACGGGTATCACGAGAACTATCTGGTCCCCCGATCGGTGCCGTTCGACCGTCTGGTCGACCTGATGACGCCGTTTTTCGTGACCCGGCAGCTCTACGCCGGCGCCGGCAAGGTGGGCGCCGAGCCCAGGCGGGATGACGTCGCCTTCCAGCTCTCCCAGCGCGCCGATTTTTTCGAAGTGCTGGTCGATCTGAACACCATGGTCAAGCGCCCGATCATCAACACGCGCGACGAGCCGCACGCGGATCCGGCCAAACATCGCCGGTTTCACGTGATTGTGGGCGACGTGACGATGTCGGAGTACGCCACCTATCTGAAAATCGGCGCGACCGCGCTGGTGCTGAAGCTGGCGGAAGCCGGCCAGACGGTCGCGGGCGTACAACTGGAGGATCCGGTCAGGGCGATCAAGGCGATTTCGCGCGATCCATCGCTCACCTGCCGGGTGCGGTTGAAGGACGGCGGCACGGCGACGGCCATCGAGATTCAGCAGCGCTATTGCGACGCCGTGGCCCGGTTGCGGGATCTGCCGTCCTGGGCGGCCGACGTGGTGAGCCAGTGGGCGACCGTGCTGGGCCAGCTGGCCACCGAGCCCCGGCAGCTCTCCCGCCGCCTGGACTGGGTCATGAAGCGGGAACTGATCGAATCCTACATGGCCAAAAAATCGGTCGACTGGAACGACCCGCGCATTGCCATGATGGATTTGCAATTTCACGACCTGCGACTGGACCGGGGGCTCTATTACAAGCTGGAGCGCGACGGGTTTGTGGACCGGTTGCTGACCGAGGAGGAGATCGTCTCGGCGGCGGAATATCCCCCGGCGGACAGCCGGGCCTATTTCCGTTCGGCCTGCCTCAAGAAATTCCCCAAGGAGATTTACGCGGCGAGCTGGACGTCGGTGCTGTTTGAAGCGGGCGGCGGCGTGGTCAAGCGCGTGCCGTTGATGGAGCCGCTGCGTGGCACCCAGGCGCTGACGGAGCGGCTGGTGAAGGAGTCGGATTCCATCGAGCAGTTGCTGGAGCGGCTCACGGGCCAGGGGGGGTGATCGACATGGCACAGGAGAAAAAGCAGGCAAAACGGCGCGAATCGGACAAGAAGGAAGAGACGACGGCCCCGAATCCGGAAGTCGTCGAAAAGGGCAAGACGCTGAAGAAGGACATGGACGAGCTGCTGGATGAGATCGACGACGTGTTGGAGGAGAACGCGGAGGAGTTTGTGAAAAATTACGTGCAAAAGGGGGGCGAGTAAGCATGTCCTTTCCGTGGAATGATCCCGGATCGAGTTTCTCGGATTTTCTGGCCGCCTACCGGCAGCAGTTTCCCTCTGCGTCCGCGCCGTTGCCGCTTCCGGGCGCCCACCTGCCCGCGTCGCCGGCCGACGCCGAACGCGCGACCTGGCTGCCGTTGCCGCGCGGCACCACCGTGTTGGCCCTCTGTTACGCCGACGGCGCCATGGTGGCGGGCGATCGGATGGCGACCGAAGGCTACCAGGTGGCCGACCGCCGGATTGAAAAAGTGTTTCGAGCCGATAATTATTCGGCCATGGCCATTGCCGGCACCGCCGGCCCCTGCATCGAACTGGCCCGGCTCTTTCAAGTCGAGCTGGAGCATTATGAGAAGCTGGAGGGGGCGGAGCTCTCGATGGAGGGGAAGGCCAATAAACTGGCTCAAATGGTCCGGGCGAATCTGCCGTTGGCCATGCAGGGCCTGATCGTGCTGCCGTTGTTCGCCGGATTTGACGTGAAGATCGGACGGGGCCGGATCTTCAAATATGATGTCGCCGGCGGACGGTACGAGGAGACGGACTACCACTCGACCGGATCGGGCGGCAAGGACGCCCGCACGACGATGAAGAAACTCTTCCGACCCGGGTTGTCCAGGACCGACGCGCTCGCCGTTGTGGTGGAGGCGTTGTATGACGCGGCCGAGGAGGACGTGGCGACGGCCGGGCCCGATCTCGTCCGCAACATTTTTCCCACCGTGAAAGTGATCGACCGGTCAGGCTTGACGGACGTGGACGATGCCCAGATCCGTCCCCTGATGACCCGGTTGATCGACCACCGTCGGCGAGGTTGACCATGGCGCTGCCCTTCTACGTTCCCCCCCAGCAGATGATGCAGGACAAGGCGGAGTACGCCAAGGCCGGCGTCGCCAAGGGACGCTCGACGATCGCGATGGAGTACCGCGACGGCATCATCCTCGTCGCGGACAATCCCAGCCTGTCCATTTACAAGATCGCCGAGGTTTACGACCGCATCGCCTTTGCCGGCGCGGGCAAGTACAGCGAGTTTGAAAATCTCCGCAAGGCGGGAATCCGCCACGCCGATCTGAAGGGCTACATGTACAGCCGGGAGGACGTGACGGCCAAATCGCTGGCGAACGCCTATTCCCAGGTGCTCGGCACCATCTTCAGCCAGGAGGTCAAACCGCTCGAGGTGGAGATCATGGTGGTGGAGCTGGGGGTGGAGGGACAGCCGAACCAGCTCTACCGGATCAGCTTCGACGGCAGCATCTACGATGATACCGGTTTTTCCGTGATCGGCGGACGGGCCGAGGCCATTCAGGTGGCCCTCAAATCGCGGTATCGCGAAGGCTCGACGCTGGAAGAGGCGCTGGCGTGGTCCGTGGAATCGCTGGAGCAGGGGGGCAACCAGCGGATTCCCATGGAGACGCTGGAGGTGGCGGTGCTCGACCGTCAGCGGGTCGGCCGGCGGTTCCGGCGGTTGCTCAAACCGGATGTCGAACGCCTCCTGCCGGCACGATCGCCGTCATGACGGGAGTTCGACGGGGGGCCGGCCGATGCGCGCGCGGATTTTCGGACTGGAAAACGAATACGGCCTGATTTTTTTCCCCAACGGCCGGGTCTATCTCCCGATGGAGAAGATACTCGGCTACATCTTTGAAGGGTTGATCCCCAACAGCTGGCCCTCCAATGCGTTCCTGACGAACGGGGCGCGCTTCTACCAGGACACCGGGTGCCATCCCGAATATTCGACGCCGGAGTGCGACAATCTGCATGATCTGGTGACCCACGACAAGGCGGGCGAGCGGCTGCTGGAAGCCTGCCTGCCGGTGGCGGAGCGGCGGCTCAAGGACGAAGGGCTGAGCGGGACGATCTACATTTTCAAGAACAACACCGATTCGATGGGCAACACCTACGGGTGTCACGAGAACTACCTGATGCGCCGGGAGCTCGATTTTTGGCGGGTGACGGAACAGTTGATCCCGTTTTTCGTCACGCGGCAGATCTACACCGGCGCGGGCAAGGTGAGCAAGGTGGCGGGCAAGGCCCATTTTTTCATCTCCCAGCGGGCCCAGCACATCCACGAAAAAACCTCCTCGTCCACCACCTCGTCGCGCAGCATCATCAACACCCGCGACGAGCCGCACGCCGATGCCGAAAAGTACCGCCGGTTGCACATCATCGTCGGGGATTCCAACATGTCCGAGCCGTCCACCTTCCTGAAGGTCGGCACGACCGCGCTGGTGCTCGGCCTGGTGGAGGAGGGGGCCGGGATCGCGGGCGTCGAGCTGGAGGACGCGGTGCGGTCGATCCGCGACATTTCACGGGATCTGACGCTGAAGAAGAAAATGAAGCTGGAGGACGGCCGGGAGCTGACGGCGATCGAGATCCAGCGGCTCTATCTGGATCAGGTGGCCCGCTATGTCGCGCGACTCGGCGATCCGGAGGCGGACGAGTTGGTCGCGCAATGGGCGTCGGTGCTCGATCAACTGGAACGGGAGCCGATGGGGCTGGGGCGCACGGTGGATTGGATCGCCAAATACCGGCTCATGACCGGGTACATGGAAAAGAAGGCCTGCACGTGGGACGACCCCCGGATCGCCCTGGCCGATCTGCAGTATCATGACGTCGACCGGAAACGGGGACTCTATTATTTGCTGGAGCGGGACCGGCAGGTCGACCGGCTGACGACGGATGACGAGATCGAGCGGGCCATGAGCACGCCGCCCCAGACGACCCGGGCGAAGGTCCGGGGTGATTTCATCAAATTCGCCAAGGAGCGCAACCGGTCGTACACCGTCGACTGGACCTATCTGAAACTCAACGGCTATTGGGAAGAGACCATTCTGTGCATGGACCCTTTTGCGGCCACCAACAAACGGGTGGACGAATTGATTTCGGCTTCCCGATGACGGAACGCAAGAGCCATCCCGGCCGGCGATTGGCGCTCGGCGCGGGAATCGCGTTGATCCCGGCGGTGTTGTTCGGTTTGGGAGGCGGGCCGGCGCCGTCATCGGCTGCGGGGGCTGCTGGGGCTGCCTCCGCCACGCCCGCGATTGCCTCCAAAGTCGTGATCGAACCGGCCGCGTTGAAGGGACGGCAGGGGGACGTGGTCGCGCTGGCACTGGCGCTGCCGGCCCCGGACGCCGCGGCGGCCGGCGGGCAGGCCGTGCCGGTCGGCCGGTTGGGCGATCATGAGGTCCCCTTTTTCCGTCTGGATGACGCCGGGCGGTTCGGCGCGTTGGTGGGCATCGATCTCGACGCGCCGACGGGCAAGCAGACGTTGATTGTGACACTCGGCGACCGGACGGTGGCGAAGGTGCCGGTCCTGATCCAGGCGCAGCACTTTCCCACCCAGACGCTCACCGTGCCGGACGAAATGGTCCATCTGGATGACGAGACGCTGGCCCGCGTCAAACAGGAGCAGCAGCAGGCGCTGACCGCCATGGCGCCGGTGACGCCCAGCCGGTGGTGGTCCGGCTCCTTTGTGGTGCCGACGGACGGCCCCCAGATGGGCAGCTTCGGCAAACGCCGGATCATCAACGGCGAGCCGCGTAATCCGCACTCGGGCGAGGATTTTTCCGCGCCCGAGGGCAGCCAGGTGGTGGCTGCCAACGATGGCGTCGTCTGTCTGGTCAGCGACCATTTTTTCAGCGGCCACAGCATCTTCATCGACCACGGCGACGGACTCTACACCATGTACTTTCACCTGTCCAAAGTTTCGGTGGAGCCGTCGCAGCACGTTCACAAGGGGCAGGTGATCGGCCTGGTCGGATCGAGCGGTCGGGCCACGGGTCCCCATCTGCACTGGGGCGCCCGGCTCAACGGCGCCCGGATCAATCCGCTGGAACTGACCCGCCTCGCATTTCAGTAATAGCAGGCCGTTGAAAAAGTCCACCTGCGGCGTTTACCTCGAATCGAAGATGAGAGGAATGTCCGATTCTCGGTACAAGCCCGGCCCCTCGGGAATCCTCATCCGACCACCGCTCTGCGAGAGGGTCGGACTCCGGTTCCCTCGGGGCCTGCGGCCTCCGGGTACCCGCGAGAGCGGGTGGCGGAGCTTTTTGACCGGCCTGCGCAAAGAGCACATTTTTCAATATCCTGCTGGTTTGCCGATTTGCCGGGATCGACAAAGGCGGCTATACTTTTTTATAAGGATTGTGCGGAGGGTGAACCGATGGCGGAACCGGTTCCACAGCACCATTCTCTGCGTGGGTTGTTTCAGACGCTCACGGAGCGCAGTTTTCTGGAACGATTGGGCTGGCCCGACTGGGGGATCGTCGGCTATGTCAGCGATTTGTTGACCGAGTCGGTGCAACCCGACCGACTGTATCCGATCCAGGAGGAGACGGGGCGGCCCCTGGTGGAACTGTCGGAAATGCTGGAGGAGGCCGCCGCCTGCGCCCGCGCACAACCGCCGGAACGGGAACGGGAGGTGCACCGGCGGATCGGCGACTACACCCTGGTCATGACGGGACTCTTTCCGGAGGGTGTCACACGACTGCGGACGATCGTCATCGGCCGGCCGGACGCCCTGCTGGACTACGTGAAAGTGGGAAAACGGGCCTACCGGCTGGCGGCGGAGACAACGGAGGAATCGACGGCCGATCCGGTCGCCCGCCGGACCCTGGTGCCGCTCTTCCGGCGGCTCTCCTCGCAGTTTGAGGTCTGCGTGCTGGGGCTGGGGTATGTGAAACAGGAACTGGCCGAATTGCGGATCTCGCAGGACCCGCGTTTGCGGCGATTGTTGCCGAACTGACATCGGGGAGCGGCGGCCGGTCATCCCGGCCGTGGGAGCAGAATTCAGCATGGAGAAACGGCCCGCCAAACGCGAACTCAAACGACTCTTTGTGAGATTCGGCATGGAACTGCCCACCTATGTCGGCTACACGACGGACATCTCGGCCACGGGGTTGTTCATCAAATCGAGCACCATCTTCCCGCCCCAGACAGTGTTGAAAATCGCGCTGACGCTTCCCGATGAACGGGTGGTGTTTTTGTCCGGCGTGGTGATGTGGTCCAAGCGGGTGCCGCCGCAGCTGGCCAGACTCGTGCGCAAAAACGGCATGGGTGTCCGGCTGCAACAACCGGCGCAGAACTACCTGGAGCTCTTTGCCGCCGGCGTCGCACAGGGGCGGCAGGAACACGAAGAACACGAAACGGATTAGAGCAGTTTGTCGTTGATCGTGATGGGCGTCTGCGCCCGGAGATTGGCCAGAAAGGCCATGACCGCCCGTTCTTCTTTCTGCTGTCGGACGGCGTCCGGGGAGGGGGGAGCCGGCGGTGGAGGCGTGTTCTTGTCGGGGCTCTGCGGCGCGGGAGGCGCCGGCGCAGGCTGCTCCTGGGGCAGCAAGGCGGTGGAGGTGCGTACGGCGGCGCGGGCCTTGTCAGCGAGCAGTTGCAGCCGCTGGGCTTCCTCGAACCGTTGCGGCGTCCAGTGGTTTCTCAGCAGCGTCTGTTCGTAGACGGTCGGATCGAATTGTCCCGCGCGTTGGAAGGCGGGGATTTTGACCAACTGGGCGGTTAGCTCCTCATCGGTGACCGACAGGCCGAGCCGGTCGGCCGTCAGCCGCCAGAGCCGTTCGTCGATCAACTGGTTGACCACCGTATGTTTCAAATCCAGCTGTTTGAGCAACTCTGGCGTGAACTGGTCCTTGAAAATGTTCTGGTAGGCCTCATAGGTCCGCCGGTAGGCGTCCTCGTATTCCTGCAGCGGGATGGAGGCGCCCGCGACCGTGGCCACGACGCGCGTGTTCGACGGCGTGAAACCGATCCACCCCATCGAGATGATGAAAATGGCGATCAGCAGGCCGAAGATGGTGCGGAGCACCCAGGGATTTTCAACGGCGCGTTGACGAATGAACCGGATCATGCCGCCATCATACGGAAACAGGTTCGATGATTGCAAGCCGGCTGCCGATCATGACATGTCGTCGGGCGGTCATTGCTTGCGCGCTTCCAGGCACTGTATTATAATGGCACATTGTGAATGATGGCGCCGCGATTTCACGAGCCGATTCCATTGACGACGCCCCGTCGGGCGGCGTCCGCCGTTCGGTTGAAACGGCCGGACAACCGGCCGTGGAGGCGGGGGGCGGGGCTGATTCGCTCGATCTGAAAGCCGATTATCTTCCGCGGTTGGTGGCGCGGATCATCGATCTGCTGGCCGCGGCGGCATTGGCCCAGATGGTCAAACCGGTGGGATTTCTGGCGGGCCTCACGTATGTGTTGATCGCCGACGGCGTGATGCCCGGCCGCAGTCCGGGCAAGGCCGTGATCGGATTGCGGGTCGTGGGCGATGACGGCCGGCCGGCCGGCCTGCGGGAGTCGATCCTGCGCAATGTGCCGCTCGGTGCGGCGTTTCTCCTGAGCGTCATTCCGTGGATCGGATGGGTCCTGGCCGGTGCGGTGATCGTGCTGGAGGGGTTGTTGGTCGTGGGCAATGAGCGGGGCCGCCGTCTTGGCGATGAGGTGGCCCGGACGCATGTCATGAACACGCGGAGCGAGCGCAGTCCCGGCTGGTGAAGGCGGATGCGCAAGCGAATAACAATGAGGTTTTCTCCCAATTGTATTGAAGCACCCATGCCCGAACGGGCGGGGTGCTTCAATACTCAACGGGTGCGGGGTGTCTCGTGGGATTGATGGATCAGTTGTTGGGATGGTTTTCGCAGGATCTGGCGATTGATTTGGGCACGGCCAATACGCTGGTCTACGTGCGCGGGCGCGGCATCGTACTGGATGAGCCGTCGGTGGTGGCGGTCGAGAAACGGACCGGCCGGATCCTGGCGGTGGGCGCCGAAGCGAAACGCATGCTGGGACGCACGCCGGGCAACATTGTGGCGATCCGGCCGATGCGCGACGGCGTCATCGCCGATTTTGAAGTGGCCGAAAAGATGCTGAGCCATTTCATCAACAAGGCGCACAACCGGACGACGTTCGTGCGGCCGCGGGTCGTCATCTGCGTGCCCTCGAAGATCACCCAGGTGGAGCAGCGGGCGGTCCGCGATTCGGCCGAACTGGCCGGCGCGCGTGAAGTCTACATGATCGAGGAGCCGATCGCCGCGGCCATTGGTGCCGGCCTGCCGATTGCCGAGCCGTACGGCAATATGGTCGTCGACGTCGGCGGCGGCACGACCGATGTGGCGGTCATTTCGCTGGCCGGGATCGTCTACAGCGAATCGGTCAAGGTCGCCGGCGACAAGATGGATGACGCCATCTCCAGTTACATCAAGCGCAAATATAATCTGCTCATCGGCGATCACATGGCCGAGATGGTCAAGCTGGAAATCGGTTCGGCCTATCCGCTGGATGAGCGGAAGACGATCATCATCAAGGGGCGGGACCTGATCTCCGGCATTCCCAAGACGCTGACGATTGATGACGCGGAAATCCGCGAGGCGCTGGCGGAGCCGATCAGCGCGATCGTCAACGCGATCAAGGTCGCGCTGGAAAATACGCCGCCCGAACTGGCCGGCGACATCATCGACCGGGGCATCGTGCTGACCGGCGGCGGGTCGCTCCTGCGCGGCCTCGACATCCGGCTGCGCGAAGAAACCAACCTGCCGATCATCACGGTGGATACTCCGCTGACCACGGTCGTGTTAGGCACCGGCAAGGCCCTGGAAGAACTGGAGTTGCTGAAAAAAGTCTCCATTCAGACCTGACGCATGCGCTGGTCGTGGCTCACCCGAACGCGGGGGTTGGCGGTCCTGGCGGGCGTGGCCTTCCTGTTGATCCTGTTTTCTCCCCAGATTCAGCGTCGTCCCTCGCTGCTCATCGAGCAGCCGTTGCTGTTGATCGAATCGTGGCTGCAGCGCGCGGTCGGCGGGGTGCGCATGGTCACCGGACAGTTCACGGACCGGTACGTCGATCTGTGGGGCCTCAGCGATGAGAACAGTCAGTTGCGGGGTGAAGCGGCGCGTCTGCGGCAGGAGGTCACCCAGTTGCAGGAGCAACTCAACGCGGCCGGGCGGCATGATGCGCTGGAGGCGTTTGGGAAGGAGCTGGCGGGCCGGGCGATCGTGGCTGACGTGATCGGACGCGATCCGACCAACTGGTATCAAACCGTGTTGATCAGCCGCGGCCAGCGGGACGGCATCGTTGTGGACATGGGCGTGGTGGTGCCGGACGGCGTCGTCGGGCGGGTCATCAAGGTGATGCCCAAAACCGCCGTCGTCCTCCTGGTTTCCGACCGGAACAGCGTGGTGCCCGGCATCACCCAGCAGGGACGGGATGAGGGGTTGATCGAGGGCGCGGGCGGCGGGCGGCTGCGGATGAAATACGTCTCCACGCTCGCCGAGGTGCCCATCGGCGAGCTGGTCATCACATCCGGATTGGCCGGCACGTTTCCCAAGGCGCTGCGCATTGGCACCGTCAGCGCGATTGAACGCATGCCCGATGCGATCAGCCAGCAATTGCTGTTGACCCCGGCCATCAATCTGAACCGGCTGGAGGAGGTGCTTGTGCTGCCCCTGCCGGAACGGGAGACGGGCCAGGAGCCGGAGGGAAAGAAGTGAACGCGCTGGTGCTGATCGGTCTGTGTCTGCTCGTGGTGCCGCTGCAGATGCAGGTGGCGGGGCTGATTGCCGTGGCGGGCGTGCGGCCGGATCTGCCTGGCGCGCTGCTCTACGGCATCGGCGTGGTCGGCGGGCCGTGGGTGGGCGGCGCCGCGGGTCTGGTGGTCGGCTTGCTGATGGATCGGTTCAGCGCGGGCGTGGTCGGACCGCAGGTGGCCGCAAAAATCTGCATCGGCGTGGTCGGCGGGCTGCTGGGGCGCCGTTTGCTGCTGGCCGACGCGCGGACGCACGGCGGCCTGTCGCTGGCGCTGTTTCTCCTGCAGGGCATCTGGATGACCGTGACGATCTGGTGGCGGACCGGGAGCGGCTGGCGGGAGCTCTATCTGACAGCCGTTCCGGAGGCGTGTTATACTGCGGGTATCGTCATGATCGGCCTCTGGCTGGTGCGGCGGCGGATCGGCGAACAGGCGGAACGGCTTACGCTGCTGGTTGATCGATGAGTTACATCTCGTCCCCCCAGGACCAGGTCAGGGCGCTCCATGACCGCCTGCTCTGGATGACGGTGGCCCTCTGCGGCGCCGTGATGCTGCTGGTGATCCGGCTCTGGGGTCTTCAGGTCTGGTACGGCGACTACTACCATCAGCTTTCCGAACAAAACCGCCTGCGCCATGTGCCGATCCAGGCCCCGCGCGGGCTGGTCTATGACCGCGCCGGCCGTCTGCTGGTGACCAACGTGCCCAGCCTGAACCTCTACGTGGTTGAAGAAGACATGACCGATCCGGCCGCCACGATCACGGAAATCAGCCGCACACTGGGCTGGCCGGAGGAGGAGGTCAGGGGGCGGTTGAGCAACCGCCGCCGGTCGGCCTACCTGCCCGTGTTGATCAAGCAGGGGCTCAGTCTGGCCGAAGCGGCCCGGCTGGAAGCCCATCGTCTGACCCTGTCGGGACTGAAGATCGAAGTGGAGGCGCGGCGCCGCTATCTGTACGACTCGATGGCGTCGCACCTGCTGGGATACGTCGGCGAGGTGACGGCCGAGCAGATCGAAAACGCGAAGGGCGACACGGCGTCCCCGGGCACCATCATCGGCCAATCGGGACTGGAAGCCAGCTATGACCACTGGCTTCGCGGCCGGGACGGCCTCAAACGGATCGAAGTGGATGCGCTGGGTCACGAGCGGCGGGTGGTCGACGCGGTGGAACCGGCCCGGGGTGATGATCTCTACCTGACGATCGATATGGAGCTGCAGCGCGTGGCGGAAGAGGCGCTGGGGGGTCGGGCCGGCGCGATTGTCGCGGTCGACCCCGGTTCGGGCGACGTGCTGGCCATGGTCAGCCACCCCGCCGTCGATCCCAATCTGCTCTCCGGCAGCATGAGCACGACCGAATGGAACCGGCTGGTCAACGACCCCGACCATCCCCTGACGAACCGGGTGGTCCAGGGGGTCTATCCGCCGGGGTCGGTCTTTAAAATTCCGGTGGCCGCTGCGGCGCTCGAATCGGGACAGATCCGTCTGGACGACCATCTCTTCTGCCAGGGCGGTTTGCAGTTCGGTCGTCGGTTCTTCCGGGATTGGAAGGCGGGGGGCCATGGCAATATCAGCATGATCGATGCGATCGCCCAGTCGTGTGACGTCTATTTTTACCGCCTGGGCTCGATGATGGGGGTTGATACCATCGCCAAATACGCCGCCGAGTTCGGCCTGGGACAGCCCAGCGGGATCGCGCTGGGCTCGGAGCGGCGCGGCGTCATTCCCTCCACCGAATGGAAGGCGAAGGCGATCGGCGAGCCGTGGTATCCGGGCGAGACGCTGTCGGTCGCCATCGGACAGGGTTACGTGGGCGTCACGCCGCTGCAGATGGCCGACCTGGTTGCGGTGGTGGCCAGCGGCGGCGCGCGGTATCAGCCCCATCTGGTCAGGGCGATCCAGGATCGCGCCAGCGGCCGGCGGGTTGATTTTCCGCCGGTGCGGCTGGCCGATGCGGCGGTGGGGTCGAAGACGCTTCAGATCCTGCGGCGCGCGCTGACCGCCGTGGTGCAGGATGAGCACGGCACAGGCGGTTCCGCCCGATCGAAACTGGTGTCGATCGGCGGCAAGACGGGGACGGCGCAGGTGGTGGGCAGTCAGCCCGGTGTGGGCCAGGTCAAGGCACCCAGCGGGTTTGAAGATCACGCCTGGTTTGTGGCGTTTGCCCCGGTCGAGTCGCCCACGATCGCCGTCGCCGTGCTGGTGGAGCACGGCGGGCACGGCGGGTCGGCGGCCGCGCCGCTCGCCAAGCGGGTCATTGAAAGCTATCTGCGGCCGTACATGCCGTCCCCCCCGCCGGCGCCGCCCGGCGAGATCACCGAATCCCGGCCGGTTGGCCGGCCGCAGAGAGGATGAGCGGCGTGGCCATTGTGCGCACGATGAGCGACCGGCGGGTGCCGACCAATTTTGACTGGCGGCTGGTGGCGGCCACGTTGGGAATCTTGCTCATCGGCCTGGTGAGTCTGTACAGCGTGGCCGGCGGCGGTTCGACTCCGATTTACCTCAGGCAATTTTACTGGATGCTGATCGGCTGGACGGCGTTCGGATTGATGACGGTGGTGGATTACCGGATTCTGGCTCGCTACGCCTATGTCGGGTACGGCGTGGTGATGGTGTTGCTGGTGCTGGTGCTGGTCGCGGGGCGTTCCAGCCAGGGCGCGCAGCGGTGGCTGAGCGTGGGCGGCCTGTCCATCCAGCCGTCGGAGATGGCGAAGCTGGCCGTGTTGTTCGTGCTGGCCTCCTATTTTGCCGAGCGGCGGATTGTCAGCGGCTACCGGATTGCGCAGCTGACCGTGCCGGCGCTGCTGGTGCTCGCGCCGCTCGCGCTGGTGATGAAGCAGCCCGATCTGGGCACGGCGTTGACGCTGCTCTTTCTGTTTCTCGCGATCGTGGCGGTGATCGGCATCCGGTCCCGGACGCTGGTGATCGGGGCGCTGCTCTTCTTCATGCTCTTTCCCTTCCTGTGGCAGGGCGTATGGCATTCGCTGAAGGACTATCAGCGCAACCGGCTGGTCACGTTTCTGGATCCGGAGGCCGATCCGCTCGGCAAAAGCTATCATCTGATGCAATCCAAGATCGCCATCGGTTCGGGCGGCTGGTTCGGCAAGGGATTTCAGGAAGGGACGCAGAGTCAACTCAAA
Organism: Nitrospirota bacterium; assembly: GCA_016201765.1. GTDB lineage: Bacteria > Nitrospirota > Nitrospiria > JACQCE01 > JACQCE01 > JACQCE01. Next base: position 27,362 of record JACQCE010000039.1, read on the forward strand.
TTTCTCCCCGAAGCGCACACCGACTTCGTCTTCTCGGTCCTGGCCGAGGAATGGGGGTTTATGGGTGTGGCGGTCGTCATCGGCCTCTATCTGGCCGTGCTGCTGCTGGGCATGGACGCCGCCATGCGCGCGCGCGACATGCTGGGCAGTCTGCTGGCCGTCGGGGTGGTGGCGATGATCGGGTTTAACCTGGTGATCAATATTGCGATGACGTCGGGCCTGTTGCCCGTGGTCGGCATCCCCCTGCCGCTGATGAGTTACGGCGGCACGGCGATGGTCACGACCATGGCGGGGCTCGGGGTGGTCATGAATGTGCGCATGAGACGGTTATTGCTGTTCCATTGACGTTTCCAATGAGGAGTCACAACCATGGGCATGGAGATTATCATCAACGCGGTGCCGGAAGAGACCCGCGTCGCGCTGTTGGAAAACGGCGTGTTGACCGAGCTGTATATCGATCGAAAACGGGACCAGGGGATCGTCGGCAACGTCTACAAGGGCCGGGTGGCGAAGGTGCTGCCGGGCATGCAAGCGGCGTTTGTTGAGATCGGCCTCGAGCGGGCCGCCTTTCTCCACGTCTCCGATATCGCCGCCTTCCCGGAAGGGGAGGAAGCCCAGGTGGAGATGAACGGCGAGGAGGTCGATGGCGAAGAGGACGAGGAGGAAGAAGAGGCCGAAGAGCGGCGTCCCCGGCCGAAATCGAGACGGCGGTCCAATGTCTCGATCGAGGAGCTGTTGCAGGAGGGCCAGGACGTGGTCGTTCAGGCGAGCAAGGAGCCGATGGGCACCAAGGGCGCTCGCGTCACCGGCCACCTGTCATTTCCGGGGCGCTATCTGGTCTACATGCCCACGGTCAATCACCTCGGCGTGTCGCGCCGCATCAGCAAGGAGGAGGAGCGCCGCCGGCTGCGCGATCTGGTCCAGCAGCAGCGCCGGAGCGGCGCCGGCTACATCATCCGGACGGTCAGCGAGGGGGTCAGCGATGAGGAGATCCGGGCCGACATCCAGTTTCTGGACCGCGTCTGGGTGACGCTGCAGGAAAAGAAAGATCGGCAGGCGGCGCCGTCGATGCTGCACTCCGACCTTGATCTGAGCTTCAGGATCGTGCGGGACCTGTTCACCAACAAGATGGACCGGCTGGTCATCGACTCCAAAACGGAGTTCGAGCGCATCCAGACATTCGTGCAGACCTACCTGCCCCACCTGGGGCCCAAGATCGAGCTCTACAGCCGCGACGAGCCGATCTTCGACGCCTACGGCATCGAGCTGGAAATCTCCAAGGCGCTGGGGCGCCGCGTCTGGCTGAAATCGGGCGGCTACATCGTCATCGACCACACCGAGGCGCTGACGGTGATCGACGTGAACACCGGCCGGTACGTGGGCAAGCGGAACCTGGAAGAGACGATCCTGAAAACCAATCTGGAGGCGGCCAAGGAGATCGCCTACCAGTTGCGGCTGCGCAACATCGGCGGGCTGATCATCATCGATTTCATCGACATGGAGGTGGGGAAGAACCGCGACAAGGTGTTCGGCTCCTTCAAGGAATCGATGAGCAAGGACAAGGCGCGCACCCATATTTTGAGAATCTCCGAACTGGGGCTGGTGGAGATGTCCCGGGAGCGCACGCGCGAGGATCTGTTGCGGGTGCTGAGCGAACCCTGCGGCTATTGTGAAGGGCGGGGCTACACCAAATCGCCGGCCACCGTCTGTTACGAGATTTTCAGGGAGCTGCGGCGGCTGGGCTTTTCCACCAAGGAGAAAAAGGTGGTGGTGACGGTCCATCCGACGGTGGCCAATCTGCTCTACGATGAAGAGCGCAAATCGGTCGATGAGCTGGAAAAAGAGCTGCTCAAAAAGATCGTCGTCAAAAACGATCCGGCGCTTCACACGGAACAGTTCGAAATCACGCCGGACTGATCCCCCGTTTCGTCCGGGTCATCCATGAGTGCGTCAGCCGCAGCCGGTGGAGAGGGCGCCGTTCGACGACGGGCCTGGGTGGCTCTGGCCGCAGCGCCGGGGCTGACGCCCCGCGGGTGCGCCGCGCTGTTGGCCCATTACGGGACTCCGGAGGCGGTGCTCGCGGCGCCCGTCAACGCGCTTGCCTCGGCCCCGGGCGTGTCGGCGCAGGCGGCCGCATCGTTGGTTTCCGCCGAGAGCGGCCGTTTAGCCGGGCGGCTGTTGCGCGAGTCGGAACGATTGGGTGTCTCGGTGCTGACACCGGATGACGCCGCCTACCCGGCGCGTCTGCGTGAACTGCCCGATCCGCCGCCGGCGCTCTGGTGCCGCGGCGCCCTCGATGCCCCTGCCGCCGCCATCGCGGTCGTCGGCAGCCGCCGGCCGTCTCCCTATGGCCGGTCGATGGCCGAACGGTTCGGCCGCGAGCTGGCCCAGGCCGGCGTGACCGTGGTCAGCGGCCTGGCCCGAGGAATCGATGGTGCGGTCCACCGGGCCGTCCTGGATGTCGGAGGTGAGACCATCGCCGTGCTGGGTTGCGGCGTGGACCGCGTCTATCCGTCGGAACATCGCCCGCTGCAGGAGGCGATCGGCCGTGACGGGCTGTTGCTGTCTGAATTCCCCCCGGGCGCGCCGCCGCTCGCGCATCATTTTCCCCGGCGCAACCGGCTCATCAGCGGCCTGGCGCTCGGGGTCGTGGTGGTGGAAGCGGGCGAGCGAAGCGGCTCCCTGATCACCGCCCGTCTGGCGCTGGAGCAGGGGCGTGAGGTGTTCGCGGTCCCGGGCAATCTCGGCACCGGCGGGAGCATCGGCACCAATCGGTTGATCAAAGCGGGCGCCACGCTGGTGGAACGGGTGGAGGATATTCTTCAAGCGGTCGCCGCGCAGATCGATCCGTCATCGCTTCGGCCGCCCCGTCCTGTGCCCTCGTCCGCGCAGACCTCCGACATTGACACGGCGTCGCTGACCACGGAGGAGCATGCGCTGGTCGGTCACGTGACCGGAGAGCCCCGCCACATGGATGAGCTGGCCGCGCGGACCGGCCGTCCGGTCCAGCAGGTGGCGGCGTTGCTGGTCTCGTTGGAAATCAAAGGCGCCGTTCGTCAACTCCCGGGTCAATTTTATTGCCGATCGACGGTGTAACGCCGGCCGCTTTCGCCGCGCGACTGGCCGAAATTCAATCATACGCTATAATAGGGTGACATGCGGGACCAAGGGTAGTGGGTCAGTTGAATGGATTCAACCGTGGCAAAAATGGGGACACGTCCCAATTTCCTCATGCTGCGCGCGGCGATCAACGAAATTGGGACGTGTCCCTATTTTTGAGACAGGTCACGGTGAAACTGACCCACTACCGGACCAAGCCGTCTGTTTACTTCGAGCGAAGCGAGAAGTGATGTCCGATTGTAGTGCCATTGATACGGATCAACCGGAATGAAAAAACGAACGTCATCACGCGCAGCCGGTCGGACGGTCACACCAAAGCCATCAGCGCTCGCGGCAGCGCAGGCAGCGGCCAAGCCGGAGAAGACCGTGCGTCCTCAGGCGGGCGGCCGTGCGGCGAAAGCAGCTACGCGAGCGCCAAAACCGTCCGGTCGTGGCGGGAAAACCGCCGTCCATCCCGAAACCACAGCCACGCCCATGCCCAAGGGGCGGTCGCTGCTCATTGTTGAATCACCCTCGAAAGCCAAGACGCTCAGCAAATATCTGGGCCGGGAGTTCATGGTCAAAAGCTCCGTGGGCCACATCAAGGATCTGCCGAAGAGCAAGCTCGGCATTGATGTGGAGCATGAGTTCCGGCCCGAGTATGTCGTGATCCAGGGCAAACAGAAGGTGGTGGACGAGCTCAAAGAGGCGGCCGCCCACGCGGGCAAGATCTATCTGGCGCCCGACCCCGACCGGGAGGGGGAGGCGATTGCGTGGCACATCGCCGAGGAACTCAACGGCAAACGGCCGGAGCTCTATCGGGTGCTGATCCATGAAATCACGGAGCGAGGGGTGCGGGAGGCCATCGCCAACCCCGGCCGGATCAACATGGACAAAGTCCAGGCGCAGCAGGCCCGCCGGGTGCTGGATCGGATCGTCGGCTACACGGTCAGTCCGTTGCTGTGGGAGAAAGTCCGCCGGGGATTGAGCGCCGGCCGGGTGCAGTCGGTCGCCGTGCGGCTGATCTGCGAGCGCGAGCAGGAGATCACTGCGTTCGTCAAGGAAGAATTCTGGTCGGTGACGGCCACGGTGCAGGGGGCCAACCCGCCCGCCTTCGCCGCCAAGCTGGCCAAACTGAACGGCCAGCCGATCGACCTGTCGACCCAGGCGCAGGCGGAAGAGGCCGCGGCGCTGATCCGGAACGCGACGCTCACCGTGACCTCGGTCGAGCAAAAGGAGAAACGCCGCAATCCCCTGCCGCCCTTTACGACCAGCAAATTGCAGCAGGATGCGGTCAGAAAGCTGCGGTTTACGGCCAAGAAGACGATGACCCTCGCCCAGCGACTCTATGAAGGCATTGAGCTGGGGAAGGAAGGGCCGGTCGGCCTGATCACCTACATGCGCACCGATTCGACACGCATCTCCAACGACGCCCTGGCGGAGGCGCGGGACTATATCCAGACGGAATATGGCGCGGCCCATCTGCCCGAACGGCCGAACGTCTACAAGAACAAAAAGGGCGCCCAGGATGCGCATGAAGCGATCCGGCCGACCGCGGTCGCCCGTCATCCCGATCAACTCCGATCGGTGTTGGAGCGGGACGCCTATCTGCTCTATAAACTGATCTGGCAGCGGTTCGTCGCCAGCCAGATGGCGCAGGCGCAGTTTGACGTCACACGGGCGGAGATCACGGCCCAGGCCAAGCAGGGGAACGCGCTGCTGACGGCCACCGGCACCGTGATGAAATTCCCCGGGTTCATGGCGCTCTACACGGAGACGCGGGAGGAGGTCTCGCCCGAAGCCGCCAAACCCGGCACCCCGGCCGCCGCGGAAGCGGAGGAGCCCGATCGCGCCGACGAGAGCATGGCCCTGCCGCCGTTGCAACAGGGCGACCGGCTCCGGCTCGTCGGCGTCGAACCCAAACAGCATTTCACCCAGCCGCCGCCCCGGTATAACGAAGCGCTCCTGGTCAAGGAGCTGGAAGAGCGCGGCATCGGCCGGCCCAGCACCTATGCGACCATCATCTCCACGATCCAGGACCGCAAGTACGTCGAGAAACGGGAGGCCCGCTTTCACCCGACCGAACTCGGCCAGATCGTCAATGAGTTGCTGGTCGCACATTTCCCCGACATCTTCAATGTCCGGTTTACAGCCAAGATGGAGGAGGAGCTGGACGAGATCGAGGAGGGGCAGCTTCGCTGGGTGCAGGTGATGGAGGATTTCTACAAGCCGTTTCAGAAACGGCTCTCCAAGGCCCAGGTGGACATGCAGGATGTGAAGCGGCAGGAGATCCCCACCGAGCATCAGTGTGAAAAGTGCGGCAAGCCGATGATCATCAAATGGGGTCGCCACGGCAGTTTTCTCGCCTGCTCCGGCTATCCGGAGTGTCGCAATACCAAGGAATTTACCAAGGCGGCCGACGGCACGATCACCATCGCCCAGCGGGCGCAGGAAGTCACGGATGAGCGCTGCCCGAAGTGCGGCGGCGCGATGATCGTCAAACGGGGCCGGTTCGGCCGGTTTCTGGCCTGCAGCCGCTATCCCGAGTGCAAGACCACCCAGTCCATGACGACGGGCGTGCCCTGTCCGGAGCCCAACTGTGACGGCAAACTGGCCGAAAAACAGAGCAAGCGGGGCAAGCGCTTCTACGCCTGCAGCCGCTATCCCAAATGCACCTTCGCGCTGTGGGACCGGCCGGTGGCGCGGCCCTGCCCGCAATGCAAGGCGCCGTTTTTAGTCGAGAAATTCACCAAGTCCCGCGGCGCCGAGATCGTCTGCCGTCAGCCCGACTGCGGCTATAAGGAAGAAGCCGCGCCGCAGCCGCAGGAAAGCGCAGTAGGAGAAAAATAGTAGCCGGTAGTCAGTAGGCAGTAGCCGCAAAAAACGGGCTCATATCAGGTTCCTGACTACTAACTACTGGCTACTGTCTACCATTCCCTCTCGTTTCTTGAACACCATCCGCCAATCCGTTACAATCCCCCTACGATGTCTTCTGCTGATCTGATTGTGCTCGGCGGGGGCCTGGCCGGTTGCGAAGCGGCCTGGCAGGCGGCTGAGCGCGGCGTCACGGTCGCTCTCCATGAAATGCGGCCGGTCGTGCCGACGCCGGCCCACCGGACCGACCGGTTGAGCGAGCTGGTCTGCAGCAATTCGCTCGGCTCGAACGACCCGGTCCATGCGGCCGGGATTCTCAAGGCCGAGATGCGCCGGTTGCGCTCGCTGATCCTGCGCACGGCCGATGAGGTCACGGTGCCGGCCGGCTCGGCGCTGGCGGTTGACCGGGAGCTTTTCGCCGCCGCCATCACGAAGGCGATCGAAGCCCACCCGAAGATCCGCGTCGTCCGTGAAGAGGTGATCGATCTGCCGGAGGATCGCCCCGTGATCGTGGCCACCGGTCCGCTCACTTCCGATCGTTTAGCCAAATCGATCCAATCGGTCATCCGGGCCGATTATCTCGCCTTTTACGACGCGATCGCGCCGATCATCGACGCGGAGACGATCGACACGTCGATCGCCTTTCGCGCCTCCCGGTACGACAAGGGGGGCGACGATTATCTGAATTGCCCGATGACCCAGACCGAATACAACCAGTTTTATGACGCGCTGGCCGTCGCGGAGCGGGTGCCGACCAAACCCTTCGAGCAGACGCCCTATTTCGAGGGCTGTGTGCCGATCGAGGTCCAGGCCGATCGGGGGCGTCAGACGCTGCTCTTCGGCCCGATGAAGCCGGTGGGATTGACCGATCCCCGCACCGGCGCGCGGCCGTATGCCGTCGTGCAGCTCCGGCAGGAGAACCGGTTCGGTAGCTGCTACAACATGGTGGGGTTTCAGACAAAACTCAAATGGCCGGAGCAGCAACGCATCTTTCGGATGATTCCGGGCCTGCAACGGGCGGAGTTTTTGCGGCTGGGCAGTCTGCACCGGAACACCTTTATCAACGCGCCCCGTGTGATCCACCCGACGCTCCAGTGCCGGGCCCGTCCGTCGCTCTTCTTCGCCGGCCAGTTGACGGGGGTTGAGGGCTACACGGAAGCGGCGGCGATGGGGCTCCTGGCCGGGATCAATGCCGCGCGGTTGATTCATGGCCAGGCGCCGGTCGTGCCGCCGCCCGCCACGACCTACGGCACGCTGCTGACCTACATCACCACGAGCGACCCGCGCCACTTTCAGCCGATGAATGCGAACTTCGGCCTCTATCCCGATCTGCCCAAGCGCGTGCGTGACCGGGCCTTGCGCCGGCAGAAGATCGCCGAGCGGGCGCTCGAGGAACTGGAGCGATGGATCGTCGAATCAAAGAGTATCTGAGCTTTCTCTCGGCCGAGCGTGGGGCGTCTCCTCACACGCTCCGCGGGTACCGGCAGGACCTGGAGCAGTTTGCGGGCTATCTGAACACGGCCGGGCTGATCGAAACGGGTGCAACGGGCGCGCCGGCTCAGATGGAGCGTCTTCACGTCCGCGGCTATCTCGCCTGGCTGGCGCAGCGCGGCGCGCGCAAGAGCACGATGGCCCGCAAGCTGGCCGTCGTCAGAGCCTGGGGGGATTACGGTGTGACGATGGGCTGGCTGACGTCGAATCCGGCCAAGTTGGTGCCGATGCCGAAGGTGGACCGCCGCCTCCCGCGCGTGTTGAACGTGGACGAGGCGCTGGCGCTCATGCGCGAGCCCGGCCGTCAGGCCGCGGCCGGGAAAGCGGCCTCCTCGGCGACGCTGCGCGATCAGGCGATTCTGGAACTGGCCTATTCGACCGGGATTCGCGTCAGCGAACTGGTCGGGATCAATGTGACCGATCTGCAGCCGGACGCCGGTTTTCTGCTTGTCCGGGGCAAAGGCAAGCGGGAACGGCTCGTGCCGGTGGGGAAGGTTGCACTCGAAGCGATCGGCCGATATCGGGACCGGTTGCGTGTTGAGCTATCTGATGCAGGCGGCGGCGCCAATGCGCCGCTGTTTGTGAATCAGCGCGGCGGGCGGTTGAGCGCTCGCAGCGTGGAGCGACTGGTGGCCCGGTACAGCCGGGCGGTCAGCGCGAGCGGGCCGGTGGGGCCCCACGCGCTGCGCCACAGTTGCGCCACGCATCTGTTGGAAAGCGGCGCCGATCTGCGGGCGATTCAGGAACTGCTGGGCCATGCCTCGCTGGCGACGACCGAACGGTACACGCATTTGAACGCCGACCGGCTGCTGGCTGTGTATGATCAGGCGCATCCTCGCGCGAAAGGTTCAAAATGAGAGGCGTTCACCGTTCACTGTTCACTGTTCACGGTGGTGCACAGGCATTGACTGTGAACCGTGAACTGTTGACCGTGAACAGGACAAACCATGCCGAAGTTTAAAAGCACCACGATCCTCTGCGTGCGCCGGGACGGCGTCGTGGCGATGGGCGCCGACGGCCAGGTGACCGTCGGCACGACGGTGATGAAGCGCCAGGCCAAGAAGCTGCGCCGTCTCCATCAGAACCGGGTGCTGGCGGGGTTCGCCGGCTCGACGGCCGATGCGATCACGCTGTTTGAAAAGTTTGAAGCGAAGCTGGACGAATTCCGGGGCAACCTGACCCGCTCGGCCGTGGAACTGGCCAAGGAGTGGCGGATGGATCGGGTGTTGCGCCGGCTGGAGGCATTGATGATCGTCGCCGATCTGGAACATTCGCTGCTGCTCTCGGGCACGGGCGACGTGATCGAGCCTGAGGAGGGGGCGCTGGCGATCGGCTCCGGCGGCCCATACGCGCTGGCCGCCGCGCGCGGGCTGCTGGCCCACACGGTGTTGCCGCCGCGCGAGATCGTCGGGGCGTCGATGCGGATCGCGGCCGACATCGACATTTATACCAATCAGGAGATCATGATCGAGGAGTTGACGGCATGAGCGAGGTGCGGTTGGATTTGACGCCCGGCCAGATCGTCAAGGAGCTGGATCGGTACATCGTCGGCCAGCGGCAGGCGAAGAGGATGGTGGCGATCGCGCTCCGGAATCGCTGGCGGCAGCAGCAACTGCCCGCGGAGTTGCGCGACGAGGTGATGCCGAAGAACATCATCATGATCGGGCCGACGGGCGTCGGAAAAACGGAGATTGCCCGGCGGTTAGCCAAGCTGGCCGGCGCGCCGTTTTTGAAGATCGAAGCCTCCAAGTTCACCGAGGTCGGCTACGTCGGGCGGGACGTCGAATCGATGGTGCGCGACCTGGTCGAGTTGGCGGTGACGATGGTCAAGGCCGAACACCAGGAGCAGGTCAAGGCCAAGGCGGCCAAACAGGCGGAGGAGCGGCTCCTCGATTTGCTGCTGCCGCCGCCGACCTTCAAGCCGCCGACCGGCATCTATGACGAGTCAAGAACCGAGCATGTCACTCCCCCGCTGTCGGAAAGCTACGACCGGGCGCGCGACGCGTTGCGCCAGCAGCTTCGGGACGGGAAGTTGAACGACCGGGCAGTCGAGCTGGAAACGAGTGAGAAGGCGGCGCCGGTCGGGATCATCTCCAATTTGGGCGGCATGGAGGAAATGGAGATCGGGCTCAGGGACATGCTGACCAATCTGATGCCGGGGCGCCGGAAGAAGCGCCGGCTCAAGGTGCCGGAGGCGCTGGCGGCGCTCGAACAGGAGGAGGCGCAGCGGCTGATCGACATGGACGAGGTGGTCCGCGAGGCCATCCAGCGGGCCGAACAATCGGGGATTATTTTTCTCGATGAAATTGATAAGATTGCCGGACGGGAGCGCTCGGCCGGGCCGGACGTTTCGCGCGAAGGGGTGCAGCGGGATCTGCTGCCCATTGTGGAAGGCTCCACGGTCAACACGAAATACGGCGCGGTCAGGACCGATCACGTGCTCTTTATCGCGGCCGGGGCGTTTCACGTCGCCAAGCCGTCGGACCTGATCCCGGAGTTTCAGGGCCGGTTTCCGATCCGGGTGGAGTTGGAGCCGCTGGCGACGGAAGATTTTGTGCGGATTCTGACCGAGCCGCAGAATTCGCTGATCCGCCAGTATGTGGGATTGCTTGAAACGGAAGGGGTGACGCTGGAGTTCCTGCCGGACGCCATTCGGACGATCGCGGAGATCGCCGTGCAGGTGAACGAACGGACGGAGAACATCGGCGCCCGCCGCCTTTTCACCGTGATGGAGCGGTTGCTGGAGGAGTTGTCGTTCGAGGCGCCGGAGCGTAAGGGCCAGCGGATCACGATCACGGCGGAGGAAGTCCGCCGCCGGCTGGCCGAGATTGTGAAGAGCGAGGATTTGAGCCGGTACATCCTGTAACGCGGGACGGGTGACCATGGAGAACGCGATCAAAACGGCGGACGTGCTGGTCGAGGCGCTGCCCTATATCCGGGCCTTCGCCGGGAAGACGATCGTCGTCAAATACGGCGGCAAGGCGATGGTGGAGGCCTCGCTCAAGGAGCGCTTTGCCGAGGACATCGCGTTGATGAAGTACGTCGGCATGCAGCCGGTGATCGTGCACGGCGGCGGCCCGCAGATCAGCGAGATGATGAAGCGGCTGGGCAAGGAGCCGACGTTTGTGAAGGGCATCCGGGTGACCGACGCCGAGACCGTCGGCATCGTCGAAATGGTCCTGGGCGGCATCATCAATCCAGAAATCGTCGCGCTGATCAACCGGCACGGCGGCCGGGCGGTGGGGTTGACCGGCAAAGACGGGCCGTTGCTCATCGCCAGGCCCCTGCGTGCGTCGGGGAAAAAGTCGGAGGTTGATCTGGGGCTGGTGGGCGAGATCGACGGTGTTGATCCGGGCGTGCTCCAGGGCCTGGAGGAGGCGCGGTTCATCCCCGTGATCGCGCCGATCGCCGGCGGCGTGGACGGCAAGACCTACAACGTCAACGCGGACAGCGCGGCGGGGGCGATTGCCTCGGCGCTGCATGCGGAGAAACTGCTCCTCCTGACCGATGTGCCGGGAATTCTGGACGCGAAGGGTAGACTGATTCCGACCATCTCCAAAAAGGAGACGCAGCAGTTGATCCGCAAGGGGACGATTTCCAGCGGGATGATCCCGAAGGTGCAGGCCTGCCTCGATGCGCTGGACGGCGGCGTGGCCAAGGCCCATATCATTGACGGGCGCACGCCCCATGCTTTATTGTTGGAGCTCTTTACCGATAAAGGCATCGGCACCGAGATTGTCATATAAGCAGACCATCTTGGCCGTGAACTGTGCACCATGAACCGTGAACTATTTGAACGCCGGGATGGCGGAACTGGCAGACGCGCGAGACTCAAAATCTCGTGGAGCCTGGCTCCGTGGGGGTTCAACTCCCCCTCCCGGCACCAACTACTATACGCGCTGGGCCTAATGGGGAATCGCGATGAGAGGAAGCCTTCGGCGATGAATTGATATTCTGCGCCGTTGGCGCAGTCGCATCGTCAACTCCCCCTCCCGGCACTTTTCTCGGCTGTGTGGCCGAGAAAAGTGCACCGAGCGACAGCGAGGTGCCATGATGTTGTTTTTCCCCTCGGCTGTGTAGCCATGAAAAAGTGGTCCGAGCGAAGCGAGGACCCATGATTTTAAGGGGGATAAGGCCGAACTTTCCTTCGGCCTTAGGCCAGGAAAACGTGCCCCGAGCGCAAGCGAGGGGCAACGATTTTGATTTTAACGTGGGATGGTCAACTCTCCCTCGGCCTAGGGCCTCGGGACAAGCCCCTCCAGGCAAATTTTCCATCAAGAAAAATTACCCTATTTTCAATTTTTGATCCCCATCTAGGGTTGACACACCCATTTGTATTAGTAAGATGAGAGGGTTTTTTGATCAGCTGACATGATCCTGGCGTCCCTTGGGGGCACGTGAATGGGACTCGAAAAAGACTCCAATCTCTGGTTGCCTCAGCCACCCAGCATCCAACCGCGTCGCTTCGTCTCACCATGAACGGTCTTCTTTCGCGGTATCGGTGTCATCGCTTTAAGTTGTCACGAGGGTTGGCTTTGATCCCTCTCGGCGCTCTACTCATATTCAATATCCAGATTGGTGCTGCAGCTCGAATCGACTCCAATGGGCCAGTCAGACCGGCTCTGCCAGAACATCTTCTCCGTGTTCAGGACATACCGTTGGTTTCCACTGAGCTTCCTGGCTACACCCCGGGCCAAATCATCGTTAAACTGAAGAATGATCTTCCTCGGGACCGATATCTGGAGCACGAATCTCTTGGGGTGCCCAGTCTGGATGGCCTGAATCGTCGCCATGGGGTCAGGCAGGTGCGACACCTGATCTCTGAGGATAGGCACAGTCGCAAGGAGAGTGAACGGAGGATTCGACATGGCTTGTCTCGCATCTACGTATTCGACGTTCCAGAGGGAGAAGATATTGAAGCAGTCATTGCAGAGTACCAAAAGGATCCGTCTGTGGAATATGCCGAGCCAAACTATCTTGTTCATACGACGGCAATCCCGAACGATCCGATGTTTAGCCAGCAATGGTCCCTTAACAATACTGGGCAGGTTGGTGGTATTGCAGATGCCGATATTGATGCGCCGGAGGCTTGGAATATTGAAACAGGCAATGCAAGCGTGGTGATCGCGATTGTTGACACCGGGGTTGACCTGACACATCCGGATTTGGCAGGCAAGATAATTCAAGGCTATGATTTCTGGAATAATGATAGCGATCCACAAGATGATCATGGTCATGGCACTCATGTGGCGGGCATTGCGGCAGCCATGTCAAATAATAATGTCGGTATAGCCGGGGTCTGCTGGTACTGCGGGATCTTGCCGGTCAAGGTTCTAGATCATCAAGGAAGCGGCAACGAGTTGTCGGTGACCAACGGCATTGTGTGGGCGACCGACAACAATGCCGACATCATCAACCTTAGCCTTGGGCTGGGTTTCAAATCTCTCGCATTGGCAGATGCTGTCGCCTATGCCCATCAACAGGGCGTTGTTGTTGTCGCCGCGAGGGGAAACGACGCAAGCACCGAGCTATTTTACCCGGCTTCGTATCCTGAATCGATTTCAGTGGCGGCCACGGATGGGAATGATGCATTAGCGTACTTTTCAAGCTATGGATATGATCTTGAAACCACTGCTCCCGGCCAATTCATCCTGTCTACCGTTCCTGTGGGAAGTTGTCAGCTTTGTGATCCTTCAGGGTACTTGCGATTAGATGGCACGTCGATGGCCGCGCCTCACGTGGCGGGTCTGGCAGGTTTGCTGCTCTCCGCCAATCCATCCTTAAGCCCGGATGAAGTCAAATTGATTCTCACAAGTACATCGGAAGATGATATTGAGAGTCCTCAGCGTGATCGATTGCTTTTTAACAAGTATATCGGGTGGGGTAGAATTAATGCCTACGATGCACTTCAGATCTCGGATACACCGCCTCCCCCTCATGCGCCAATCTTATATATAGACCATCAACCATCGGTCAATGTTAATCAAGTGGTGGACTGCCGAACAATTGGGTTTACCGCCCATATCGTGAATCCCGGAAGTGGAACGCTCACTTGGGTGGCGAGTACAGATGTTCCGTGGCTGGACATCCTCCCAACAACTGCCGGGTCAGATCCTGCTATCCTTGTGCTCAAACCTAACCTGAGCGCGCTCGGTGTCGGCGCTCATACAGGAACCGTGTCGGTGACCTCGCCTGAAGCGATCAATAGCCCTCAGCAGGTGGAAATCGCCTTGAATCTTGTTGACCCTGGCAACGTGGCATGTATAGAACGAATAAGTGTCGATAGCAATGGTAGTGAAGGCGACAACATTAGTGCGGATGCGAAACCTAGTCAAGACGGACGCTTCGTGGCATTCGTATCAAATGCGAATAATATGGTGGTTGGAGATCACAACGAGACATACGATGTGTTTGTCCACGACCGTGAGACTGGACTGACAGAGCGGGTGAGCGTGGCGAGCGATGGTGTGGAAGGTAATAAGATCAGCACGGCCCAGTCCATCAGCGCAGATGGGCGCTACGTCACGTTTTATTCAGCGGCAGACAATCTTGTCCCCGGAGATACAAACTCAGTGGGGGATGTCTTTCTTCATGACCGCCAAACTCATACGACTGAGCGAGTCAGCGTTGACAGCAATGGACAGCAACTTCATGGCACGAGCTTTCGGTCTTACATCAACGACACCGGACGCTTCATTGCCTTTGAATCCTCATCCGCGGAGCTCGCGCCTGGCGACCTTAACTCAACGTATGACGTCTTTGTAAAAGATAGGGCAACTGGAATGGTTGAACAAGTGAGTGTCGATAATAATGGGGTCGGTGGCAATGCTTACAGTCTGCCCAACGGAATTAGCGCAGATGGTCGATATGTGTTGTTTACATCGCTGGCAAGCAACCTTGTGGCGGGAGATACGAATGGCACATGGGACCTGTTTGTCCGCGATAGATCTCTGGGTATAACGGAGCGAGTCAATGTGGACAGTCATGGCGGTGAGGCTAATGGTGCGAGTGAAATAACTTCGGCATTAAGCGCCGATGGCCGGTACGTCGCATTTAGCTCGAGTGCCAGCAATTTGGTCCCAGGTGATACAAATGATGACATTGATGCGTTTGTTCATGACCGGCTGACCGGTACAACGGAACGGGTCAGCATCACCAGCAATGGTGGGCAAAGCTCTCCCGACGCGGGGTTCTATGGAGGCGACAGTTATGCCCCGACGATAAGCGCTGACGGGCGTTATGTTGCATTTTATTCCTATGCAATAAATTTTACGCCGTTGGATACGAATAACAGCCCGGACATTTTTGTGCATGACAGGCTGCTTGGCACCACGATTCGGGTCAGTGTCGATAGCTTGGGAGTGCAGGGGAACTGGGCAAGTTACTATCCGGCGATCAGTGCCAATGGTCGCTATATCGCGTTTGACTCTTATTCCTCTAATTTTGTTGCAGGTGATACGAATGATTCATGGGGGACGTTTCTTGGGAGAGATGTATTTGTCTACGATCGATCCCCCGATCAGGACAA
>JACQCE010000040.1 GCA_016201765.1 Nitrospirota bacterium
CCCCAGCACTTCCCGCAGGACCTTCAGCACCTTTTCCTCATCAAACGGTTTTAAAATATAGTGTTTGGCGCCGGCCTGGGTGCATTCGGCGATCGGGTCCTTCGAGGCCAGTGAGCTGACCATGATCACAACCGCCTTCGGATCCAGCTGTTTGATCTGTTTGAGCGTGTCCAGGCCGTTCTGTTGGGGCATGATCATGTCCAGCGTGACAAAGTCGGGGCGCAGAATCGGGTAGTGTTTCACGGCCTCGACGCCGTTTTCCGCCATCCCCGCCACCTCAAATCCGTTTTTTTCCAGCAGACGGCGGAGCACGAGCCGCATCGTGCTCGAGTCATCAACGATCATGACCCGCTTGCCCATCAAGACCCATTCCGTGGAAGTTGAACCGCAAACGCCACATCCATCTCGGTTTCACCCAGTTGAGTGATCAGGGGGACGACCAGCAACTGGGGGATGTCCGGAAACACCAATTTGATGTCCGCGCCCATGACGATGACCGGGGGCGTGGGCACCGCATGGATGCCCAAGCGGGCCAGATTGCCGGTGGCGTTGCCGGCGATGATGTTGGCCAGTTCGCCGAGCGCGTCCTTGACGCGGGCATCGATCTCATCAATGCTGCGCTCGTCCTTCGTCAGGTTACTGACGAGCCGGCAGGCCAGGTCCCTTGGGAATCGAAACAGGATGGTGCCGGTCATGTCGCCGCGAATGCCGATCATCACCACGACAGCCGCCGGCTGGACGGGATCGCCCTGCCGGCGGGACTGGCCGACGCGGGCGTGAATGCCGGCCATCCGTTCGAGCACATGGATGGCGGGTTCGATGAAGGCGTTGACCTGTTGTGGATTGAGGGTGGACGGTGAAGAGGACGCCATGTTGGTCTCAGCGTAGCATAGGAGCGGACGTTGTCAATCGGGACGGATCGCCCGCGCGCTGAAGCCGGCGTCCGCTCGATGGAAACGGCCCAGGGTGCGCGGGTTTTCTTGACAAACCAAGACCGCCTGCTACGCTTACACTCAGATTCAGGGCTGTGATGAATCGTGCGCAGGGCTGTGCAGGTGTGTGTTCCTGAGCGTATGAGATGAAGAAAAAACAGAAGGGTCGGACCACGGCGTCCATGGGGCAGCAATTGCTGACGATCAGTGAAGTCGCAAAATTTCTCCGGCTGCATCATTCGACCGTGTACCGGCTGGCCAGGGAGGAACGCCTCCCGGCCGTGAAGATCGGAAGCCAGTGGCGTTTTCATCGGTCGCATATCGAGCAGTGGTTGGATGAGCAATGTCTCTGATGAACGAGCCGCAGAAGACGGGTGAATCATCGGGCGCCTTGGTGCTGACCACCGAGGATTTTTACTCGACCCGTCAGGTCTCCGCCGCGACGGGCCGGCAGATCGTCTGCTTTCAGTTGTCGGATCAATGGTACGCCGTCGATATCACCCATGTGCATGAGGTGCTGAGGATCGGCCAAATCATTACGCTGCCGAACGCCCCGCCGGCCATTGTCGGCATCTGTCAGGTGCGCGGCGCAATTTTGTCCGTGACCGATCCCAAAAAAATGTTCAATCTCGAGCCGCGGTTGCTGACCGGACAGAGCCGGATCATCTTTATTAAAGCCGGTCTGCTGGAGACGGGACTATTGGTCGACGCCGTCTCGCGTGTGGTCGAAGTGACCGATGAGTGCATCGAGCCCCCGTTATCCACGATCGATCAGCTCGAAGCCGGCCTGTTGGTCGGCAGCTGCCGTGTCGAAGGCATGGTGGTGACGTTGATCAGGGTTGAGGCGCTGATCGCCAGGAGTCGGGGCGCGGCGGAGTCGGTTGGGATGGCGCAATGAAGAAGCCTGGGCATGACCAAGGGATGAAGTAGGCATCAAACAAGCGAGGGCTTGTGAGGTGATCATGATGAAACAAATTGGTGTGTTGCTGTGCGCTTTTCTGGTGTGTGGAGGAAGCCGGCCCGACGCGGGATGGGCTGCTGAGCCGCTCTGGTCGACCCGGGTTGCGGCCCAGGAGGCCGGGCAGCCGGCTGTTGATGAACCGGCCGGCGACGCGGCCGCGGAACTGGTGAGCCATTTGCAGGTCAATCTGTATGCCACGCTCGAATTTCAGAATTTGCAGGGCATGAACAGCGAATTCGACGCCCGCAACGTCGAACTGCTTCTGGGCGCAAAGATGGGCAGCCGATTGAAGGGGTTTGCCGAGCTCGAATTCGAGCGGGTTGCAACGACTGAGCCGAGTCCGCGCGAGGGGGCGATTGAGGTCGAGCAGGGGTGGATGGAATTTGCGATCCTGGATCAGCTCGCGATTCGCGGCGGTGTGATTCTTGTTCCATTCGGCCGGTTTAATCTGGAACATTTCGACACAACCCGGGAATTAACATCCCGTCCGGTGATGGCGCGGTTCATCGTGCCCGGCACCTGGGCGGAGCCAGGCGTAGGGATGGTGGCGCACGTGGAGTATGGCGAAACGGTGGTGAGCTATCAGGGATATGTGGTCAATGGTTTGAGAAATGATGCCGTCATTGATGACACGAACGGGCTGCATGATGACGGTGGGGCGTTTGGGGAGGACAATAACAATAACAAGGCGGTGGTCGGGCGACTCATGGTGTCCCCCCGCTACGGACAGGAATTCGGGATCAGCGGTTATTATGGCGCGTATGCCCCCAGCCGGGCGGTCCAGGGAGTGGACGCCGACCTCAAATTGACGTTTGGCGCGATCGAACTGCTTGCCGAGTATGCCTATCTGGGGCTGGATTCGGGGCTCAATGACGGCGGCGTCGCCGTCCCGACCAAGCTGCACGGCGCCTATGCCCAGGTCGCGTATCAGTTTTGGTTCGACGCGCTGTCCCGGTCGTTTCTGGGGCGGGGATTTAACGATCCCAAATTCACACTGGTCGGTCAATGGGGGTATGCCTCAATCAGCGATGACGGTGATGTAACGGGGGGCGGCGATAATCGCACGACGCGCTACGTGGTCGGGATGAACTACCGGCCCGCGCCCACGTTCGTCATCAAGGTCGAATATCTGTGGAACACGCAGACCAACGAAGCCATTGATCTTGGCGGGAGCAATGGGGTGATGGCGTCAATGTCCGCGGCGTTTTGAGACGTCATGCTGCGGCCATTCAGGAATAAGGAGGTGCAGATGAAGCTGAGGCACGCATGGATGATGGCCGTCGCGCTCCTGTGGGCGGCGACGCCTGGATCGATTGCGGCCACGGACAGCGCGGTGGCCGTCATCGTCAACGCAGCCAATCCGGTTGCGGATCTCTCCCTCAGTCAACTGGCCTTGATGTACCAGGGGAAGGTGAAGACATGGAGCAACGGCGAGGAGGTCGTGCCGGTCAACCGTTCGGTTGATTCCCCCGAGCGGGCGATCTTCTACAAGCGCGTCCTGCGGAGCAAGCCGACGCAGAAGTTTTTCATCGAGGGATCGCCGATTCCGGTCACGATCGTGGTCCAACCTTCCGGGTTGGCGGTCACGCGATTTGTGGCGAGAGCGCCGGGGGCGGTGGGGTATGTGCTGCTCAGCGATTTGCACGGCAACGAAGACGGGGTCAAGGTCATCAGCGTGGATGGCGCGCCGCCTCCGCGCGGGCAGGCCTCATCCACGGAGTATAAACTGCAATGACGACGCGCAACACGACGGTGACGCCATGATCAATCGACTGAACATTCAATGGAAGATGACGGTGTTCTTTCTTCTTCTGTCATTGCCGTTTCTGGTTGCCACCGGTTATCTGTCGTATGACACCAGCCGGCGGGTGCTGACGGAGAAAATCGGCGAGCAACTGGAAGCCATCGCCGTGATGACCGCGTCGACCGTGGATCGCATGCTGTTCCAATCACTGCAGGATATCAATGCCGCGGCGACCCAGGAAGTGATGCACGACGTGATCAGCGATGACGCCGATGGGCGGATCACGGCCCGGCTCGGTGAAATGAAAGGCCAATACCCGGTGTACAGCGACTTTCTCCTTCTGCGTCCGGCGGGCACGGTGCTGGCCGCGACGAAGCAGGAATTCCTCGGACGGGATTTGTCCAAAACCTCCTGGTTCCGCACAGTGGCCGGCGGCCAGCCGGTCCTGACCGACATCGGGCCCACCGAGGTGATCGATGAGCCGGGGATGATTGTGGCGGCGCCGATCACATCGATGATGTTCAGTTCCAAAAGTAAATCGAACGGCGCGCCGTCGGTCATCGGCGTGCTGGTCGGTGTGATTCTCCGGTCGCAACTTGATCAGTTGACGGGCGGGTTGCAAATGGGGGGCGTGGAGCATACGGCCAGTTCCTCGGTCGTGCTCGTGAATCGGAGCGACTATGTCATCTCGGCGCCCGAGGCCATTCGAAATCAAGGTGTGATCCTCACCCATCCCCTGGAGGGGCTGGAGGTCCTGAAAACCGCGGCCACGGGAAAGAGCGGATACCGTCTTGAGTCGATGTTCAACCAGACCTATCTGGTCGGGTTCGCCCATTCGGTTGTGGAGATGACCGGATGGAACGTGCTCGTGCTCCAGGAGGCCGATCTGGCGTTCGCCTCCATCCGCACGTTGCAGCGGCGTGTGATCCTGCTCGGCGCGGTCATGATCGGGTTGATTGTCGTGCTCACCTTCTTTTTCGTCAGGCGGTTGGCCCGCCCGATCAAGATCCTGTCTGATACAACCGTGGTGTCGGCGATGGAGGGGGATTTGACCCGCCGGGTTGAGATCCGGTCGCAGGATGAGATCGGCCAGCTGGGCCAGGCCTACAATCGGATGATCGACGGATTCCGCGAGTTGATCACGCAGATTCGCGACGCGGGTCTGCAGGTGACGACCGCGGCGACCGAAATCCGCGTCGCGGCGGAACAGCAGGCCTCCGGGGCGTCCCAGCAGGCCTCCGCCGTGACCGAAGCCTCATCCACCGTGGCGGAGTTGGCCAGCACGGCCTCGCGGATCGCGGAGAATGCCCAGAATCTGAGCACCGTGGCGGATGAGATGTACCGGGGCATGGAGGAAATCAACGGCAAAGTCAGCCAAAGCGCCCAGAAAATTCTCACGTTGGGTGAAAAAACACAGGCCATCGGCAACATCACCAAGCTGATCGACGACCTGGCGGACCAGACCAATCTGCTCGCGCTCAATGCGGCGATTGAAGCGGCGCGCGCCGGCGAAGCGGGTCGTGGGTTCGCCGTGGTGGCGAGCGAGGTGCGAAAGCTGGCCGAGCGGTCGACGGAGTCGACCAAGGAGATCCGGCAGTTGATCGCGGAGATCCAGGCGGAGACGCATTCCGCCATCATGGGCGTGGAGGACTCGACCAAATGGGCGGAAAAGGGGCTGACGATGGTCGGGGAAACCGTCCAGGTGATCAAGGAAATCTCCATCGGAACCCAGCAGCAGAAAACGGCGGCCGATCAGGTGGTGCAGGTGATGGAAAATATCAACGATGTGACCAAACAATTTGTGTCATCGACCAAGCAGATGGCCACCAGCGCCAATCAGCTGAACCAGCTGGCCGGCGGATTGAAAACCTCGATCGGCGGCTTCAAGCTGAACGGGAGTGAGCCATCTTCGCGGCGTGATCACTGACGTTGCCGGGGAACGACCGATCGCGGTGGGGATATGGCCGGTGCGTGGGAAGATTCCGAATTTCTTGAGACGTTTCAAGCCGAGGCCGACGAGTATTTAAACAAACTCGACCGCGGCCTGCTCGCCCTCGAAAAAAATCCCTCCGACACTGAAATCCTCTACGAATTGTTCCGCGTCGCCCATACGCTGAAGGGCGCCGCGTCGATGATGGGTTTTACCGAGATCAAGGAAATCGCCCACCGGATAGAGGATCTGTTCGGGCTGGTCCATTCGAAACAGCGCGAATTCCGGTCCGAAATGGCCAGCGTGGTCTTCGCCGGCGTGGACGCCATTCGCGCCATCCTGCCCACCGTCAAGGGGGTGGGTCAGCAGGAGGGCGCTTCCATTGATGTGGCGGCGATTTGCCGTCAACTTGAGTCCGCGGCGAAGACGGGCGGAACCGAAGGCCCGTCATCCGCCGGCCGTGCCGTTTCGGGGCCGCCGCCGACCGCGCCGAGCGTCGCCGATGCTCCAGGGCCGGCGGACGCGGCACCCCAGCCGGCCGAGAGCCGGGAGCCGTCCTTGCCCGTTTCATCGGTCGACGAGTCGATCCGCATCCCCCTGGCCAGGGTCAACAAACTGCTCAATCTGGTCGGAGAGCTGGTCATCAACAGGGTCAAATCCTCACACAAAACGGCGCTCGTCCGCGCGCTCAATCGCACGAGCGCGGACCTGCAATCGAGACTCGAATCCCTGTCCTCGCACCTGAGGGAGACCGAACGCGAGAACCGGCTCAATGAGGCCGGGAGGAAACTCCTGTATGACTGCGCGGCGAGCATGCACGCGTTCCGAAGGGAATTGATGGCCCTGTCGGACACGATCACGAACGAAATGCTGCAGATCGATCCGGTCATCGAAGAGTTGCAGCGGCGGATGAAGGACATCAGAATGCTGCCGTGCACGCAACTGTTTGAACAGATGTCCCGCGTCGCGAGGGATCTGGCGCACTCCATGCAGAAGGACGTCGCGTTCGTCGTGCAGGGAGGGGAGACGGAACTGGACAAGAAAGTGCTGGAGGAAATCAAAGGCCCGCTCATTCATCTGTTGCGCAACAGCATCGATCACGGCATTGAGCCGGCCGAAGAGCGCGCGGCCGCCGGCAAGCCCGCGGAGGGGCGGATCGAGATTGCGGCCGAACAGGCGGGCGACCACGTGGTCATCACGGTCAGGGACGACGGGCGGGGCATCAATCCGGACCGGGTCAAGGCGACGGCGATCAAGAAGGGGCTGATCAGGCCGGAGGATGCCCATGCCCTGACGGAGTCCGATCTGCTCGGTTTCATCTTTGCCAAGGGGTTTTCCACGAGTGAAATCATCACCGATATTTCCGGCCGCGGCGTCGGACTCGACGTCGTCCGGACGCAGATGGAGGCGTTGAAGGGCCAGGTCACCGTGACGTCGGAAGTCGGACGCGGGACGACCTTCCGGCTGGAGCTGCCGCTGACCATCGCCCTGATCCACGCCCTGCTGGTTCAGGCAAACGACGAGGTGCTGGCGTTTCCCTTGACGGCCGTCGAGGAATCGATGAAAGTGGCCGAACGGGAGTGCGTGCTCGTGGACATGAAAATGGCGGTGAACGTCAGGAATCATCTGGTGCCGCTGGTGCGGCTGGGGCAGCTGCTGGGGATGGAATCCGATTCCGCGTCGCCCGGCGGCCCCAACCGCGATGCCGACGGGACGATTTCCATTGTGATTATTTCCAGCATGGGGAGACGGGTCGGGTTTATCGTCGACAAAATCCTTGGCGATCAGGAAATTTATGTCAAGCATCTCGGCGCCCACGTGGGCAAAGTGCGGAATATCAGCGGGGCGACCGTGCTGGGCACGGGGGAAATGGTGCTGATTCTGGATGTGGCCGACCTGATGCGATCGGCGCAGGACACCCGCCGGGTGGCGGCGTCGGCGCCGGCGCTCCAGCCGGAACGGACCCGGCGGCGCATTCTGGTGGTGGAGGATTCGCTGACCACCAGGGAACTGGAGCGGGGCATGCTGGAATCCCGCGGGTTCATCGTCGAGACGGCATCGGACGGGTTGGAGGCGCTGGAAAAACTGGCCCAGGGCTCATTTGATCTCGTGTTGTCGGATGTCGAAATGCCCCGGATGAATGGATTTGATCTGTGTCGCGCGCTGCGAGCCAACGACACCATGAAGAACATTCCGCTCGTGTTTGTCACCACGCTCGAGAAGGAAGCGGATAAACGGAAGGGCATCGAAGTCGGCGCACAGGCGTACATCGTCAAGAATGCGTTTCACGAAGGCAATTTGCTGCAGACGATCAACCAGTTGGTCTCCAACTAAGCGGAAACGTGATGACGCCCTCCATCGTCCCGCAACCCCAGCCGGACGCCGTGATTCGTGTCCTGGTGGTGGAGGACTCTGAAACCATCAGCCGGCTGCTGGTGTCATTGTTGAACGCGGATCCACGGATCACGGTGGTGGGGGTGGCCCGGGACGGGGCCGAAGCCGTGGAAATGGTCAAGCGGCACCGGCCGGATCTGGTCACGATGGACATCAATCTGCCGGTGATGGACGGGTATGAGGCCACGAAACAGATCATGGCGTTTCAACCGACGCCGATTCTTGTGCTGAGTTCGCGCGCGTTTCAGGGCGGGCGCGACAAGGTGTTCAGGGCGATTTCGTACGGGGCGCTGGACGTGGTTGAAAAATCGCCGTTCACGACCGGCGGCGGCGAGGGGGCGAGGGAATTGATCGACAAGATCAAGAACCTGGCGCACGTGAAGGTGATCCGCCATCCGCTGGCGCGGGTTGAGGGTATGCAAGTGAAGGTGGCGGCGTCCACGCCGGCGACCGGCCGACGGATTGTGGCGTTGTGCGCGTCGACGGGGGGGCCGGTAGCCTTGTTTGACGTGTTGCGGCGATTGCCGGCGGATTTTCCCTGTAGTGTCGTGGTGGTTCTGCATATTTCGACCGGGTTCACCGAGGGGTTTGTCGAATGGATCCAATCGGAGTGCCGGTTGCGCGTCAAGCTTGGCGAGGAGGGGGAACTGCTCCAACCGGGCATGGTCTACGTGGCCCCGGATGACCGGCATATGCGGGTTGTCTCGCCGGGAAGCATCCAGATCACTTCGGGTCCGCTGGTCGACGGTCACCGGCCGTCCGCCACCGTCCTGCTGGAGTCGGTTGCCGCGAGTCACGGTTCGGGCGCCATCGGCATCATCCTGACGGGCATGGGCCGGGATGGCGCGAAGGGCATGGCGGCGGTCAAGGAACGTTCGGGGCGGACCATTGCGCAGGATGAGCGGACGTCGGTCATTTTCGGCATGCCCCGGGCGGCTATTGAGTTGGGGGTGGTGGATCGCGTGCTGCCGCTTGAGGACATTTCCCAGACACTGGTGAGGTGGTTGTAATGGAGGGACGGGTGGATCAGGCGTCGCGTGTCGAACAGGCCGCCCGCCATATCATTGTTTTCAAGGCGGACCGGCGTGAATACGGCATTGAAATCGAGCGCATTCGCGAAGTGCTGCGCATGCCGGCGGTGACGGCGATTCCGCACACGCCCGATTTTATCGCCGGCGTGATCAACGTCCGCGGTCATCTGGTGGCCGCCCTTGATGTTCGGAAACGGCTGCAGTTGCCGGCGGGACCGCCCACGGCCGAGACGCGGGTCATGGTGACGATCATCAACCGGATGGTGGCCGGCCTGATTGTGGACGCCGTGGTGGATGTGGTGGATCTGCATGACATGGTGATCGAATCGCCGCCGGCCATCATCCGCTCCCGACTGCCGTGTGATTTTCTGTCGGGCGTCGGGCGCCTGGGCGACCGGGTGATCGGGTTGCTGCGCCTGGATCTGTTGTTCACCGCCGAGGAGCTGTCCGTCCCCGGCCGATCCGGAGCCCAGACTCGAGAACAGCCCGGAGAACAGAAATGACGTCCGGTTCCGCGGACACCCGCGTGACGCTGTCGGACGACACCTTCAAGCAATTTCAGCGATTCATCATCGAACAGAGCGGACTCTATTTCGCGCGGGAGCGGGAAGATGCGCTGATGGTCGGATTGGCCGAGCGCATGGCCGCGACGGGCGCCGCATCCGCGCAGGACTATTTCGAGCGGTTGAATGACGAGCGCCATGGTCAGCAGGAGCGCAAGGCGTTGTTCGATCTGCTTACCATCGGCGAAACGTCCTTCTTCAGAAATCCGGCCCAGTTTTCCGCGTTTACCGATCTGGTCATTCCCCAACTCATCCAACGGTCGGGCGGCGGCAAACGGTCGATCCGCATCTGGTCGGCGGGCTGTTCATCGGGGGAAGAGGCCTACACGGTGGCCATCTGCCTCCTGGAAACGCTGCCGACGCCGGATGGCTGGACGGTGGAAATCATCGGCACCGATATCAACCAGCGGTCATTGGAGCTCGCCCGACAAGGCCTCTATCGCGGGCGCGCCTTCCGGACGATGCCGCCGGCCTATCTCGACAAGTATTTTCACAAGGACGGCGACGAGTATCGCATCAATCCAGAGGTCAGGGCGAGGGTGCGGTTCGTCTATCACAACATGGTCCGGGATCCGTACGTGCCCATGGGGCTGGGTGAATGTGACGTGATTTTTTGCCGCAATGTCACGATTTACTTTCCCCTGGATGTCACCAAACGGGTTGTTGAAAAAATGTTTTACAGTCTGGTGCCCGAAGGGTATCTGTTCATCGGCCATGCCGAGACGCTCTGGCTGATTACGGACAAGTATCGGACAATTGAATACCCGCAGACGTTTTTCTATCAACGGCCGCCTGTGGGCAAGCGCGTCGATGTGAAAGTGGCCCCCAGGCCATTTGCTCCGCTGCCCGTTGTCGCCGCCCGCTCTGAAACCGCGCCGCCCGGCCGGCGCTCCTTTGCGTCCCATCGGACGGCGCCGCCGGCGGTGACCGAGGCCTTCACGCGCGCGCTGGGGGCCTATCACCGGAAGGCCTATGAGGAGGCGTTTGAACAATTTGTGCGGTTGAGTAAAGAACAGCCTAATCTGTTGCGGGCGGTCTTCATGCAGGGATTGATTCTGGCCAACCAGGGCCGGTACGAACCGGCGGTCGACCTGTTGCGCCAATTACTCCAGCGGGACAACCTGTATGGAGAGGCCTACTATCTGCTGGGCGTCCTGCATCAAAAACTGGGGGAGCTCGACCAGGCGGTTGGGGCGTTGCAAAAGGCCGTCTATGTCGATCCGAACGTCGCGGTGGCGCATTACCAGTTGGGAGAGGTGTTCCGGCAGCAGCAGCAGGCCGACAAGGCCACACGGGCCTATCGCAACGCGATCAGCGTGCTGACCACGCAGCCGGGCGACCAGTTCGTGGCCTATTCGGAGGATCTGACCGTCGGGTTGTTGATCAAGGTCTGTCAGCAGCGGCTGGAGTCTATGTGATCGGACGGCGTGTGGATCGCACCGGCCGTTCAGCCCGGGCCTTCAAGTCAGGGGAAGAGGAGCGTCTCTCCCTGACAACGGCTCTTGCCATCGCCTTGAGCTTCCGCAGCTGACCGGGCGGGACGGCGCCCCGTTCCGTGATGATCGCCCGGATCAAGGCGGCCGGTGTGACGTCGAAGGCGGGGTTGTAGACGGGCACGCCCTTGGGCGCGGTCACGACACGGCCCGATGCGGTCGGCATCGACGTGACTTCCTCCGGATCCCGTTCTTCGATTGGAATCGACTCGCCTGAAGCCAGATTAAAATCGATCGTCGACATCGGCGCCGCCACGTAGAAGGGGAGGCGGTGCGCCTTGGCCAGGACGGCGACCGAGTAGGTGCCGATCTTGTTCGCCGTGTCGCCGTTGGCCGCGATCCGGTCGGCGCCGACGATGCAGATGTCAATCTTACCGCGGCGCATCAAACTGCCCGCCATGCTGTCGGTGATCAGCGTGCAGGGAATCTGGTCCTGCAACAGCTCCCAGGCCGTCAGCCGCGCGCCTTGCAGCACGGGACGGGTTTCGTCGACGTACACGTGCACCCGTTTGCCCGACTCGACCGCGGCGCGGATGACGCCCAGCGCCGTGCCATAGCCGCCGGTGGCCAGCGAGCCGGTGTTGCAGTGGGTCAGGATTGAGGCGTGATCGGGGATCAATGCGGCGCCGACCCGGCCCAACTGTTTGTTCAGGACGATGTCCTCATCGAGCATCAGTTTGCCCAGCGCGACCAGTTCCTCTTTGAGTGCACCGGTCGATGAGGCCGTGCTGCTTTTGGCGGCCCGCTCCACCCGGTCCAAGGCCCAGAAGAGATTGACCGCCGTCGGCCGGGCGGTGCGGATTTCATCGCAGATGATGTGAAACTGTTTGAGAAAGTCGGCCCGGTCGCGGCTTTGAATGGCGCGCGCACCCAGCGCGGCGCCCATGGCGGCGGCAACACCGATCGCCGGCGCGCCCCGGATGGCCAGCTCGCGGATCGCCCGCGCCACCATCCGGTAGTCGGTGCACTCCCGGTAGACGACCGTGTGGGGGAGTTGCGTCTGATCGAGAATCCGGACGGCTTTCTCGGTCCATTCAATCGTGGGAACCATGGCGGCCATTGTAAAATGGAGCCAGGCAGGAAGTCAAAGGTGGTTTCGGCTATTTCCGGCTGATGCTATCGGCAACGCTGTTCATCAGGTCGACGGTGCCTCTGTTCAACTCTTCCGTTTTTTGTTTCAGCGATGAGACCAGATCGTTTCCCTCAAGGACGGTGCCGGTCAGTGTGGCCGCTTGGACCCGGACAACAATCACGTAACAGACGGAGGCCGACAGAAGGAGCACCGCCAGCATGCCGACCCGGAGTGAAAACTTGATGACCGCGCTGTCCGTGTGTGTCCGGAGAACGCTCAACCCCCACAGAATCACAAGCATGGCGGGAAGAATGCCCATGAGGATCAGACGGTATCCGGGAGAGAGATGAGCATTCCACGTCCGTATCCGGGCGGCAAGGGACGGCGGTTCCAGGGTTGGCAGCGGGTGGGATTCCGGGATCTTGATGAGGGGAGGGAGATTGACGGTCCTGGCCGTGGAACGGGATTTGTCCGGGATGCGGGCCGGATCATCCGTGAACGCCACCCCGCCGTTCTGATCCGTATATTGATAGATTGGTTGATCGGCCTTCTTCTCATCGCCGGATGCGTCAGCCCTATCTGCCAGAGACGTTCCCGATGCGACGAGCGGCAACACGGCGACGGCGAGCAGCATGAACAGGGGGTGTCGGAAGAACAATGGTCCGTTGAATCCAGCTTGCAGACGGCGCCCTCGACCGCTCATCACGTTGTATGGTAACAGATTTTGGTTATGTGTCAACGAGGCCGCCGGTCGGGTAGTGGGTCAGTTTCACCGCGACCGGCTCAAAAATAGGGACACGTCCCCATTTCGTTGCGTGTCGTGTGTCGCACGATGAAATGGGGACGTGTCCCCATTTTTGCCACGGTGAAATCCATCAAACTGACCCACTACCGCCGGTCGGGGCGGCGATGCCGATTGTTGACACGACCCGGATGGCCGGCGTTTGGATGGCGCGCCGCCGTCCGATGCTCGGTGCGCTCCCGGTAGACGACCGTGTGGGGCCGTTGTGTGTGATCGAGGATGTGGACGGCGCGGTCTGTCCATCCATCCAATCGTCCGCACCTTAGAGTTGCTGTCAGATGGTGATGGGCGGGGTCAAAACGGTCGGGGGGTGTGCTCTTGTGCGCGGTTTGACCGTTTTGGATTTGCTGATACACTTGATGCGTGGGTATCGTCGGGGAGAAGGCGGCACTGGCGGGTTCAACCTATCCGTCCGCCGGCACGGGGACGCCGCATACACAACAACATACCGGATTCCGGCGCCTGAACATTCAGGTGCTGGCCATCGTCGTGCTGTCGATTTCTCTGATGGTCGGGGTGATGGTGGTGGTGGCGGATCAACAAATGGCCCCGATTATTGGCAGTTATTATGGCATCGCCGGTTTGGCCCTGGTCGACGGGATCGACACGGAAGCCGCTGGTCAGGCGATCCTCAATCCGCAAACGCGCGACCGCTATGTGCGCGAACTGGTTCAGAGTTATGACAATATGCTCTCCGCGTCATTGTACATCCGGCAAGGGGACCAAGTCGTCAAAATCGCCGGCACGGATGCCGGCTCCTTGCCGGTCTCCACGCGGGCCATTACCTCGTCATTGGACGCGTACAACTCATCAATGACCGAAACGACGCTGGACTCGAAGCCGGTCATGATCATCACCAAGCCGCTCCATTTTGGGGCCGTGGAACCCCAGGCCGCGGGGGTCTTCGTGCTGGATCTGGCTGAGCGTCAAGCCGTGCTGGTCCGCCAACGGCTGCGGTTGCTCGGAACCGGGGTGGTTGGAAGCCTGGTCATCATAGGGTTCCTCTTTGCGGCATTGCGCCTTCGGGTGATCCGTCCGGTGGAACAGCTCACCCAGGCCGTTCGTCAGGTTACGGCGGGTGATCTGTCCGTGGAGCTGTCGCGCGGCCCCGCCAACGAGCTGGGAATCCTGGCGACCAGTTTCAATGCCATGGTTGTCGAGCTTCGCGAATACCTCAACCGCGTGGAGGTCCAGGCGCAGGAGTTGCTGACCAAAAACCAGGAGCAGACGCGGTTGAATTCCTCCCTCGAAGCGGCAAATCTGGACATGACCGCCATGATGGGCAAGCTGGAGCAAGCCGCCACGGAGCTCAAGGAAAAGAATCAGGAGTTGGAGGCGTTTGTCTATACGGTCTCGCACGATTTGAAAACGCCGTTGGTCTCGCTGCAGGGGTTGTCCGGCATCCTGCTGGACGATTATGGGGAGCGGTTGGATGACGAAGGGCGGCACTGTCTGAAGCGGCTGGTGGACAATACCAACCAGATGGGGCAGCTCATTCAGGATTTGCTGGCTTTTTCGCGCGTTGGCCGGATGCGCAAACAAGTGGAGTCGGTCGATATCGCCGACGTGGTCCAGGTGGTGCTTGGCAATCTGCAGTCCGTCATCACCAGGAAGCAGACGGCTGTCGAACTGGGTCCGTTGCCGAGGATCATGGCCGATCGGACGCTGGTGCAGCAGCTCTTTTCCAATTTGATTTCAAACGCGGTCAAATTTTCCGGCCACAATGGGGCGGCGCCCCGCGTGGAAGTCGGCGCGCGCGAACAGGACGGCATGATCGAGTTTTATGTCAAGGACAACGGCATTGGGATTGAGCCGCAGTACCATGCCAAGGTGTTTGAGATCTTCCAGCGGTTGCACGAAGTCCAGGAGGAAGGCACGGGCGTCGGGTTGTCGATCGTTCGTAAAATCGTGGAACAGGCCGGCGGCAAAGTGCGACTGGAGTCGGCAAAAGGACAGGGCGCCGCCTTTTACTTTACCTGGCCTCAGCAGGCGTCGACGCAAGCCGATCGACACCATGAGGATGGAGAGGGAGACGATTCATGACAGACCGCCCCATTCACATTCTGCTCGTCGAGGACAACCCGGATCATGCCATGATGACGACACGGGCTCTCAAGAAAGGGAAGCTCAACAACAGCCTCCATTGGGTCAAAGACGGGCAGGAAGCGCTTGATTACCTGTTTCATCAGGATGCCTACGCCGATGCCGCGAAGGCGCCCACGCCGGGGTTGGTCCTGCTCGATCTGAATCTGCCCAAGCACAGCGGCTTCGAGGTGTTGGAGCGGATTAAACAGGATCCGATTCTCAAGACGACTCCCGTGATTATGCTCACGACCTCCGGGCGGGACGAAGAGGTGAACAAGTGCTACACGCTCGGCGCCAACAGTTTCATCACCAAGCCGGTCGAGTATGAAGACTTTCAGAAGGTGGTGCAAAAACTTGAGTGTTACTGGTTGTTGATGGGCCGCCTGCCCAATGCGAATGCGGCAACGGGAACGGAGCCGTCATGAGCCCGATCCACCTCCTGCTTGTGGAAGACAACCTGGATCAGCAGATGCTGGTGAAGCGGGCCTTCCGCCGGCATAACTCTTCCATCGAGCTGACGATCGCCGGTGACGGCGATCAGTGCCTGACGGCGGCCCCCACGCGCCAGTTTTCCGCGATCCTGCTCGACTACAGTCTGCCGCGGATGACGGGCTTGCAGGTCCTGGGCCGGCTCCGCGAGCAGGGGTGCCAGGCCCCGGTCATCATGGTCACCGGTCAGGGCGATGAAACGATTGCCGTGGAGGCGATGAAAGCCGGCGCCTATGATTATGTGGTGAAGAGCGAACACTATCTGGCCGCGCTGCCCACGCTGGTCGAGAAAGTGATTGAGCGGCACGCCATGAAAGGGAGACTGGAGCGGTTCCAGCAACGGCTTCAGCAACTCCAGGCCATCTCCGTGGAACTGACGCGCGAACTGCGGCTGACTGCCCTGGCCCAGGTCATGGTGGACGGCGCCTGCGCGCTGACTGATTCGGCCTGCGGCCTGGCCATCTTCAGCCATCAGGGCCGGAACGAAGTGGAACTGTGGGCGACACACGGGCTTGATCTTGAAGGGGCCGGCCTGCAGGGATCGTTGAAGGAGTTGGGGTTGTTCAGTCAGGCTTTTCACGCGGAGGGAGTGGTGCTCGTGAACCAGCCCGGCGAGGCGCCACTGCCTGAGGGCACGCCACCGCATCACCCCCGGATCGGGCGTGGCGCCGCGCTGGCAATTCGGCGGGGGAAGGACGTCATCGGCCTTCTGTATGTCGGCAATCCCCGGGGGGATCGCGAGTACGATCAGGAGGATCAACAATTGCTGGCGACGCTGGCGTCCCACGTGGTGACGGCCGCGGAAAATGTTCGCTTTGTCGAGGAAGCACAGCGGCAGGCGAGCACGGACTACCTCACCGGGCTGTTCAACCACCGGGAGTTTCAGCGGCGGCTGGAGGACGAACTGTCTCGCTCCCAGCGGTACGGCCACGAATGCTCGCTGATCCTTCTCGACATCGACCACTTCAAGAGTTTCAACGATACCTACGGTCATCAGGTGGGTGATGACGTCCTTCGGCTGCTCGGTCAATCCGTCAGGGGCAGCATCCGGCAGGGCATCGATGTCCCCGCGCGCTATGGAGGCGAAGAATTTACCATTATCCTTCCTGAGACGGACGCCAAGGGGGGGCTGATGGTCGCTGAGCGGGTTCGAAAGCGGATTGCGGACTCCGGCGTTGAGGTGCAGGGGGGGGTGAAAGCCCCCTTGACGATCAGCGTCGGCGTGGCCACCTTCCCGGCCGATGCGACGACCCGGCCGCTGCTGATCCAGGCGGCCGACCAGGCGCTCTATTTTGCCAAGGAGGCCGGGCGCAATCAGGCGTGCGCCTATCACCAGACGCTCAAGGCGACGATCGAGAAGGACCATGACAAGGTCGCCGAGCTGTTGCTGTCCAATGATCTGAAAATGGTGAATGATCTGGCGATGGCGATTGATGCCAAAAGCCCCTACTTGCGGGGCCATTCCGAAGCGGTGGCCAAGATGGCGACCGCGTTTGCGGAGCGGCTCGATGTTGGGTCGACCCAGAAAGAGAGTCTCATGATCGCCTCGCTGTTGCACAACATCGGGACGATCGCCATCCCGGACCACATCCTCAACAAGGTGGGGCCGCTCACCGACGAAGAGCGCCGGATCGTCCACGCCCACCCGGCGGTGGCCGAAGCGCTCCTGACCAAGGTTCCCTACCTGGAGCAGGTCATTCCGGCGATCATCTGTCACCATGAGCGCTACGACGGCACGGGCTATCCCAAAGGGTTGAAAGGGGAGGAGATCCCCCTGTTGGCCCGGGTGTTGACCGTGGTGGTGGCGTACCATGCCATGCGTTCGGTCCGTCCCTACCGGCGCCGCCTGACGCATGAGGAGGCCGTGGCGGAGCTGAAGAAGTACGCGGGCAAGCAGTTTGATCCGAAGATTGTTGACCGGTTCGTCGAATTTGCCTCGGCGGTCACCCTGTAGCAGCGTTGTTTCCTGTCGTCGAACACCCGTCACCTCACTGCGTTGTTCATTGACTTCACGACGATTTCTTGTTATCGTGTTCCTCGTTTTTCTATCCTGAATCATCCAGTTCGGGGCGTAGCGCAGCCTGGTAGCGCACCTGCTTCGGGAGCAGGGGGTCGCAGGTTCAAATCCTGTCGCCCCGACACCTTTTGTATACGTGTTGGACCCAGTACCGACAGGATTTGCCATGATGGGTGCACTGGCGTGCGTCATTCAATCTGCACCGTTGGCACGAAACGCCAACGGTGCAGGGGCATGGTCAAATCCTGTACCCGGATAGCTCTTTCGTATACTGCCGGGGCCCGATACCTTGGATTTGTGCCGAGCGGAAAGCGCTGGCGCGCAGTATTTTCTATTCTGCGCCTCCGGCGCAGTTGCGGGGTCTAATCCTGTCGCCCCGATAAATTTTCTATTCTGCGCCTCCGGCGCAGTTGCGGGGTCTAATCCTGTCGCCCCGATAAAATTTGCGTAGCAAATTTTTGAGCATTGGAGCAGTAGACAATGGAACATTGGATACTGCTCACAGTGCGCTCTACTTTCCATTCTCCATTGCTCAGGTTGTGCAGTGCATGGTCGAATCCTGTCGCCCCGATGTAATTTGCGGAGCAAATTACGGAGCAATGGAGCAGTGGACATTGAAAATGGACACTGCTCACATTGCGGTCTACTTTCCATTTTCCATTCTCTATTCTCATGTAGGGCAAGGCATGGTCCTTCAGCCCTAGGCGGAGAGGGGCAACGATGTTTCTTTCCACCACGCGTGTTTACCCAGAGCATAAGCGAGGGGCGATGATTCTTGTTTCGGTCACCGTATTTGGAAGCTAACCTCCAAAGTTGTTTATCTGGAAACCGGATAATTATTAGGTTAGCCGAACGTGTCACGAGAAGCTGCCATGCCTAACCCTTCCGATCCTTACTGGAAGTTGAGACCACAATCGGCGACACCCCAAGATGAGCTTTGCGCCTGCCAGGACGGACCTCCCATCGTGCTCCAGGATCATCTCTCGCCGGTTCCACTCGCTTGCCTGAGATGCAATGGCGAAATATTACCAGAGAGGATTGGCTTTCCATCTGATCTCGCAGAGAGGCTAGCTTCTTGGATGTGTTTTCACCGTGCCTTGATGACTCTTTGGTTGGATTCAGGAGAGTACGAGTTTTGGTCGCGTTCCCAGCTTGAGAGCAGTAACGCGCCGGTCAATGTTCGTGGGCTTGAGGTAGTGGCGGAGCTCAACAATTACCGCAGAGCATTTTTCTGGTGGTTTCAGGACACCACGACGAATAACTTTTCGCCAGTCTCCTCTTGCCCACGGTGCAGTGGTGCGTTGATAGAGTCTTTCGGCAAGCTGGTTTGCAACCCATGTTCTATCGTAGTTCCAAATGCTTGAAGCGCCGGCTAAGGCGAAATTAAGATTGGAGTACTATCCCGTGAGATTGAACGGCGCGCCGCGGTAGGAAACACACTCTGGCCCTATTATTTCCACCACCCTGTGAGGCTGATTGTGACCAACCTCCTTGATACCCTCACGAGCATTGTTGCTTCGAAGCTTCACATTTTTGGCTTCTCGACACCGCGAGTGTCAATCATACGCGCAGTTATAGACAGGGCTTATCTTGCAAGTCTCCGGACCGAGGAGGGGAGCTTCGTACGAGGCAGTATCACATTTGCCGACCCGAGAAACCCGGATGTCGATCCTCCGATCGTCCGACGCGCAGCTTATCCGGGATTCACTGCTTTCAGTCGCCCCATCAAACTGACACCGGAGTTGCTCGTCAGGTTATCTCGAGCAATTGACCAGTGGTCAGGTTCTGTCGCTGTCTATGGGACAACAGCGTCTGACCTAGTAGCCTGGGGTGTGGTTGATCAGATCGTTCATGCTAACATCCAGTACAATCGTGAAGCCGTTGATGGTGGAACTGCCAATCCGGGTCTTCTCACCGTAACTGTAGATGCGGCGGGGGCTCTGTCTGTCTACCACAAAAATCTCTTTCTCGCTGGACTACGGCAAGATCAGCTTATTACACGAGAAGATCCGGCACTGCGGTCGCGGATCGTTGTTGCTAGTATTGCATCAACCCTTATGCCAATCGCTAGTCGAGTTGCAGAGGCTTTAGGTACTCCGAAGGACTTGCACCGCATTTTTACTGCTGTGTCCGAGGAATGGTCACGTACGGTTGAACGACTCTGTATCGGCCTGCGCCGCCTTGGCACCGGCGGTGCATTTCTTATCTCACCAAGCCCATTCGATCGCCTTCTCGATGTGACATACCGTTTCCCCTATCAGCGTTTGAGCAGTGCCGCAATTCTCAGCGTCCTTGATGAGTTTTATCTGAAAAGTATCAAGCAAAAAGTGCATAACAAAATGAGGCGGTCCAATACAGTTCCGGCCGAACATTTATATGAATCTGGGTTCGCTGAAGCAGACTCGCAAGACCGTGATCTCGAACTTACTGGGGCGGTTAGGCTTGTAACATCCTTAGCTTCGATAGATGGCCTCGTTTTGTTGACGCCATCTCTCGATGTTGTCGGTTTCGGTGTTAAGATCAACTCCAGTCCAATTGCTGGCAAGGTCTACGATGGTGCCGATTTGCTACGGAGAGGTGGACACGCCAAGACCATTGATCCATCAAGGTTTGGCACACGCCACGGATCCGTCCTTCGTTATTGTCGAGCCGATGCCCGCGCGCTTGGTGTGATTGTTTCTCAGGACGGACAAGTCCGATTGGTCATGACTGTTAAGCGTAGGCTTGCGCTCTGGGATAATGTCCAGTTACTTAACTATGAACACGATTATCGCCGTTATGCGCTGAACTCTCGACGTGCACGTGCGTATCGGAATAAGCATCGGAAGGAGGTCAGGCTTGGCTACAGCCCGATGCCGAAGACACTAGAGGAGCTCTTGCAGTTGAAGACTAACATCACCAAAGGGGTCTGACCCCAATAATTGACTATTTCCTGAGCTTGACCCCTGCGCCGGGCAGGGAAAAGCACTCTGACCCTGTTTTTTGAGAGGAGTAGACGCGTTGCGTAACAGCGTAGTAGCGATGCTAGTTGTGACAGCGCTCGTTGCGTGTAGCTCCTTACCCAAGAGCGAAGCGCAGTTCAGTACGCTCGTGGCGACATGGATACAGACGGGTTCGAGCGTTGTGGATGCAACCGCCAAGCTAGAGAGCCGGGGTTTTAGGGTCACCCGATATGTGCCGAAGGCCAATGAGCCAGATCAACGAGAGGTGCTGGTCGCCTCACGGACAAGATGGGCTGGTTTCTCCTATTGGCCTTGTGACCGCGAATGGCGCGTAATTTTTTACATTGAGCAGGAGAAAATCGCTCAAACAAAAGGCCGGGTGATCTTGACCTGCCTATGAAACCGCGAAAATTGCAAAAATTGGGGACCCCGTTTAAAAGATCAATAAT
The DNA here is from genome assembly GCA_016201765.1 of Nitrospirota bacterium. Classification (GTDB taxonomy): domain Bacteria; phylum Nitrospirota; class Nitrospiria; order JACQCE01; family JACQCE01; genus JACQCE01. Next base: position 20,905 of record JACQCE010000040.1, read on the forward strand.
GGGGTCTGACCCCAATAATTGACTATTTCATAAGCTTGACCGCTGCGCCGCGGCAGGAAAAAGTACTCTGGCCCGGTTTTCCCCATTTCAGTGCTTCTTCCGCTGGAATCCACTCTCCACTCTCCATTTTCTACTCTTTGAACCGGCCCCCTTTTCCCCATTATTGCCCGCCACTGCTCTGCCCCTCCA
>JACQCE010000032.1 GCA_016201765.1 Nitrospirota bacterium
TCTACGGCCAGGGGGCGATCCGCTGCCATCCCTATCTGCTCAAGGAAATGCAGGCGGCCGACGACGCCGACCCCGCCCGCGCCACGGCGGCGTTTGATGAGGCGTTCTTCTCGCACATCAGCTTTGCCGTCGGCAATGCGGCCCGGTTGCTCTGGTATGGCTTCACCGGCTCGCGCCTGGCCCCCGCCCCGGCGCCAACATCATCGCCAACACCATCAGATGACCCGACCCGGCGCTACTGCCAGCGACTGACCCGGATGAGCGCCGCGCTCGCGCTCGCCTCCGACGTCGCCATGCTCACGCTGGGCGGGACATTAAAACGGCGGGAAGCGCTCTCGGCGCGCCTCGGCGACGTGCTCAGTTATCTCTACCTGGCCTCGGCCACGCTAAAGCGGTTTGCCGATCAGGGCCGCCCCGCGGCCGATCTGCCGCTTGTCCATTGGGCCTGCTGGCACAGTCTTCACTCGATACAGGTCAGGCTCGACGATTTGATGGTCAATTTCCCCAACCGGCCCGTCGCCTGGCTTCTCCGGCGGGTGATCTTTAGGATCATGTGGGCGAGCAGGTGACCGCCTTGCTGATGGAGCCCGGCCCCGCGCGGGACCGGCTGACCGCCGGCATCTACCTGCCGAATGATCCTGAAGACCGATTGGGACGGCTGGAAGCGGCGCTGACCGCCGTCATCGCGGCTGAGCCGGTGGAGAAAAAGCTTCGGGCGGCAGTCCATCACCGCTGGATTTCGCCGGAGAGCTATGTGCAGTTCATCGACGATGCGGTCACGCGCGGCGTGATCAGTCACGCTGAGGCGGGGCTGATCCGCGACGCGGAAACACGCCGCCACGACGCGTTGCGTGTGGACGATTTTTCGCCGGAGGAATGGGCGGCCCAACGCCGCTAGCTAGTCCGTTCTCTCGTCACTCGTCACTCGTCACTCGTCACTCGTCACTCGTCACTTTCCACTATCAACTCTCCACTTATTTACACTTCCCCGATCGAGAGCGACAGAATTTCGCCCTTCATATTGGGATGGATGTCGCATTCGAACTTGTAGCGGCCGGGTTTCATCGGCATGAAGCGGATCGTCGCCGTCTCACCGGGATTGAGGTGCAACCCCCTCATCCCCCTGCCGTAGGTGGTGGCGCCCTTCGCCTCGATCTCCACCTCCTGCTCGCCCAGAAGCGGCGACATGAACCCGTGTGTGACCTTGTCGAGATTCTTGAGCGTGATCACGGCCGGCTGGTTCGGTTTGATGGTCGCGCCCTGAAACTCAAACGTGAAATTCCGGATGGTCACATCGATCCTGCCGGGTTCCTGCGCCGCCGACGCCACCGCCAGGCCCGCCCCCACCATCGCCACCACCAACATCCCACGCATGATTCCCGTCATGTCAGCCCTCCAGTTTCATTAGATTAAATCATTTCGGTATCAGAATCCAGCATCATCCTTCAGCAGGATCGGCGAAAGAAGCCGGAACGTCGCCAACCCTTCCTCGGCTAAACGGCCATCGATGATCGCGGGGTGATCAAACGACAGGCAGCGGTGCAGTTTGATAAACGGGCGTTGAGCGAGCGCCGCTTCCACGGCCTGCCGATTGTTCAGATGCAGGGGGAGAAGATAGTCGTCGCCCTGCCGCCATTCCCACGGTGTGTCGGTCATGAGCAGCGCCAGCTCCCGGTCGGCCAGTTGATCATAGGCGGCCATGAGATTCGCCTTGTAACGATCCGACTGCGGCCCCTGGAGGATCAGCGCAAAGACCACATGGTGCCCCCACCAGACCAGCGTGCGATAGGTGAACATTTCGCCAGGTGAAAAGTATTTCGGACAATCCAGATAGTGATAGGGGAAATCGAGCAGATGCTCGCCCTTGACCAGTTGGCCCTGCTGAAAATCGGTTCCATCCGGCGCCAGGAACCGCCCGCCCGCCGTTTCCTTCTTCACGAGGTCGCGCAGCTCCATCAGCCAGGCTTTCACCTTTTCGGCAAGGGCCGCCTTCGCCGGAAAAAAGGTCGTATCCTGCAAAAGTCGCCGTTCGCTCTCCGTGAGTCGAACGGGCGGGGTCATTCCTGCCTCAATACGGCCAGCGGCTTCCGGCCGAGGAGCCGATAGGTCGCCAGAAAACCGGTCAGGATCGTCAGCAGCGTGGCGCCCACCACGCCCGCCGACAGTTGAATCGGTTCCACACTCCACGGCAACTCGAGGAAGAAATGCAACAGCACGAATGCCAGCAGACTCGCCAGCGCCGATCCGATCAGGCCGGCCGTCGCTCCCAGGCAGGCATATTCCACGGTGAAGATTCTGATGATCACGCCACGCGTGGCGCCGAGCGTTTTCAGGATCACCGCCTCACGAAGCCGGCGATACCGGCCGGTGGCGATCGCCCCGGCCAGGACCAGCAGACCGGCCGTCACGGTGAAGAGCGCCATGAGGCGGACGACCTGGCCCAGGCGCGTCAGCACCGCGCCGATTGCGTCCAGCACGTGGCGGATGTTGATCGCCGTGACGTTCGGGAAGGCGGCGACGACCGCCCGCTGGATTGCCGGATCATCGGCTGCGGGCGTCCGAACGGTGGCGATCGAGGTCATCGCCGCGTCATCCAACGCGCCGGGGGAGAAAATGACAAAAAAGTTTGTCGTCAAACTGCCCCAATTCACCTCGCGCAGGCTGGCGACCGTGGCCGTGACCAACCTCCCCTGCAGATCAAACGTCATCGTCGAACCCACCGTCACGCCCAGATGGCGCGCCGCCTCCTGTTCGACCGAGACCAGCGGTGTGTCCGAGAGCTTGTCCGGCGCCACACCGGCGCCCCACCAGGCCCCCGTCACCACACGGTTCCCCTTCGGCAGCGACGATTGCGCCGTCACCACATATTCGCGCTGGAAATACCAGGCGTCGGGTTGTCCATCCAGCTTCATGGCGCTCACGGCCTGATCGCCGACGGCCTGCACACGCGCCCGCGCAATCGGCGTCAGCTCGACCGGCAGATGACGGTCCGCGAAAAACCGCTCGAACGCGTCCTGCTGGTCGCGTTGAATGTCGATGAAGAAAAAACTGGGCGCCTCCTTGGGCAGATTTTCATCGATCTGACGCATCAGGCTCGCTTCGACCACGACCACGGCGACAATGACCGTGACACCGACGCCGACCGACAGGATGGCCGTGGCCGTCTGGCTGCCGGGTCGATACAGATTGGCCAGGCCCTGCCTGAGAATCAATGACCGGGGCGACCGGGGTGCGATACGCCGAACCAGCGCGATGATCCCGCGCGCGCTCCCCGCCAGAACCAGCAGCGACAGGATCAACACGCCGAGGAAGACCGAGCCGATCCGGAACGAGCCGATCTGCCAGAGCAACAATCCCGCCAGCGCGATGACAATGAAGAGGGCGGTGACCCATTGCCATCGGTCCCATCGGCCGGGTTGATCGCCCGGCGATGGTCCGTCTTCACTCACCTCCCGGCGGAAGAGCCGTGCCGGCGGCACGCGACGCACGCCCAGCAACGGCCAGAGGGCAAAGAGCAGCGCGGTCAAGAGCCCCATCGCCGCGCCCCGCGCCATCGGCATCAGGGCGTAACTCCGTTCCATATGCACGGGCAGCAAGTTGCCCATCAGATCGGGTAGCACCCCCTGCACCGCCAGACCGAGCAGAATGCCTGCCGCACTGCCCAGCGCGCCGAGCAACAGCGTCTGGAGCAGATAGATTTTCAGCAACGTCCGTGAATCGGCCCCCACGCATTTCAAAATGGCCAGCGTGTCGAGCCGCTCCCGCATGAACGCCTGGACGCTGTTGGCCACACCGATCCCGCCGACCAACAGCGCGATCAACCCGATCAGTCCCACATAGGTCGTCAGATTGGAAAGAAACCGGCGCAAGCGCGGCTGCGCGTCGTCATACGCATTCACCTCCGCGCCCTCGGCCGAGAAACTCTTTTTCAACTCTTCGGCCAACCCGGTGGCGCTCATCCCCTCCGGTAGTTGCAGAAGCGTACGGTACCGCACCCGGCTGCCCGGTTGGACCAGCGCCGTGGCGGCCAATGTGCGTTGTGAAATCAGCAGCCGGGGGCCGAGACTGAACGCGCCGGCAATCCGGTCCGGCTCCTTGGTGATGACACCGGTGATCGTCAGCTCGGTCCGGCCCAGCTTGATCCGGTCGCCAACGATGAGCCCCAATCGCACCAGCAGCCCCTGCTCCGCCAGCGCCGCATGCTGATCCTCCCCCTGATCATCTATTGTCTCCACGGCGTTAGGCGGCTCCGCGGCCAACCGCCCGTAAAAGGGATAGCCCTCCTCAACCGCTTTGAGCTCGACCAGTTGGGTCTCGCCGCTCTTGGGATTGGACGCCATCGCCACCAGCTCGCTGACCGTCGTCCGCCGAATGCCTCTGGCACGGAGCGCTTCCAACTGTCCCGTGCCGGCTTCGCTGAGCGGCCGATTCGTTCGCACTTCGACATCACCGGCCATCAGCGCTCTTGCCTCTTTGCGAATGGTCTGCTCCAGGCCGGCCGAAAAACCGGTCACGCCCACCAGGGCGCCAACACCCAGGGCAATACAGGCAAGAAAGAAGAGAAAGTGGCGGAAGCTACCGCGTGTTTCCCGCCAGGCCATCGCCAGCAGCACGCGCAGTCCCGGGCTGGTTCGACGGTGGATGACGGCCGGCATCATGGCGACGGCGTGCCTTGCTGATCGCGCGCGATCCGGCCATCGACCAGCGTGATGACGCGATCAGCCAATGATGCCAGATCGGCGTCATGCGTCACCAGGACCATCGTCGTACCCTGCTCCCGGCGGATCCGCATCAACAGCTCGATGACGAGACGGCCGGTCGTCTGATCGAGATTACCCGTCGGCTCGTCAGCCAGGAGGATCGGCGGCCGGCAGGCAAAGGCGCGGGCGATCGCCACCCGTTGCTGCTCCCCGCCCGACAATTGCGCGGGGTAGTGGCCGGCCCGTTCTTCCAGCCCGACCGCCTTGAGCCATTCCCGCCCGCGCGCTTCGGCATCACGCCCGCCGGTCAGCTCGAGCGGCACCATCACATTTTCCAGCGCCGTCAGCGTGGGGATCAAATGATAGGCTTGAAAGACAATGCCGACCAAACGGCCCCGCAAGAGCGCCAAATCGTCTTCGGAGAGCGCACCCAGATCGACGCCGTTCAGTTCCACGGAGCCCGACGTCGGCCGGTCCAGGCCGGCGATCAGCCCCAGCAGCGTCGACTTGCCGCTGCCGGACGGGCCGACGACGGCCAGAAACTGGCCCGCCGGCACATCCAAATTAATCGAATCCAAAATCGTCACCGTGCGTCCTCCGCCGGACAGCCGCATCGACAGTGTGCGCACTTGGATGATGGAATCGTGGCTCGCTTGAAGGCTCATAAAGCAATATTATACGCTACTTGTCATGCAATCCTTCGCCGACGTCCAGAGCAGGGTGGGATGGCTGCTCTTCGCCCTCTCGGCCGGACTGATCGCCGCCGCTCCGCCGGATCTTGCCTCCGATCACGAGCACAACCGGCCGGTGATCGTCGCGTTCGGCGACAGCCTGACCAGCGGACTCGGCCTGCCGGTCGACGAAGCCTATCCGGCGCAACTGGAACGGCGGCTCCGCGAGGCGGGCTATCCCCACCGCGTCATCAACGCCGGCGTCAGCGGCGACACCACGGCCGGAGGCGTCCGCCGTGTCGACGCCGTGCTGTCCCATCAACCGGCCATCGTCATCGTGGAATTCGGCGCCAACGATGGGTTGAGGGGGCTCTCCATTTCGCAGACACGCGAGAATCTGGCGAACATCCTCGACCGTTTGCGCTCGGCCGGCGCGCGGGTGATCCTGGCCGGCATGAAGCTGCCGCCCAATTACGGGCCGGAGTATACCGGACAGTTCGCCGCGATCTTTCCCGAACTCGCCCGCACACACGGGGCGACGCTCATCCCGTTTTTTTTGGACGGCGTGGCGACCAGGCCCCAACTGAACCAGACGGACGGCATCCACCCGACGGCCGAGGGCTATTCGGTGACCGTCAACACCCTCTGGCCGCTTCTCGAACCGTTGCTGAAGTCATCCGGGCCGGCGCGCCGCCCGGCGCCGCCGTGAACAACAGGGACAGATTCATGGTTCCACAGCGCTCCGGAAGGAAGCATCCATGAACATTGCAGACCCGCTCTGGCTCGTCGTGGCCGGACTGTCCGGCCTGTTCAGCCTCTATTCGGCGGGCCATGCGTTGCTGAACAAGCGCAACCCCCGGTCGGCGCTGGGGTGGGTGGCCGTCTGCCTCGCGTTGCATCCCGCGGCCGGCGCAATCCTGTACTGGTTATTCGGCGTCAACCGCATTCACACCCGGGCGCAACGGTGGCAACAGCGAGGCCAATGGGCGCTGGACCAGCACATCCGCGAGTTTTACCAGGTTCAGAGGACCGAGATGCCCGCCGGTTTAAAGAATGACGTGGCCGCCTTGCTTGCCGTCTCGGACCGGGTCACCCACCGGCCGCTCGTGGGCGGCAACCGGGTGACCATCCTCCACAACGGCGAGGAGGCCTACCCCGCCATGCTGGCCGCGATCCAGGCGGCCCGCCGCTCAGTCTACCTGTGCAGTTATATTTTCAACACCGATGATACCGGCAAGAAATTCATCGATGCGCTGAGCGCGGCCGCCGCCAGAGGCGTCGATGCGCGGGTGCTGGTCGACGGGCTGGGCGCACTCTATTCCCTGTCGCCGGCGCCGGGCCGACTTCGAAAAGCCGGCGTCCGCGCCGCCTGGTTTCTTCCCATGACCAAGGGCATTCACATCAATCTGCGGAATCACCGGAAATTGCTGGTCATCGACACGGCCACCGGCTTCACCGGCGGAATGAACATCAGCGACCGCCATCTGGCCATGGACACGACCAACCCGCGCCGCATGAACGACCTGCACTTTCAAGTCGACGGGCCGGCGGCCATGCAGATGGAGGAGGTCTTTCTGGAGGATTGGCGCTTTGCCACGGATGAAGCCGAGCCGTCGTCACCCCCGCCCCGGCCCGCGGCCGCCGGCGACGCCTGGTGCCGGGGGATCAGCGACGGACCGAACCACGACTCCGAAACACTCCACTGGATCATCATCGGCGCCATCTCCACGGCCAGGAGCCGGATCCGGATCATGACGCCCTATTTCCTCCCCGAGTCGCCGCTCATCTCCGCGCTGACCGCCGCCGCCTTCCGGGGCGTCACGGTCGAGATCATTCTGCCCCGGCAGAGTGATCTGCCCCATGTCGCGTGGGCCGCGCAGGCGCTCCTGTGGCAACTGCTGCAGCACGACATCGAGGTGTCGTATCAGCCTCCGCCGTTCGTCCACACCAAATGTCTGCTGATCGACGGCCGCTATGCCATCGTCGGCTCCTCGAACCTCGATCCACGCAGCCTTCGATTGAACTTCGAATTCAACCTGGAAATTTATGATGACCGGACCATCGCCGGACTGGAGCGCCACTTCGAGGCGGCGCGCCGACGCTCCAGGCCGATCACGCTCGCCGAAGCCGACGCCCGCCCCCTTCCCATCAAGCTGCGGGACGCCACCGCCAAACTCTTCGTTCCCTATCTGTAACAATGATTTTCCCGCCCGCGCCCGGGTGTTCGAGCGCGTCAATCGTCCTCAAAGTTGGGTAGTGGGTCAGTTTCACCGCGACCGGCTCAAAAATAGGGACACGTCCCAATTTCCTCGTGCGACGCTCGGCACGCAACGAAATTGGGACGTGTCCCTATTTTTGCCACGGTGGAATCCATCAAACTGACCCACTACCCAAAGTTGACAGCCTCCGGCAACCCGCTACACTTATCACAAGACGACCGCATCTTTGCGCATGGAAACCCA
>JACQCE010000033.1 GCA_016201765.1 Nitrospirota bacterium
CCGCCTGAAGCGGCGGCGATCTGATTCATCGCATGGAATCCCGTGGCCGCGGTGACCAGCGCCGACAGCGCGCCTAGGTAGAGCATCCAGGTGGCCGCAAAATGAAATCGCTCATGGACCAGAATCGCCGCCCCCTCCATCGCCAGCGCTCCCCAGAAAAATGCGATCGGAAAGTGCACAAACAGGGGATGAATGTTCTGAAGCGCAGCCAGTCCCGGCAGAATCTGTTCCATCATATGATGCCCCCCAACACCATGCCACCCCCCTCATGACGACCGGCCCCGCCGTTGCACCGGACGGGCAACCTCCCTCAAATAGGATGGTTGCCCATCATAATGAACGCCGGGGAGATTGTCAAAACTTCGCCGTTCACGGTAGTGGGTCAGTTTGAGCCGGCCCTCATGTTTGACGTCAAAAATAGGGACACGGCCCAATTTGTCCAGAGTCCGTCACAAACAGGCCGCAGGCACTCGAACTCATCCCAAAACCCATTTTGCCCGTCCATTGAGTCCTCTGTATCGAGGAGAGAAAGGCGAGCTAGGCGACCAACTAACAGGTTTTGGGATGGGCACTCATCACAATTGGGACGTGTCCCTATTTTTCGGGTGAAACTGACCCACTACCCCGTTCACCCCCGGGTGTTCACCCCCGGGTTGACAGACCGCCGTTCGTGATCTACCGTTATCGATAACGCGTCAAAACCCACCCCCCTTCGATGCCATCGGGTGGCCACCCAGCTCGCAACGCGAGCGTGAGGGGGAAGGCTCCCAAGGCGGGGACAGATTTACAATCTGTCCCCAGTTGGGAGGGGACGACGCGAGCCCCGACAATGGAACGCCGCAAACACGCCCGAATTCCACAGCGTCTCTATCTGACGGTCGACGAATTGCCGGGCCGGAACATCGCCTTCACCGGCGATCTTTCCCAGGACGGGATTTCCATTGAAACCCACGCCCCCTTGAACATGGGCAGCACGGTCACCATCAAACTCTCGCTCCCGACCGGGAAAACCCTTCATCTGATCGGCCACGTCCGGTGGGCGGCGCGCAATGCGGTTTCAAAGGGTGGATTGACCCGCTATGGCATCGGCGTCTCGCTCAACAAAGTTCCCGAGGAATTTCAGCGCTTCATCACGTCGATCGCCGCGGTTCAACACGCTCAAACCGCGCGACCGCCCGACGCCGCCCCGTCGGCGCCGGCCCCGGCGAAAGCGGAGTCAAACAGCGAATTGCCCGACCCGCAACCCATCATGGTTGCCTATGAAGCGCTGAAGCAACAGAACCATTACGAAGTGCTGGGCGTCGAGCCGAAGGCCGCGCCCGCTCAGATCAAACAGGCCTATTACCGACTGTCCAAAACCTACCATCCGGAAGGACCGCTGGGGGAATGCTCCAAGGAGTTGAAAGCCAACCTCGAAGAGTTGTTTCACCGCATCACTGAAGCGTATATGACCCTTTCGTCGGGAGAACAGCGGAAACAATACGACCGCACCCTCTCCAAACAGCAGGCCGCCGAGCTGTCGCAGACCTCGGCGACGAAACGGCATCGCTCCAACGAATATGTTCAACAAGGCGTGGTCGAACTGGAAGCCGGCAACCTTGATGCGGCGGCCGCCTGTTTCGAACTGGCCGTCCGGGCCAGACCGGACAAATGGAAATATCACACCCTGCTGGCCTACACCCTCTCCAAACTGCCCGATCGGGAACGGGACGCCGAGGCCCATTACCGCAAGGCGATCGCCCTTGAACCCTCACGGGCCGAAAATTACATCGGGCTCGGGCGGCTCTATCAACGAACCGGTCAGACCGCGGAGGCGCTGCGCTCCTTTCAAGACGCGCTCCAATGGGACGCGGAGAACACCCGGATCATCAAGGAAATCGACGCGATCAAAAATCAGTAGAGTTCATTAAAGTCAAGGGGAGAATGCTCCTCTCCCCATGGCGTTTATCCATGGGGGCTACCGCCCCCACACCCCGGCCCCATCGCCATACTGGTTGCGCCCACGGCTCGCGTGTCAGACCGACGCTCGGCCCCTGGCCACCGTCATGCCGCTGTTCGCTGAGCCGCGAAAAACCGGCCTGACTGGCGGGTTTTGAGGCACATGCTATACTGAACGATAATACGACGCTTCCCAACCCATGGCACAGCTCGATCAACTGCTCAAACTGCTCAAGGACAAGCGGGGATCCGACCTCCATCTTTCCCCCGGCAATCCGCCGATGGTGCGCGTGTCGGGCGACCTCGCGCCCCTTGTACCCCAACCGCTGACGCACGATACCGCCGAGAAACTGCTGTATGAGATCATGACGGAGGAGCAGCGGCGGCAGTTCGAGGCGACCCACGACATCGATTTCGCCTACGAGGTCGCCGCCCTGGAGTCCCGCTTCCGGGCCAATATCTTCCAAGGACGGCAGGGAATCAGCGCGGTCTTCCGGCTGATCCCCACGAAAGTCCTCACCGTGGAGGAACTGGGACTGCCGCCAAGCGTATTGAGCTTCGCCAATCTGACCCGCGGGCTGGTGGTCGTCACGGGCGCCACGGGCAGCGGCAAATCGACCACGCTGGCGGCGTTGATCGATTACATCAACAAACACCACATGCACCATATCCTGACGGTTGAAGATCCGATCGAGTTTGTCCATGTCAGCCAGGGCTGCCTGGTCAATCAACGCGAGATCGGCCGGCACACCAACAGCTTCGCCTCGGCGCTGCGGGCCTCGCTCCGGGAGGACCCCGACATTATTCTTGTCGGGGAAATGCGCGATTTGGAAACGATCGAGCTGGCCGTGACCGCCGCCGAAACGGGCCACCTCGTCTTCGGCACGCTGCACACCAACAGCGCCGCCAAGACGGTGGACCGCATCATCAATGTGTTCCCCACCAATCAGCAGGAGCAGATCCGGGCGATGCTGGCCGAATCGCTCAAGGGGGTGGTCGCGCAGCAGTTGCTGAAGACGGTCGATGGCCGCCGCTGCGCCGCGCTGGAAATTCTGGTGGTCACACCGGCCGTCTCCAATCTCATCCGGGAGGGGAAAACGTTCCAGATCCCCTCCGTCATCCAGACCGGCAAGGCCATGGGCATGCAAATGATGGATCAGGCCCTGCAGGAATTGGTCGCCGCCAGACGGGTGACCGCCGAGGAGGCCCACAAATATGCCACCAACAAAGCCCTCTTCCACGCCGCCAAATAACGAGCCGGCATCGGCCAACGACCCGAAGGTCGCCAAACAAACCCGGTCGGTTCTCGTCCGGCTCGCCACGCCGCCGGAGCTCGAAGGCACCCTGTTTCTGGGCCTCTATGAAGCGACCCACGCCGGCCCGCAAACCGTCGGCGATCTCCTGAATGGAGAGGACCCGTTCATTCCACTGAAGACCTCCGGCGGGGTCCGTTTGCTCAACATCGACCAGATCGTCTGCGTTCGAACGCCCTTCGAGGGGGAGGCGGACGAGCTCATGACCCTGGGCGAGCGACATGCCGTAACGCTCACGCTGATCGACGGCACGTCATTGAAAGGGGATATTTACATCGCCCTGCCGGAGGGCCATCGCCGTCCGAAGGATTTTTTCAACCACGCGCCGAAATTTTTCCCCCTGTTCAAGGACGACCAGCTCTTCTATATCAATCGCCGCGCCATCACCGCCGCCATCGTCTGACCCTTCAATACCGCACCCCCGCTCCAGCGGGCCGCCCGGCAACCCCCAGAGCTTTCCCCCAAACCCTTCCCAAAACCCTCATTGACTGCATCGGCCGGTTATCGTATACCAAAGCATCACCGACGCCTCAATACCACCGAGACCGCACCAAGCCGGGGCGTCCACCAAAGGAGGCGCCGCCATGAAACTGAACGTCAAGGCATTCGCGTTGGCCGGGAGTCTGTTCTGGGGAACCGGCCTCTGTTTTATCGCCTGGTGGATCATGCTCTTCGAGGGCGCGACGGGTGAACGGACGCTGATCGGTCAGCTCTACCCCGGCTACAACATCAGCCCGCTGGGCAGCGTGATCGGCCTGGTGTGGGGGGCGTTCGACGGCCTGATCGGCGGGGCCGTCCTGGCCTGGCTGTACAATCTATTTGTCGACCGCATGAAATGATCCTGCCCCGCCCAACTCCCCGCCCGGTGAGTGCGCCGACACGAGGCGGCATCAACTTCGGGCTGACCTCCGGCGTCATCACCACGCTGGGGCTGATGGTCGGCCTGCACGCGGGCACCCACTCGACCCTCGCGGTCATCGGCGGCATCCTGACGATTGCGGTCGCCGATGCGCTGTCCGACGCGCTGGGCATGCACATCTCGGAGGAATCGCACGCGACGCGCTCGGCGCGCGCCATCTGGCGGTTGACCATCGCCACGTTTGCCGCCAAATTGCTGACGGCGCTCACCTTCCTGATCCCGGTCCTGCTGTTTGACCTGTCGACGGCGATTGTCGTCAGCATCGCATGGGGGCTGGTCGTGCTGACCCTGTTGAGCCATCGACTGGCGGTCAGGCAGGCCGTGCCGCCATGGAAGGTCATCGGCGAGCATCTCCTGATCGCCGGCGTCGTCATCACGCTCACCCATCTGCTCGGTGACTGGGTGGCGGCGACGTTCCGGTAGGCGCCGGGGCAAGGAATTTTCGAATGCCGAATGGCGAATGAAGTGCAAAGTCGAATGAAAAATCGGAGAGTAGAAAATAGAACGTGGAAAGTGGAGAACGAGAAAAGCCGTCAAGCGTACGGCGATGGGGCCGGGGCGCGGGGTTCCCGGGTAGTGGGTCAGTTTCACCGTGACCGGTCTCAAAAATAGGGACACGTCCCAATTTCCTCATGCGGCGCGCGGCGCTCAACGAAATTGGGACGTGTCCCCATTTTTGCCACGGGTGAATCCAGTCAACTGACCCACTACCGGTTCCTGGCTTGTATTGACTCTGTAGAACCGATCAGGTACGGTAAGGGGCCTGGCCTGAGGGAGGCCGTGATCGATCTGATTCGCACAACCCCCACACAACCAATCGACAAAGGAGTGTTCATGGTACTCATTCGCATCCTCATGATCGGCGGGATCATCGGCGTCGTCGGACCGGCGTTCGCAGCCGATGAGGCACCCGCGCCGACCAGCAAAAAGGACAAGATCAGCTACAGCATCGGCGTCAACATCGGAACCAGCCTGAAACAGCAGGAACTCGATGTGAATACCGACGCCCTGGTGGCCGGCCTGAAAGACGCCCTCTCGGGCGGCAAGACCAAGCTGACGCAGGATGAAGTCAAACAGGTGCTGACCGATTTCCAACAGGAGATGCAGGCCAAGATGCAGGAACGCATGCAGCAAACGGCCGACAAGAACAAAAAAGACGGCGAGGTCTTTCTCGCCGAGAACAAGAAAAAATCCGGCGTAAAGACGTTGCCGAGCGGCCTGCAATACAAGATCATCACCGAAGGCAAGGGCGCCAGCCCCAAGGAGACCGATACGGTCAGCACCAACTACAAGGGCACGCTCATCGATGGGACGGAGTTCGACAGCTCCTACAAACGGGGTGAGCCGGCGACGTTTCCCGTCAACGGCGTGATCAAGGGCTGGACGGAGGCGCTGCAATTGATGAAGGTCGGTTCCAAGTGGCAGCTCGTTATCCCGCCGGATCTCGCGTACGGCCCCCGCGGCGCCGGCCAGGTGATCGGCCCGAACTCAACGCTCGTGTTTGAGGTTGAACTGCTGTCAATCGGAGAACCCAAGACGGATCCGAAGGCCAAATAAGCCGATTGCAGTTCCGACAGTATCGGGCCGGTTCCATCGCATCTGTTGCACATGGAACCGGCCCGAACGTTTTTCCTCCCGGACGGCCGCACCCGTTTCATGCGGCTCGACCAACCGCACCGCCTCAGCTCCCGGTCATCTGATGAATCGCCGCCATCACGGAGGCCGGATCAATCCGCTCTTCCGTTCGGACGCGCACCACGCAGGGCGCCTCATCCGGTTCCAACGGTTCCTGAACGGCCAACTGCTGATCGAAGACGGCCGGCCCCGCCTCCGAGGCGTCGACGCCCTCCCGCTCCCGCCGGCGGAGCCGTTCCCGCATCAGCGCCTCCGGCGCCTGTGCGTCGAGGATGATGAAGGGCGCCCCGCAACGGGCGGCGACGGCGCGCAACGTCTCGCGCTGCCCGCGGCGCAAACATGCGCCGTCGACGATCACGGGACGGCCGGCATCCAGAATCGTGTGCGCCAGCTCGGCCAGTCGTTGATAGGTTCGAACCCCCGCCTCGGCGGTGTAGAGCCCTTCGTTCACCCCCGAACCGCTGCGGGCCGTCGGCGCCACGCCGAACAACCGCTTCCGTTCGACATCGCTCCTCACGCGAATCGCGCCGGATGCCTGCGCCACCGCCCCGCTCAAGACCGTTTTTCCCGAACCGGAACAGCCGTGGGTGATCGCCAACCAGCGGCGGACCGGCCTGGTGTAGCGCTCGGCCAGATCGGCATAGTCGCCGCAGGCCTTCCAGAGCCGGCGCCGCGTGGTGTCGTCGGTGGACTGCCGCCGCTGCAGCACGGCCACCTTGGCGCGGACCATCGCCCGGTAGACCTGATAGCTGCGCAGCACCGACAGACCGGCATAGTCGCCGCTCTGTTCCAGATAGCCATTCAGCAGCCGGCCGGCCCATTCAGCGCGGCCGCGCCGCTCCAGGTCCATTGTCACAAACGCCAGATCGCTCATGACGTCAATCCATCGTAAGTATTCATCAAACTCCAGGCAGTCGAAGATGAGGAGCCGGCCCTCCCACAGCACCATGTTGGCCAGATGCAGATCGCCGTGGCATTCCCGCACGAACCCGCCGGCCTTCCGCCGCACGAAGGCGTCGCGGTGGGCCGTGTGATCCGCTTCGCTCCAGGCGCGCAGCCGTTGATACTGCTCGACACGTTCCGGCTCATCGAGATATGGGCGAACCTGCTCAAAGTTTTCCCGCATCGGTTTCGCGATTCGCTCCGGCGTGCCGAAGGAGCCGTCAGCGGGGGCCCGGTCGGCCCGTTGGTGAAACCCGGCCAGTTCCGCCGCCAGTTCATCCACGCGCGCCGCATCAAACAGACCCGCCTCAACGAGCCGGTCGAGTTGGGCCTCCTGGGGAAACTGGCGCATTTTGACGGCGTACTCGATTACCGGCCCCTCCCCATCAGGCCCCTCCCCGCCGATGCGCGGCGCGCCGGGAGTCCCGGTAATCGGCACCACCGCCAGATAGAGGTCAGACGCCAGCCGCCGATTGAGTCGAAGCTCTTCCTCGCAGAAAAACCGGCGCCGGTCGAGCGTTGAGAAATTCAGAAAACCCAGATCAACGGGTTTTTTGATTTTGTAGGCGTACGAACCCGTCAGCAGGACCCACGAGATGTGCGTTTCGATCAGTTGGACCGCATCAACCGGGTGATCGTAGAGCGCGGGATTCATGAGCGCCAGCACCAGCTGGTCGTCTGGCTCTCTGCGACCGGTGCTCATCGATCACCCCACGAACGGTTCGGGGTCAAAGAGGAACGGCTAGAGGACTATCGAGCGGCGAGCCGACGGGCTCCCCAAAGAGATGACGGACAACTACGCTTTTTTCCGACGGATTCTCCGCACGACCGCCGCTTCAACAATCACGACGCCCACGATCACCAGACCCGTATAGACAAGGATCATCCGGTTCGGCGGCGGCTCGACGAAAAACCACCACCACGAGGTGACGGCCTTCATCGCCCCCTGCTCCCGGTTCGTCGCATCCCACGCCGCAAAGGCGATCTGAACGAACTGGCCCGGGGCGAATTGGCGGTCATCGGCGCCGGAGTCGGTCAGGGGCCTGAGCATGACCACCCGCCACACCCCGTCCTTCCAGACGCCCTTGCCGGTCACATTTTGCTCGGCCTGGTCCTGGGCTTTGAGTGTCTTAAACCCGCGGGCGTTCATATCGGTCGGCTGCGCATCCGACGCCTTCTTATACCAGATATTCACTTCGCCGCTTTCCACCTGGGCCATCTCCTGGGCATGGGCGAAGTGGGCCTTTTTATCGCCGACGGGAAACTCGACGGCCACCGCGTCACCCGGATCCTGGGTCGGATCGGCATATTCCAACCGGACCGCAAGCTGCCGGCCATCCTGCAGCGCCCGGATCTTCATCGCTTTCACCGTCACGTTGAAAATTCTCGGATCCCAGTGCACCTGGGGGCTCATGGGAAATTCCACTTCGGGCGCCTGCTCCCAGAGTGGCGACGCCGGGTCATCGGGGGGCGCCTGATCAATCAGCTTGGCGGTGACCACGCCGCTCGGCGCCCCGGCCTCTTCGGCCTTTTTCTGTTCCACCGGGGCCTTGACCGGCTCATCGGCGGCCCACGATGCGGCGGCGCACACCAGCGCCGCCAAAGCCGCACAGCCGGCCATGCTTGCAAGATGACGCTTTGAATCCACCGGCTTCATGACGTCTACTCCCACGTTTATTCCCATGTCCGGGGCTTGTGGCCGGAGCCTTCGTACTCGTACATGATGATCCGCCAGATATTGTCCGGCGAAATCCGGGTCTCCCAGCGGGGCATGGCCGAATTCCACGGCTTCCCTTCAACGGGCAGGCCGACGCCGCCGGTGCTGATCCGCCAGAAGAGGAACGATTCCTGCAATTGGGCAATCGTGCCGGGATCGACAAAGTTTGCCGGTGGCGGGTTGAAGCCGGCCGCCGCGGGTCCCTTGCCGTCGAGCTTCGGCCCATGGCAGGGCGAACAATAGGCGATGAACATCCCCTTGCCCGCCAGGATATTTTCCGGCGTATGAGGGATGGGATTGTAGAGCTGCGCATATTCCCGCGGCGGCGCCGGATGGATCACCCGTTGCTCGAGCGGGGGCGTGGCCGTCGGCGTCAGCTTCTGAAACGTCGAGAAACCGGCCAGGAACGGCACCACCACCAGCACCACCCACCGGACGCCGGTCGTGGCGCCTTCGTTCGACCGGATAAATCGCAGGACCGGATCCCAGAACTCCTGCATCCGTTCCTCGAACAGTGAAATATAGAGCGTAGTCGCGACGATGGCCAGGAACAAATACATGAGGATGAGACTTTGGGGCAACGGCGGCATGACGAAATTGATCAGATATTTGAAGAAAATATAAAAGACGGCCAGAAATCCGACCACCTTGTAGAAAATCGGCAGGTGTTTCATTCCGCTCATCGCGTCCGTCTCCGTCCTTATTTGGCCGGCGTCTTCGCCTCAAGCAGATAGGCGATCAGATCGTTCGCATCCTTGACCGACAGCCGCTCGTCAAACCCCCGGTGGGGCGGCTGCTGGCCGGCCGGCGCTTTCTCGGCCTGCGCCTGGAAAATCGCCTTCCGAATGTAGCTCTCGTCCTTTGCGGTCACCACCGGCAGGAGGTCGATCACCTTGCCTTCGCCCTTGACGCCGCCAAGGCTGTGGCACTTCACGCAACCGCTCTTCTCAAAGAGCCGCCTGCCCATCTCGGTGTTGCCGCTCGCCACGGCCGTCACCGGCCCCGACAGTTCAGAGGGATCCACCGTGATCTCCCCGCCCAGCGTTTGAATGAACGCGATGACCGCCAGCAGCTCGTTGTTGCTCAGGCCGATCGGCGGTTTGTTGATGATCGGCATATGGGCCGGAAAGGCGCGGGGGGGGCTGGATGTGTAGTCCATGTAAATGTATTTCGACGGCTGCGTCAGACTTTCGTAGATGAAGTCCCGGGTCAACTGTCCGCCCTTGATCTCCAGATTGGGGCAGCGGCCGGAGTTGTCGCCGATCGAATGACACAGGGCGCATTTGCCGTTGCCGAAGAAGATGCTCTGGCCGATCTTGGCCAGGTCCTGTTTGGTCTTGATCTTGGACACGTCGAAGACCGTTTCCGCCGGCGGCTTCGAATCGCTCTGGGGAATGGAAAAACCGATGTAGACAAAGAGCAGGAGAAATCCCGCCACAAAGAGGACCACCTTGGCCAGCTGTCCCTGTCCGCCCGCCATCGCCCGCTCCCCTTATTTGGCCGGCACCGGTTTCGGCAACACCCCGGAGAGTTTCCCCTCCGCCGCCGGCTTGGGCCCCATGGAGGCGACCCAGAAGATGAACAACACGATCAGACAGAAGAGGAACGTGGACAACGCCATGAAGCTCGCCGCGTACCCGAGGGCGGGCGAATAGGCATAGGGCGAGGTGTCCCGCATCACCCCGTAGATATGGAAGTGGACCCGCGACGCCGACCGGGCGTAGCCCATCAGCGTCATCGTCAGGATCACCGTCACGGCGTTGAGCACCAGCGCATACTGCGCGCGCACGGGCATCTTCCCCCACGTCATGGTGCGCGTCATCTTGGCGCTTTTGAGCATCACCCCGACCAGCGGCGTGACCGTCACCAGGACAAAGAGGACCAGCAACACCTGTGAGACGGAGAAATAATTGATCCGGATGATGGCGGGCACAAAGTACCCCCAGACGCCCAGCGCAATCACCGCAATGCTGACCACGGTGAACAGCCCGTAAATGAACACCCGGGCCGCCTTCGCCCAGCGGACCGTTTCCTGCTTGCCGGCGCGCCAGTACATGATAAAGCTGATGAACGTGAAGAGAATCATGATGTTCACGGCCGTCACCTTCGCCGACATGACGCCGAAGACGCCCAGCACCGGATGATGGGCCCCGCCCATTTTCCGCTGCTCCTCGAGGCTGGCGACCAGACTGTGGGGCGTCAGCCAGACGCCGAAACAGAGGACCAGCACCGTCAGCACCGCCAGCACATATTTGCGGTACTCGGCGCCCGCACCGAGCCGATAGACCAGACCCAGCCAGAAATAATAGTTGGCGCCGATAAAGAGCACGCCGATCAGAACCGCCTGCAGGATGAAGAGCCAGGCCAGGAAGCCGCCCATCAGCGTGATGCCCATCTGCTGACTGTACATATAGACTTCCCGCATCAACCAATAGCCGGCGAAGGGCAGCGGCAGCAGGCCGAAAATCCCGATGAAATTGCCGATGTACCCCATCCAGTCGTAGTGTTCCCGCTCTTCCTGGGTCTTGGCGCTCAGGTAGCGAATCCCCGCATAGGCGCCGCAGATGAAGCCGCCCAGCACGATATTCGCGATGAACCGGTGGACGTTGACCGGCATCCAGGTGGGGTTGTCGACCGCCGTCCAGGTCCGCTGCCACAATCCAAGATCGGACGACAGCACGACCGGACTGGCTTGAAACGTGGCCCAGGCATTCGGGACCGCCATGATAAAGAGCGCAAACAAATTCAGCAAAAAGCCCAGAAAGAGATGGAGCTTCTTGCGCTGCTGCATGGCATCCCAGCCATACCAGTAGAGATAGAGCGTGGCCGTTTCCATGAGAAAGAGCAGGGCATAGAGGCCGAACGTCGGGTAAAAGACGTCGGTCAGATAGTTCATCAACTTGGGATAGAGCGCGATCAGGAGGAAGAGCAGAATCGCGCCGAAAATCGCCGTCGTCGCATAGGCCGAGGTGAGCAGCTTGGTGAATTCCTTCGCCAGCTTGTCGTACCGCTGGTCGCCGCTCCTGACCCCGATAATTTCGCACAACCAGGCAAAAATCGGCACGCCAAGGACAAATCCGCCCAGCAGCAGGTGCAACTGGGCGACGATCCAGACGGCATTGCGGCTGCCGATATAGGGAATGTCGCGGTATTCAACGGCGGCCGGAGCGGCCGCCGAGCCGGCTTCCTGGGCGAAGGCAACCGCGCCCCAGACGGCCAGGAGGATGGCGGCCAGCGCCCCGATCAGCGCAGCACTTCGCACCCAGCCAGCCGATTCACTTCGAGAAGACTTCACCGACCCAAATCCTCCCCCGCCCCACCGATCTGGTCTAATGATCCGGGAAGAAATCCGCCCAAACAGGCCCCCCACAATACATAATCCGGAAGAGGGACGCGTTGATGAGAATGCGTCATTTCCTCAGCATCCATCAATGGTTATTCAAGAGTCGCCCGGCCTTGTGATGGGGCCGCAACTCATGAATCAGCGGTCTTCAGAAGGGCCATGAAGGGCGATTTCTTGTCCTTCGCACTCTAGCGCCTGACCAGCCACCAGACGAGCCACACCTGTCATCCGATTGGCATGAAGATTGCTCGGAGTAAGCCCGTTTGTGTGGTGGCTACCCCCCCTACCCCTGCCCAAATGGACAGGTGACAGGATATCTGGTCTGGGTGTATAGGTGGGGGCGACATGAAACACAAGAGGGCGCGGCAATGACCAACAGACTTCGATTCTTAATCATGCTTTTTCTCTTCCTGTTCCTGCCCGTCGATCCCGGCGCCGCCCAGACCAATAGTGGCGGCGACACGCAAGCCCAATCCGCGTCCGGTCCCAATGAAAGCGGGCGAGGCGCCGGCACGGCATCGTCCGATCTGTTCACCGGCACGGCCAGCGCCGGTATTCCCATCGACGTTCCTCCCGGCCGCAATGGCCTGCAGCCCACGCTGGCGCTCACTTATCGGAGCAGTAACGGCATCAGTTGGGTGGGCAAGGGGTGGGAGCTGGAATTGGGGGCGATAGAGCGCAGCACCAAGCGCGGCGTTGATTATGCCGCCGATGACTATGTCGTCCGCCTCGGCGGCTCCACGGTCGATCTGGTCTACATCGGGAATGACGCAGTCGGCAATCGTGAATATCGAGCCAAGATCGAAGGGGGCTTTACACGATTTAAAAAAATGACGGCCACGGGTAATCCCTACTGGGAGGTCACGGATAAAACAGGGAAGCGCTATCTGTTCGGCCAGACGGTGGTCAGCCAGACCGCCGTCTCCCGACAGGACGATCCAGCCAATAATACTGCCGACCCCAACTACCGGATTTTCAAGTGGTGCCTGGAGCGAGTAGAAGATCCGGATGGCAATTATATGCTCTTCAGTTACTCCAAAGATCAGGGCCAAATTTATCTTGATCACATTGATTACACCGGAAATGGGGCAATGTTGCCGATCAATTCCGTGAAGTTCTATTTAGAAAGCCGGAGCAATATGCCAAGCATGTACACACTCAATTTCCGGGTACGGACCTCATATCGGCTCAAGACGATTGATGTGCTGGCCAATGGCAGTCGGGTCCGGGCGTATCAATTGACCTACACTGCCAATGCCAGTGCAGCGCGATCGCTGCTCTCCAGCGTCAGGTCGTTCGACAGTGGTGCGAATATTGATCCGAATTACACGGTCACGGGCAACGCTCTGCCTGCGTCCACGCTGACCTACTCTCCGGAGAGCGCCAGCTTTGATCAGACTCCGCAGAACTGGCTCACGTTTGGTAATGGAGATCCCGCACGTTACAAATTCCCTGATCTTAACGGCGACGGACTTCCCGATGTTGCCTGGATTGGGTGTACACCGAGTGAGGTGCGCGTGGCCCTGTCTACGGGGGGAGGTTTTAAAACTCCGACCTCCTGGCTTAGCAACTATGGTAACTGTGGCGCCACACGGTATCCATTTGCAGATTTTAACGGAGATGGCAAGGCGGATGTGGTCTATATTGCCGCCAACCCGACCGTGTTCGAGGTGGGTTTTTCCAATGGGACAACGGACTTCGGCACCCCCATTCCCAGACTAGAGAACTTTGGCGATGGCGATCCTGATCGGTATCGATTTATCGATTTGAACGGGGATGGGAAGGCCGATGTCGCCTGGATTGGGTGCACGCCGAGCGAGGTGCGCGTGGCCCTGTCCAATGGGCCGGGTTTTAACGTGGCCCCGGTCCCCTGGGTCAGCAATTTTGGCAATTGTGAGCCGGGGCGGTATCAATTTTCTGACTTCAACGGCGATGGCAAGGCGGATGTAGTCTATATTGCGGCCAGTCCGACCGTGTTGCAGGTGGGCCTGTCCAACGGCACGACGAAGTTCGACACCCCCATCCCCGTGCTGCTGAACTTTGGCAATGCCGATCCGTCCCGCTATCGGTTTGTGGACATGAATGGGGATGGGAAAACCGACATTGCCTATATTGCCTGCAGTCCGACCCAAATCAGCGGGGCCTTCTCAACGACGGGGACGAACTTTACCACTCCGACCATCTGGCTCGGCAACGTTGGCAATTGTGATCCCTCGCGGTATCCGTTCGTGGACTTTAATGGAGATGGAAAGGTCGATGTGGCGTATCTTGATGGCAGTGGCGCGATCAGTGTGGGTTTCTCCATGGGGACGGGCTTTAATACCCCAACCCCTTGGTCCACCTATGGCAATGCCGACCCGTCCCGCTATCCCTTTGCGGATTATAGCGGGGATGGGAAGACCGACCTCCTGTACATTGACGGCGTTGGAGGACTACAGGTGGCGCCTGTCATGGGACCGCCGGATAATCTTCTGGTCCAAATCTCAAACGGCCTTGGCGGGACTTCGACCATCGCCTATACCCCCTCCACCCGTTACACCAATCCATGCCTGCCGTTTCCCGTCCAGACCGTCAGCGCGGTCACGAGCAACGACGGCAGTGGCGTCACCTCAACCACGAGTTACTCGTATGAGGGAGGGTGTTATTCAATTGCCGAGCGGGATTTTCGCGGCTTCAATCACGCCACAGTGACCGGCCCCGCACGAGACGGACGTGGGCGCCAATAATCCTCTGTCGGCAACCGGCTACATGAAGGGCAAGCCCTATCAAGTGAAGGTGACCAATCAACAGGGGTTGAAATATTCCGACATCACGACCCGCTATGCACAAGACACCACCTCGCCCTATTTTAATCCGCCGTTCCTGGTCGATGCCGAGACCTGTGAAGGGGGCGCTTCTTGCAAACATGCCCAGATGGCGTATGGCAATCTCGACACAGGGGCCACCTATTATGATGCCAATGGCAATCTCACCCGCGAAGATCATTACGGCGATGTTGATGATCCAAATGATAACAAGACTGTGGCCCGGAGCTTTATCACGAATAGCGATCTCTGGATCATGGGCTTGCCAGCCACGGAGACGATTTACAGTGGGATTGGCACCACCACGAGACTGGCTGAGACGCGCTTCTACTACGATGGCGCCCCTGATCTCTCGACTCAGCCGACCGAAGGCCACCTGACCAGGCTGGAGCGCTGGCTGAATACACCGGATTCCTACCTGGCCACCACCATGACCTATGACGGCTACGGCAATCTCCTCAGCACGACCGATCCCCGCGGCGCCACCAGTGCCATTTGCTACGATGCCGGCGCGATCTTTCCCCAGAAAGCCACGAACGCGCTGGGCCACATCGCCAGGACCGATTACTACGGTGTAAGCTGGAACCCCGCATGCGGCACTGCCCCGACACCCTACACTGGTTCTGGCCTTTGGGGACAGGTCAAAAGCGTGACCGATGCCAATGGCCAACGCTCCACGACCACCTATGACACCTTCGGCCGTCCAAGCCAGACGACAAGCCCGGAAGGGTTGATCACGACCACCACCTACCTGAATCTGGGCAATCCACAGCTCCAGCGGACCCGCACCGTCACGGTGGATGGCAGCGCTGATGGCCTCTGGTCGGAACGTTACTTTGACGGCATGGGCCGCACCTACAAGAGTCTGGCGAAAGGCCCCAACGGCACGCCCGTTCGCCAGGACACCACGTATAACACCCGCGGTCTGGTGGAAAAACAATCGGCCCCCTACTTTGATCCAGGCGAGACGCGCCGTGATGCCACCATGACCTACGACGCCATGGGCCGGCTGATCCAAACCACGGCCTACGATGGAATGACTATGACGCCAATGGCAACCTGTGGCATCAGCAAGACGGCTTGGGGCAGACGACGACCTTCACGTACGATGCCTTGAACCGCGTCACGCTCAAGCAGCTCGCTGACGGCACCTCGGTGACCTACCTCTATGACACCGCCCCCAATGGTATTGGGCGGCTGGCCTCGGTCACCGATTCCAGCGGCGGCACGAGTTTTCAGTATGACATCATGGGCAGGGTGACGCAGAGCACCAAGACGGTCACGAGTGATCCCAACGCGGCCCAATTTCCTTCCGGCTACACCACGCTGACGCAGTATGACACGCTGGGGCGAATCACGACGCTC
Organism: Nitrospirota bacterium; assembly: GCA_016201765.1. Lineage (GTDB taxonomy): Bacteria > Nitrospirota > Nitrospiria > JACQCE01 > JACQCE01 > JACQCE01. The sequence goes on from JACQCE010000033.1 coordinate 15,977, forward strand.
ACCTATCCCTCGCCCACCGCCCCCGCGCCGCAAGTCACCTACAGCTACAACGCCGCCGGCGGCCTCTACCAGATCACCGAAGGCAGTACGATCTACGCCACCTATCCGGCCGATCAATACACCGCGCTGGGACAGCCGAAGAGCGTGACCTACGGCAATGGCGTCACGACCAATTATACCTACCGATCTGATAATAACCGGTTACAGCAAATCGTTACCCAACTTGGAACCAATCCGGCCTATCAGGATCTGGCCTACACCTTCGACCCCGTGGGCAATATCACCCGCGTCCTGGCCACCACCAGCGCCTTCGGCACTGAAGATCGCGCCTTTGCCTATGACGGGTTGCACCGGCTGACGCAGGCGACCTATCGTCCGATCACGCCGGCCGGATCAGCAACGACCTACGCTTATGGCTATGACACGATCGGCAACTTGACCAATAAGAGTCAGGGCGCATCGACTCGCAAGGAAGAGACGGATGTCGCCATCACCTACCAGAATCCCGCCGCGCCACCGGTCACCGTGGAGAATACCAGTCCGGCAATCTCGTATGAGAAGCGGATCGTGAACTGGTCCACCCAGAGCCAGGGCAACGCCAGCGGTGGCAGTTATGCCTATTCCAACGCTGTGGGCGATACCGCCAGCGTCGTCTTCACCGGGACTGGCGTCCAATGGATCTCGGCCAAAAGCAAAGACAGCGGCATTGCCCAAGTCTATCTGGATGGCGTGCTGCAGGGGAGTGTGGATCTCTATCAACAGGGCGGAACACTCGGACAGAATAACGCCAGCTACCAGCAAGTGGTCTGGAGCGCCACCGGATTGACCAACACGACCCATCTGGTCGATGTGATCGTGACGGGCACGAAAAACAGCAGCTCCTCCAATACCTATATCGCGGTGGATGCTTTTGTGGTGGGCACGACCACCCTCCAGGAAAGTTCGCCCGCCGTGACCCTCACCGCCCATCTGGACAATACCTGGACCACCAAAACGAATAGTGCGGCCAGCGGGGGCAGCTATGCCGCCACCGATAACCAGGATGCAGTGGTCAGTTACCGCTTTGCCGGCACCGGCATCCAGTGGCTGTCCGTGACCTCCAGTGACGGCAAACCGATTGACGTCTATCTGGATGGCGTCTATCAGGCCACGGTCAATCTGTATGGCGCCACCCAATATCAACAGGTGGTCTGGAGCCGGACCGGGCTGACTTCAGGTCTACATCTGTTCAAGCTGGCGAGGACGCCTAGTCAGGGGGGTGGAGGCGGTGGAGGTTGTGGGGGTGGTGGAACCTGCGATCAATTCACCCTCGATGCGGTCAAGGTGCAGGCCACCCCTGACAGCGCCTGGGTCCTGACGGAAAACAGCGCCCTGACGCTGGATTACGGCAAGCTCAACTCGAACAACACCGGCTGGAGCAAGCAGAACGATAGTGCCGCCAGCGGCGGCAGCTATCAGCGAGCCTCAACCTCCTGCGGCCAGTGCAGCGCTGATGGGATGGAAGCCACCTACAGCTTCTCCGGCTATGGCATTGTTTGGATTGCGCGAAAAGATAGTGTAGCCGGCAAAGCCGACGTCTGGCTGGATGGGGTCTTTCAGACCACCATTGATCTCTATAATGCGACGACGTTATCTCAGCAACAGGTCTGGAGCCGGACGGATCTCAGCAACGGCTCCCATACCCTGACGATCGTCGTCACGGGAACGAAGAATGCTTCTTCCGGGGGAACGAATGTCTACCTGGATGCCCTCTGGGTCTACAATGCCCTCGGCTGGCATGCCGTGAGTGACGCATCGGCCAGTGGGGGGCAAACCTATGCCACCGATCAGGCCACTGCGACGGCCACCGTGACCTTTACGGGCACGGGGGTCTCGTGGTTGGCGCCGGTGGGGCCCACTGGAGGCTCGGCCACAGTCGTACTAGATGGCAACACGCTGGAAAGTGTGACGGTGAATCTGAACCACCCCCTGGTCCGCGCCCAGCAGATCGTCTACAGCAAGAGCGGGCTGACCAATGGCCCTCACCAGCTCGTCATCACCACCACCAGCAGCGGGACGATCAATAGCCCCGTCGGCGGGCTGATCGATGCGCTTGACGTGGTCGGCGCCCTGACCGAGCAGGTCGCTTGTGCCTACACGAATACGGCGCACGTGCACGCGGTCTCAGGCTGCGGGGGCGAGCAGTTTGCCTATGGCCTGACCGGCAACCTGACCGCGTATGATCACCCGACCGATAACACCAAAGACCAGAGCTATGGCTGGGACGTGCAAAACCGTTTGCTCAGCAGCACGGTCAACAGCGTGACCACCACCTTTATCTACGACGGCGACGGGGGACGGGTCAAGAAGATTGTCAGCGGGGCTGCGACGGTTTATATTGGCCAGCTCTATGAGTGCACCCAGACCGGCGGCTGCACGCGCTATATCTTTGCGGGGGATGACCGGATCGCCCTACGCACCTCTGCCGGCGACTTCAAGTACTATCACACCGATCATCTGGGCAGCAGCACCATCATCACCAAAGGCGGCGATCCCAACAATCCCAACGACCCTGACAGAGGCGCCCTCGACCAAGCGATCACCTACGCCCCCTATGGCGCGATCCGCACCAACAGCCTCGACCCGGCCTCTGGTGTCCACCACAAATTCACCGGCCAGGAGCGAGATGACAGCACGGGGCTGGACTTCTACAGCGCCCGGTACTACGCCTCCGCGATGCATCGGTTCATCTCCCCGGATTCGATCGTGCCCAACTTCGCCGATCCGCAGTCCCTGAACCGCTACAGCTATGTACGCAATAACCCGATTCTGTACACCGATCCGTCGGGGCATATCTTTGGGATTGATGATGTGCTAACACTCGGCCTCTCCAACCTGATCCTCGCTGGAGCCGCGGTCAGCATGGCCACGGCCGCGGCGACGGGCGCGACATCACATGATGAACTTCGACAAGCCGCCATTGCAGGTGGGGTCAGTGGGCCGATCACGATACCCGCGTCGTTGTTTTCTCTCACCCTGGGCTGCGTCCCTTGCGCGATTGCCATTAACACGTTGGCCGGCGCGGCTGGAGGCGCCGCGTCGTCAGCCGCCATTGGGGTCGATCCGGGCATTGGAGCGGCAGCAGGAGCTGTCTCTGGGTTTGTCTCTAGTAGCGTGGGTGCTGCCGTGGGCCCGGCAGGGCTCGGTTGGAATATCTATGCGGCTGGTCTCGCCCAAGTGGGGGCCGCAGCCGCCACTGGCGGAGCCACGTCAGCTGCATTGGGAGGCGATTTTTGGCAAGGAGCGGCACAAGGGGCCGTGGGCTCGGCGATTGTGTGGGGGGTCACCTCATCCCCGCAGATTGTAGCGGACTTCAAAAGTCTACTCGCATGGTTTGCATCACCTTCAACAGCACCTCCGACAGTGCCCAGCGCAGCACTAGCCCCCAGCTATGATCCCGGTAGGCTAGCACCAGGAACTACAGTTACTCCTGTGATGGGTCCTGCAATTCGATTGGGAGTGTGGCTTGTCGAGAGAGCCTTAGGAGCAAGAATTGGAACGCTGACCATCGAAGACTTGGTGGCAAGTGGGAGAGTAATTGAAGCTACAAAAACACTGATCCAGATAGATCGCTCTGGTGGGCCCGCTGCAGCCAATAGAGCATTTGATGCTCTAGCTAAAGGCAGACAAATTACAAATTATGGTAATGGTATTAGGTCAGTCGAATTGCCAGGAGGGGGCAGCGCAAGCGTGAGACCATTTTCTTCCGCTCCTAGCCGTCCAACGATCCAAATCGATCAACCTACTGGCCCAACGATTAAGATTCGTTTTTAAGACCACGGTTTTGCAAGCCAAACAGAGAAATTGCCTTAACGGAAGGTTATAGGTACTATTGTTGATAAACGAAACACGTGGTTATCATCAGTGACTAAACCAAAGGGCGCAATCTCAATAGATGAATTCATTGAGCGATACAAAGCTCTCCATGATGCAATATTCAAGCAACAATGCTATCTGCCCGATTTCCCATTTATAAATCAAACATGGCAGGTAGCGTTATTACCATACGGAGAACTGAAGTTCTCAGATATTGATTTTTATGCCTTAATGCAAGCGGCGCAGTCAGGTGGCGATCAAGAGATCATTATTACTGATGTAGATACTCTTCCGATAATCTATCAAAAGCCCGTCTTGTCACCTCATCGTAAGTCTGTGAAAATTTACTGGAACAAGGAAGATCTGGATAGACTAAGCCACGAAATATTCTTTGGCCATTTTGACGCGCATGTATTTGGTTGCTCTGGCACGTGGGGAGTCGTTTCTTATTGGGATAACTGCTTCTGTGTCGGAGGCAGTCCAGCCTTTATGGATGTCTTTATCCGCAAAGCCGGCGGCATGCAGGCTCTTAAAGAGCGCTTTCTCGACTATGCCAATAACATTTGGGAGTTCGGTTCGGAGGATGTGAAGAAAAAAACTCTTGCCTTGGCTGGTTGGTACTAATTGTTCTTCTGAAACTACGTAAGCAACAGGGGCCGGGTCCAAAAGATCGTGAGCGGGGCCGCCACCGTCTATATCGGCCAGCTCTATGAGTGCACCCAGACCGGCGCCTGCACCCGGTATGTCTTTGCGGGCGATGACCGGATTGCCATGAGAACCTCCGCCGGGGACTTCAACTACTACCACACCGATCACTTAGGCATCAGTACCATCATCACCAAGGGCAACGATCCCACGCCCAGCGACCCGTCCCCCAAGGGATCAGTCACGCAAACGCTGCTCTATGAGCCGTACGGGAAGATCCGCGCCTCAACCAGCACCGTGGATGTGCACCACAAATTCACCGGCCAGGAGCGGGATGACAGCACGGGGCTGGATTTCTTCCAGGCCCGCTACTACTCGCCCGGCATGCACCGGTTTATCTCGCCGGACAGTATTGTGCCCAGCTATGCCGATCCACAGAGTTTGAATCGATACAGCTATGTGCGGAATAACCCGGTGCTCTATACCGATCCGTCAGGGCATATCTTTGGGATCGATGATGCGATCATCATTGCGACGGTGGTGGCCATGGCGAAAGCCGCCGTGGTCAGCGCGGCCATCAGTGCGACAGTGAACGTCGCGGTGGCGGCGGCCACGGGGGGCGATATTGGTAAGGCGGCTGTCTCGGGGGCCATCAGCGGAGCGATTCTTGGGCCGACCGGGGTGGGTGCCGGGATGGTGACCAACGCGGCGTTAAAAATGGTCATCTACGCCGCTGGCGGGGCCGCCGCTGGAGCGGCATCCTCGGCCGCGACGGGGGGCAACGTGGGGATGAGTGCCGCGATAGGGGCCGTGTCGGGCTTGACCTTTGGGGTGGTGGGCTGGGCGACGCCCGCCTCGACGCCCGACTGGGCCAAGGCGCTGATCCAGGTGGGGACCAGTGCCGTGGTGGGCGGGGCCTCAGCCGAAGTCATGGGCGGGAGTTTCGGACAAGGCGCCCTTCAAGGCGCGCTGGCCGCGGGCATCTGGCTGGTGGCCCAGCCGGCGGTGGACTTTGTTGCAGCACAATTGGCAAAGCTGAAACAACCGACGCCTCCGGAGACGGCGACGACGGTGGATGGCGCCCAGCTGGCACCGGGGGCCTCGGCGTCGAGAACTGGATATACTATTACTGTTAGGCCGTATTGTTTTGGTCCTTGCACAGAGCCAGACATAGGAATTGGCCCAGGGGATTTGGGGCTGCTGTTACAAGGGGAATGCTGGCCAGTTTTGAGCGGCAATTGGCTTTGTATGGCAAAGGGTCTTTAGAAAAATCTCTTGCTTCTTTGCAGAGTCGACTTGCCGAGCACCTTGAGAAACTTCCTGGTCTCAAGTATCCTAGTTCAGTTCAAAGAGAAATTAATAACTTTAGAGCGCAGATCGAGGCAATCAAAGAAATTCTTGGGAGACAACAATGAGCAATCAACGACTCCTTAAAAATGGGCTAGCTATCAATGCCCTGGCTGATTTCCTGATAAAGTGTCCGGAGATTACACAACACAATCATGGCACACATATTGAAGCCGGAGCGATCGCCCACGCTTTTTCAGACCTCGAAGACTCTTTCCATGCATTTCTAGATGATCAACTACCGAGATTAATCAAAGGACAACTCAAGCCATCCGAGATACAAAACACGTTACTTGACATAGGCGAAGAGTTTCGACACATTCTTTATCACATAAACTCACTAAAATTTTATTCATACCTTCGCGAACGAAAAACTGATTAAATAGCCTCACCAGCACGAGCGTGACCACCACCTTCGTCTACGACGGCGACGGGGGGCGGGTCAAAAAGATTGTGAGCGGGGCTGCGACGGTCTATATTGGCCAGCTCTATGAGTGTGCCCAGACTGGCGCATGCACGAACCGCATAGGGTCAGGTCTTGCAATCACGCATTGCGATCAGGTAACCTGTGGCCATGGCTCGTCCCTTGCGCCTGCAATTTCCCCACGCGGTCTATCATGTCACCAGCCGCGGCAATGCCCGCCAGCGGATTTATGAGGATGCCCAGGATCGCGAGCAGTTTTGCTCGATCCTGACGCAGGTGGTCCGCCGGTACGGTTGGCTGTGCCATGCCTATTGTTTGATGGACAATCACTATCACCTGGTGATGGAAACACCGAAGGCCAATCTCTCACTGGGCATGCGACAGCTCAACGGCCTGTACACGCAGGCCTACAATCACCGGCATGGCCGGGTGGGCCATCTGTTTCAAGGGCGATATCAGGCTGTCTTGGTAGAGAAGGATACGTATTTGTTGGAGCTCTGCCGCTATGTCGTGCTCAACCCCGTGCGGGCAAAAGCGGTCAAACAGCCGGTGCAGTGGCGATGGAGCAGCTATGGCGCAACCGTGGGACGGGTGGCGATTCCGGCATTCCTCACAGTGGACTGGGTCTTGGGGCAGTTTGGCGCGCGCCTGCGGCCGGCCCAAGAGCGTTATCGGCAGTTTGTAGCAGAGGGCATGGGCGCACCCAGCCCGTGGACGCAGCTCACCGGGCAGATTTACTTGGGCCGTGAAGACTTTGTCGCCCAGCATCAGCCGGATGTGGTTATCCGAGACGTGCCGAGACGGCAAACCCAGGCCGCACGCCCAGGGTTGCAGTCGTTATTGGCCGAAAGACGAGCGTGGCGCAAGACGCTGTTAACGGCGTATCGGCGCTATGGCTATCGGCTACAGGAGATTGCGGATCACGTCGGCGTGCATGCTTCGACGGTGAGCCGGGAATTGAAGCGGCAGGAATCAACCAATGCGTGATTGCAAGACCTGACCCCAATACACAATGGATGAACTGACTCCCTTTCAAATAAAATGCGAAAAAGAATTGAGAAATAGGCTTAGATTTCTTAGAGTGGATCTTTCTGACAGAAAAGAATGGATTTCTGAGGAAACATGGTTCGCAGACGAGAGTATTTATATTGAGGCCACAATCAAAAATCTTGCCATATGGATTTATGAAGATGAAGCTAGTGTAAGTAGTGGCAAAAATTATTTTCATTTTGAACGGCCTGATTTTAATACCGAAGATGACTTATTGCACGCCTTCTGCGACAAGGTCATTTCACTGTTACAAAATATGAGAAGTAACGACGACATCTCAGATGGTTCTGCAAAAAGAATAGAGCTGTTTAGGTTTAACTCCAAGAGAAGAGAGAAGAAACCCTAATTTCCGGTGACACCGTACTGAATCCTGACAAACCACTCAATCCCTGAAATAACCCACCGACCCTCAACAAATCCTGGGCAATTGCTCGCCGGAGAGCAGATCGATCACCCGATCCCCGCCGGCCCGGCTTCGCAGGACCACCAGGCCGGGATGATCGGCCGTCACCTCGCCGATGGCGGCCGCCTCCCGGCCGGCCGGATGTTCGCGCATGGCGGCCAGCACCCGATCGGCGTCCTCCGGCGGGACGACGGCCACGAGTCGCCCCTCGTTAGCCACATAGAGTGGATCGAGCCCCAGCAGTTCGCAGGCGCCCTGCACCGCTTCGTCGATTGGAATGGCCGCCTCATGAATGCGCATGCCCACGTGAGCCGAACCGGCGATTTCATTCAGCGCGCTGGCCACTCCGCCGCGCGTCGGATCACGCAGCACGTGGATCTCCTTGCTCGCCGCCAGCATCGCCTCAACCAGTCCTCCCAGCGGCGCCGTATCGCTCTCAATCGGACTTTCAAACGCCAGCCCGTCGCGGACCGACAGCACGGCGATCCCGTGCCGGCCGATCGGGCCGCTCACAAGAATCCGGTCGCCCGGAGCGGCGCGCCGGGGATCGATCGTCACCCCCGGCTCGATCAGCCCGACGCCCGATGTCGTAATGAAGAGCTGGTCCCCCTTGCCCCGGTCGACGACCTTGGTGTCGCCGGTCACCAGCGAGATACCGGCTTCATCGGCCGCCTCCCGCATCGACCGGGCAACCCGCTGCAGCGTTTCAATCAGCAGCCCCTCTTCGATAATCAGCGCCGCCGAGAGATAGAGCGGATGCGCCCCGCACATCGCCAGATCGTTCACCGTGCCGTTGACCGCCAACCGCCCGATATCGCCGCCCGGGAAGATGATCGGGCTGACGACATACGAATCGGTCGTGAACGCCAGTGTGGCGCCGCTCACCGGCAGCCGGGCGCCGTCGTGGAGCGGCTCGAGCCACTCATTCTGAAACTCTGGAAGGAAGAGTGTGCGGATCAACTGCTGGGTCAGCCGCCCCCCGCCCCCGTGGGCCAGTTGGATCCGGCTGTGGTTGCCAAGCGGGAGAGGACAGGAGAGGTTGAGTTGTTGAAGTTGGTCCATTAAGGCCTCCGTGCCCCCCCACCCCGGCCCTCCCCCGCCAGGGGGGAGGGAGATGACGGAGAAGCAATCGAGTAATTGCGGTAGTGATAATACGCCGCGCAGGCGCCTTCGGACGAGACCATCGGCGCGCCCAGCGGCCGTTCCGGCGTGCAGGAGACGCCGAACGCGGGGCAGTCATGCGGTCTCTTCACCCCTTGCAGGACCAGGCCGGCGATGCAAAGCGGCGACTCCTGTGCTCCGACTCCGGCCGTCTCAAACCGGCGCTCCGCGTCATACCCGGCAAACGCGTCACGGAGCCGATAGCCGCTCCTGGGAATCACGCCGATGCCGCGCCACGCCCGGTCGACCGGCTCGAACACTTCATCCAAGAGCCGTCGCGCCGGCCGGTTGCCCTCCGGACGGACGGCGCGGGCATACTGATTTTCCACCTCGGCCCGTCCCGTCTCCAACTGCCTGACGGCCAGCCAGACACCGTGCAGCAGATCGACCGGCTCAAACCCGGTCACAACGATCGGCGTCCGATGACGCGCCGCCAGCGGCCGGTAGTCCTCATACCCCATCACCGTGCAGACATGACCCGCGGCCAGAAAGGCCTGGACCCGGTTGGCCGGCGACGAAAGCAGCGCGTCGATCGCCGGCGGCACCAGGACGTGCGAGCAGAGCAGCGAAAAGTTTTTCAGTCCCAGCCGCGCGGCCTGCCGGACCGCCATGGCCGTCGCGGGCGCGGTCGTCTCGAACCCCACGGCGAAAAACACCACCTCCTTGTCCGGCTGGCGTTGGGCCAGCGCCACGGCATCGAGCGGTGAATAGACGATCCGGATCGCGCCGCCCTCCGCCTTGACGGTCAAGAGATCCCTGCCGCTCCCCGGCACGCGCAGCATGTCGCCGAACGAGGCGAAGAGCACATCAGGACGGGCGGCGATCGCCAGCGCCTTGTCGATCATTTCCAGCGGCGTCACGCAGACCGGACAGCCGGGGCCATGGACGAGCGTCAGCCCCTCCGGCAACAGCGATTCGAGCCCGTATTTGACGATCGTGTGCGTCTGGCCGCCGCAGATTTCCATGATCGTCCAGGGCCTGGTCACCGACGCGCGAATCCGCTCCGCGTATTTGCGTGCGAGCGTTTCATTGCGGAATTCGTCTACATACTTCACGTTGTTCGCTCGTCACTCATCACTTGTCTCTACTTCTTCACTTCTTGTCTTCCGCCTTTTACTTTCCACTATCCACTTTCCACTATCCACTCGTCACTTGTCACTCGTCACTGCTCTCCCCTTCATCCAACAACTCCAACGTCCGCCTCGCTTCATCTTCATCCAGCCGGCTGATCGCAAACCCGACGTGGACAATGACATAATCACCCACCTTCGCCTCCGGCACCCAGGCCACGCAGACACGCTGCCGGACGCCGCCGAACTCCGCCACAGCCATGATGGGATCAGCCGTGTGATCAATCGCGATTACTTTCCCGGGAACTGCCAGACACATTATCATCTTCCTCTATGAGTAGACCGTAGCCAGTAGGCGGTAGGCAGGAAAAGGAAAACATCGTAGGCAGGGGCCAGCAGGCAGTAGCCAGGAAACAGAACACATCGTAAACAGGGGCCAGTAGGCAGTAGCCAGAAAACAAAATTATTTAATAGACTCATGTTTTTCCCTGTCTACTGTCTACTGTCTACTCGTTTTACTCATTGCCACATACAACTGCCCCAACGCCAGTCCTCCGTCATTGGGCGGAATCCGATGCGGCCAGAAGGGGTGAAAACCGGTGGCCCGCAGCCGCCGGACCGCGCCTTCGAGCAGAATCCGATTTTGAAAACAGCCGCCGCCCAACACCACCCGCTTCTCCCCAACCTGTCGAGCGACCGCGAGAATGATTTCGATCAGTGTGTTGTGAAACTTGGCCGCGATGGATGAGACCCGTCCGCCGTTTAAAGACTCGGACAAGATCGCCTCAATCATCGGCCCCCAGTCAATGATGAACCGGGGCGGCTTCATCTGCTCACTTGTCACTCGCCACTCGTCACTCGTCACTCGTTGCTTCCCATCTTCCATTCGCCATTCGCCGATCTCAAACGGATACGTCTCATCCGTTCGCTCCCCCTCCGCCGCCCATTCCAGTTCCATCGCCGCCTGGCCGTCGAAACTGACGCGCTGGCGCAATCCCATCAACGACGCAACCACATCGAACAACCGGCCGGCGCTGGAGGTCCTGGGCGCATGAACGTTGCCGGCCAGGATCGACCTCAGCACGGCGCGATCGGACGACGGACAACTCTGCAACAGCACCCGATCGTCCCGTTCGAACAGCACCGGGCCACGCATCTCATACAGCAATCCAACAGCCGCCCGCCACGGTTCTCTGACCGCCTGTTCCCCGCCCGGCAGCCGGAAGGGACGGAAGGTTGCCGCGCGCTGAAAGCCGATTTCATCCGCCAGCAGGAATTCCCCACCCCAGATCGTGCCGTCGGGGCCATGCCCCGTGCCGTCCCACGCCACGCCGAGCACCGGCCCGCGCAGGTGGTGCTCAGCCATGCAGGCGGCGACGTGGGCGTGATGGTGCTGGACCGACAGGACGGGCAG
>JACQCE010000051.1 GCA_016201765.1 Nitrospirota bacterium
AACCCGGCCGCGGGCCTTGTGGCGGGAGAACGCCGCCCCTTATAATGACCGGACGATGACCCGCCGAACGATGATGGGAGTCGCCGGAATCGCGGCCGTGATTGCGCTGGCGGTGGCGGGCTTGGCGCGCTGGGGGGTGCGCGGCCCGGCCCATGTGGATCCCGCCGCGTGCGTCCGGCTGGCCACCCACGCGGAGCAGGCCCGGTGCCTCGACCCCTATTTTCATGACGCCGTCCGAAGCGGCCTGACCCGGGCGACGCTCCGGACCCTGTCCGATCTGGTCCGCGCCGGCCGGCTCGATGATTGCCACCATCTGGCCCACGACTTCGGCCATGTCGCGTTCGACGCCTTCGGCCGTCTGTCCACCGCCCTGCAGGAGGGCAACGGCGCCTGCCTGAACGGGTACTATCACGGCGCGGTGGAAGCGGCGGTGCACCGGGCCTCCATGCAGGGCGCGCTTCGGATTGCGGAACTGTGCAAGGAGCTGCGTCAGGGAGGCCCGGCCCATGACGCCTGCGTGCACGGCCTCGGCCACGGCCTGATGCACGTCTTCGGCGACGTGATGCAGTCCCGGCAGACATGCGCCGGCCTGGGCGATGAGTATGCGCGGAGCCGGTGCGTCGGGGGCGTCTATATGGAGAATTCGATGCGCCACCTCGATCTTGACGAGGCGGGGTATCGCGCCGCGGCGCCGCGCGTCTGCGACGGCCTCGCCCTGCCGCCCGACGAACTGGCGCAGTGCCACGGGCAGATCGGCGAGATCGCCATGTTCCACTACCGCCATGATCTGACCGCCGCATCCCGGATCTGCCGGGCGATCGGAAGCGAGGCGGATGCCGCCGCGTGTGAACGCGGGGCGCGCGAAGAGCTCACAACGTCTCAACTGGAGCGCCGGCCGGGCTGAGGCGTGTGTGGGCGATGAAGGAAAACCCCGACTCTCTATATAATGGCGGCGCAATGGACCCTGATCTTCAATCACCAAACCTCCCCGGCCGCTTTTTGAACCGGCGGCAGTGGCTCGGCTTGATGGGGACGGCCGCGGCCGTCCTGTTGACGGGCTGCGGCCCCGGCGAACGGGCGCCCTGGCTGCGGGGGCTGTTGCCGAGGCGCACACCCTCCGTCGCGTCCTTCCCGCCCTGCGTCGTCAGGCCGGAGCAGACCGAAGGGCCCTATTTCGTCGATGAGCGGCTCAACCGTTCCGATATTCGCAACGATCCGTCCGATGGCTCGGTCAAGGAAGGGGCGCCGCTTCAACTCACACTGCGTGTGCATGAGATCCGGGGCAAGGAGTGCGCGCCGCTGCCGGGCGCCATGGTCGACATCTGGCATTGCGACGCCAAGGGCGTCTATTCGGACGTGCGCGACCGGGCGCTCTTCGATACACGGGGGAAGAAGTTCCTGCGCGGCTACCTGACGACGGACGCGAATGGGGCCGTGCAATTCGAGACGATCTATCCCGGCTGGTATCCGGGCCGGACGGTGCATATTCACTTCAAGATCCGGACGAGTCCCGAAGCCCGGCGGGGTTATGAGTTCACGTCGCAGATCTATTTCGACGACGCCCTGACGGATCGGGTGCTGGCCCACGCGCCCTACCTGCCCGCGGGCCGGGGCCGAATCCGCAACGCGGGAGACGGAATCTTCCAGGATGGCGGCGAGAAATTGTTGTTGCCGGTGACCCAGCAGGGAGACGGCTACGCGGGCACGTTCGACATCGGCCTGTTGTTGGGCTGACTCCTTACCGGCCGCCGTCCAGCCAATTCTTATTGATCGGGCTTTTTCTCGGTACGGGGCGTGTCGTCCACCGTCAGTTGGCCGGAAGGGAGTCGAGTCAGCCCGGGGAAATAGACGAGATACCCGCACCGTTCCCGTTTTGCCGCATACATGGCGTGGTCGGCCCGCCGCAACAGCGTACTGATCTCATTCCCATGATCGGGATAGAGGGCGATGCCGATGCTCGCGCCGATCGTCACCGACTGTTTTTCAAGCTGGATCGGCGTCTCCAACGCGCCCAGCACTTTCCGGGCCGCCGTTCCCGCCCCCTCCGCATCGGTGTTCGACAGCACGATGGCAAACTCATCGCCGCCCAGGCGCGCCGCCGTATCGGAATCCCGCAACGTGCTCTGCAGGCGCAACCCCGCCTCTCTGAGCAACAGATCGCCGCCTTGATGGCCGAAGGTGTCGTTGATTTCCTTAAAATGGTTCAGATCGACCATCAACAGCGACACCGGCTTCGCTTCCCGTTCGCCGGCCAGCAGCGCCTGCTGGAACCGGTCGTAGAACAGCCGGCGGTTGGGCAGACGGGTCAACGGGTCATGCATGGCCCGGTATTCAAGCTGGGTGGTCTGGGCTTTCTGCTCCGTGATATCCTGCGCGTAGATGGAGAGTCCTTTTTCGGACGGATAGATCCGCACCTCAAACCAGGCATCCATCGGCGGCCAGCATTGCTCAAACTTGACCGCCATGCGCTCCGCCATGGCGCGGTGACATTCCTGATAAAAGGTGGAGTCCAGCAGCCCAGGAAACAGCTCCCAAAGGTTTTTCCCAACCAGTCCGTCTCGCGTGCGCCCCATCTTCTTTAAGAGACCCTCGACCGATCGGTTCAGGTAGCTGATGCGCCACTCGTGGTCGAGCGCCACAAACATCTCCGTCATGCTTTCCAGAAGGGTCACAATGCGTTGCTGTTTGGCCTCCGCCTCCGCCCGGGCCTGCCGCTCGCGCGTGAGCAGTTGGAGGCGGGCCTCTTCGGATCGTTTTTGCTGGGCGACGACGGCCGCCAGCGTCAACGCCATCAGGCCCATGACGCCCATGAAGGCCTGCAACACCAGCAGCGACGCGTCCGGCGACTCCCTGACAAATGGACCGAACCCGTGCACGGTGCCCCACACGGCCATGCAGGACAAGAGGAAGATCACCGTGGCCGTTTCACGCAGGCCGAATCGAAAGCCGGCCCAGACCAGGATCGGAATGGCCAGAAACTCGAGCGGCTGATTGTTGATGCCCGGCGCCAACCCGCCGAACACCACCTGCCCGACCAAAAACAAGGCCGCCAGAAGCAGGACGGCCTCCAACAGTTGACGCCGGGACCATCGCACACGGAGATCCTGGCTCCACAGCAGCAGCAACGGCCCCATCACCAGCGCGCCGACCGCGTCGCCCCACCACCAGGTCAGCCAGAGGGACGGAGCGTCGGACCAACGGGCAAAACCGCCGAGCGTCAGACTGGTCACGCCGACCGTGGCGCTGACCATCGTGCCGACCAGTCCGGCCAACACCAGGAATTTCACAATATGCCGGGGAGAATCAAAGGCGTTGCGCCCATTGGCAAATTCATTCACCAGCCAGGCGCCCACCAGACCTTCCAGCGTGTTGCCCGTCGCGATGCCGAGCGAGGTCGCCAGATTGCCTGCCGTGGTAAGATTCACAAAAAACGCGCCTACAAAAATACCGGGCCAGAGCCAATAGCCCGCCAGCAGCAACGCCGCAAGCGAAAGGCCCGTCCCGGGCCAGACGGCCGACGCGCTGGGATGGGCATAGGCCAGCATCAGCCCAAACTTGCCGATGATGAAATAGATCCCCGTGAACAGGCCAATCCACCCGATGCGGGCCAAGCGAGACGGCGGGTGGAGCGTCATGGGTGCATGGCCTCCGAATGACTCTCGTGAACGATTAACTGGATCGGGCCCAGAGATGGGGTGTCCGGCTGGAACTGCCGGTCCGGGAGAAGCCTGGAGGCCGTCGCATCACCCATGGACAACCTGATGGTGGAAGGCGAAAAAACGAGGCTACCCTATCTCGCCGTGCCGCATTAGTCAAGGCGCGCGGCGGGATTTTCCCGGATCACAGCCCGCTCAACACACCGATCGCCGCGCCGCCGGCGATCAACCAGGTCGGATTGAGCTTGTACCGCACCAGAAGAACGAAGGAAACGGCGGCGATCAAAAGCGTGATCGGGGCGGTCACCGCCGTCCGGCCCAACTGCCAGGTCACCGCCGCCATCAGGCCAAGCGACGCCGCGTTGACGCCGTCGAGCAGACCGCCGATCCACGGCGACCGGCGCATCCGGGAAATCAGCGGATTGGACAGCGCGACGAAGATGAACGCGGGAAGAAAGATCCCCAGCGTCGCCAGCAGCGCGCCCGGTGCGCCGCCGAGCAGATAGCCGATGAACGTGGCCGTGGTGAAGAGCGGGCCGGGCGTGACCTGCCCGACGGCCACGGCGTCCATCAACTGCCGGTCGGTCAGCCAGCCGAAGCGGCCGACAAAATCGGCGTGCAAAAAGGCCAGCAGCACGTAGCCGCTGCCATAGAGCACCGCGCCGATCTTCAGGAAGGTGACAAACAGCAGCGACAGGCTGAAGGCGGTCGCCGTGGCGGCGGACGAGGCAAGCAGACCTCCCGCCGCCAGAGGCGGCGCAAGCGCCAGTCCCATGCCCCTCCCCCTCCATCGTTCCAGGTTCAGGCCGATCATGGCGACCAGTCCACCCGCCACGAGCAGCAGAATCTCATTCACCCCCAAGAGGACCAAGAGGAGGACGGCGGATCCGATGACGGCCAGGAGCGGCCCCTTGACCGCCTGCCGCCCCAGGCTCCAGATGGCCTGGATGATCACGGCGATGACGACGGGCTTGACCCCGTCGAGCAGCCACCCGGCCTGCGGCATTGAGCCGAATCGGACGTAGACCCACGCCAGCGCCATGACGATGAGCATGGCGGGCAGGATGAAGCAGAGCCCTCCGACGATCAGGCCCGGCCAGCCCGCGCGCCGGAAGCCGATGTGGATCGCCATCTCGGTGGAGTTCGGGCCGGGGATCAGATTGGTCGCGCCGACGAGATCGAGAAATTCCTGCCCGGTCAGCCACCCGCGCCGCCGGACGACTTCATCGTGCATCAGGGCGATGTGGGCCGCGGGGCCGCCGAAACCGATCGTGCCCAGCTTGAGAAATAACGCCGCCAGTCCGGTCAATTCGCGCAACACGAATGGCCGCACGATCACGTCACAATCGGTACGCCTTGTGGCAGGCGGTGCAGGCCCGGATGGTGTTCTCGAGTTGCCGCAGGATCGGCGTCATCTCGTGTGTCGCGATCGCCTCGGCCAGCGTTTCCGCCGCCTGATGATGCTCGATGGCCAGTTCTTGATAGCGCTTCGGCAGCGCGGCGCCCTGCTCCCGCTGCATCGCTTCGTGGTGTTTCGGAAAGCCGAGCTCGAGATGAGCGATGTCGGCCGCCTTGCGGTAATCCTGCCGGCCGAGCGCCGCGACAATGGCCTCGAGGGTCTCGAGATGCTCGCGCATGGTCAGCTTGATCGCCTCACGCTGGTCCGGCTTCAGATCGAGCCGTACTCGAGCGTCGGAAGCCGAACCCGGCTGGGAGGGCTCATGTGCGGCGGCCTCCATCGCGGGGGGCCATGCGCCGATCACCAACAGGCCCGCAACCAGCCACGCGATCAGACCCGTTCCAACAGTTCGACTTGCCATACAGGCCTCCTTGTCTGGGGGACGGCCGCTTCGGTTGTCAGCTGATCACCGGGCCTCGCTTCCCCCTATTTTCCGATTTCCACGGTCAGCGTCACGGTTGCGGTGACGTCCACCGTGCCGGGCTCCACCGGCGTGGCGGGTTCCGCGGCCGCGCTGAACCTCAGCATCGATTCGACCGGACGGACCGCCGGACCGTTTTCCTCCACCTGCAGGACGCGGACGATCTTCACACCCAGCGCGGCCGCGATCGCCTCGGCCTTGCTCTTCGCGCGAACCGACGCCTGCTCCAGCGCCCTGGTCACCAACGGCTGGTCGTCCTTGAGCGCAAAGACCAGCCGGTTCACCCGGTTGGCGCCCGCGCCCATGGCGCCGTCGATGAGACGCCCCACCTGGGACAGATCGTCCGTCGTCACCCGCACCACGTTGGAGGCGGAGTAACCGGAGATGATCGCCGCGCCGCCCGGCTTGGGACGGGTGTAGACGGGATCAAGCGCATAGGCGATCGTGGTGATCTCCGACTCCGATCCGGCCGTGGATCCGCCCGGGGTTCCGCCCGGGGAGGCGGAGAGCACGGCGCGCAGCGATGCCAGGACCGCCTCGACCCGCTTGGCGTTCTGCGCGCCGGCGGTCTGCGCCGTGGCCGCTTCCGTGACCACGCCGAGATCAATCGTGGCGCGGTCGGGTCTGGCCTCGATGGAGGCCTCCGCCGTGACGCGAATTTGAGGAGGAAAGGGCCGGTCGCCCAGCTCCTGCGCCCAGGCGCCCGCCGACGCCCACACACAGATTCCCACCACTGCTCCCAGTTGCATCACCCATCGTCTCTTCATCCTCGTCTCCTATTTCCGTTGCGTATCATCACTGAAACCCTCCCCTCATCTCCCGCGCTCCCCCCTCAGTTCCGGCGCTCAGCGCCCGGCTCGTCCGCCTGCACCCGGTAGAGGGTGCCGTTCTCGATGTTCACCACGTAGATCTCGCCCGCCGCATCCTGGCCGAAGGAGGTGTAGCCCATCGCGGCCAGATTGGTGTGCGGCGTCGCCGTCCAGCCTCCGGCATTATTCGGGGCCAGATCCCAAAAGGTCCCGCTGCAATAATCGGTGAACAGATACCGGCCCGCCAGCACCGGGTAGCGTGCGCCCCGGTAGACGTAGCCGCCGATGACCGAGCAATGGCCGCCCTCATGGGGATATTCGAAGATCGGCGCGGTGTCGTTCTCCACCGACTCACAGCCGGCGGCGTTGTACTCGTGGGTGCCTTCATAGCAGCGCCAGCCGTAATTCTCCCCGCCCGGATCGCCGGCCGGTTGCAGATCGATCTCCTCCCACTTCTCCTGGCCCACGTCGGCAATATAAAAGTCACCCGTCACCCGGTCGAAGCTCGACCGCCACGGGTTGCGCAACCCCAGGGCCCAGATTTCATCGCAGGACTTCCCCGGCCCGTCGATAAACGGATTCGTCCTGGGAACGGTGTAGCCGCCCGCACCCCCCCCCACGCAATCGGGCGGCGAGCCGGCGCGCGCGTCGACGTCGATCCGCATGATCTTGCCCAGCAGGGTGGTCATCGTCTGCGCGTTGTTGTTCGGGTCGCCCCCGGAGCCGCCGTCGCCGAGCGGGATGTAGAGATCGCCGTCCGGGCCGAAATGCAGATCGCCGGCGTTGTGGTTGGGAAAGGGCTGGGGAACCGTGAGGAGGATCTTTTCGGTCTTGGCATTCACGACATTGCGGTTGGCCGTAACCGAGAAACGCGAGATGCGGGTCTCGAGCGCCCCGCCGACCGTGGCGGTGTAATTGACATACAACGTGCCCGTCGTGGCGTAGTTCGGATGAAACGCCACTCCCAGCAATCCGGTCTCATTCGCGCCGGATTCCACGCGGTCGGTCAGATCGAGAAAGGGCTCTGGCAGGACGGCCCCATCGGAGCCGGCCGGTTGGACGATCCGGATGCGGCCGGCCTTCTCGATGATGAAGAGCCGGTCATCTCCCGCGGCGCTGTACACGCCGATCGGCTTGGCCAGACCGTTGGCGACCACAGCCAGGCTCAGCGTGAAGGCCGATGGCGGACGAGCGACCGGCGGCTGCGAATCCCGGCCGCACCCCTTCGCACAGGAGGTCAGCAACAGACTGATGCAAAACAACGGGCCGGCGAACCGCTTCATCTTGCCTCCTTCCGCGGAACGAAAGCCGCGCACGCGCCTCGTCCGGTCAACTCGCGGGGCATTATCACACGTCCCGCACGACAGATCAAATCCCCGCGGGCTTGTGCGCGTCGATCACCTGCGCGTATAATCCTGCGCCATGCCAGTCCCCCGGCCCCTCACCCCCCGCATCCGATGTCCCTGGCCCTCGGCGGACGATCCGCTCATGCTCGCCTATCACGATGAGGAATGGGGCGTGCCGGTGCATGACGACAGGAAGATTTATGAGTTTCTGGTGCTGGAGGTGTTCCAGGCCGGCCTCTCCTGGCGGACGGTTCTCTACAAGCGGGAGAATTTCCGCAAAGCCTTTGCCCGCTTCGATTATCGCAAGGTCGCCCGGTTCGGTCGCCGCGACGTCGCCCGTTTGCTCAAAGACGCCGGCATCATCCGCAACCGGCAGAAGATCGAGGCGGCGATCAACAACGCGCAGCGCCTGCTTGACGTGCGGCGCGAGCACGGCACCTTCGCCAGGTATATGTGGTCGTGGGTCGACGGCAAACCGATCGTCCATCACTTTCGGACCTTGAAGGATTATCCGCCGTACATCGATGAAACCGTGGCATGGGCAAAGGATTTAAAAACGCGGGGCTTCAAGTTCCTCGGCCCCACGGTGGTCTACGCCCACATGCAGGCGGTGGGGATGGTGAATGATCACACAGTGAACTGTTTCAGAAGGAAGAAAAGATCAAAGCAGAGAATGGAAAATGGAAAATAGAAAATGGAGAATGGATTGAGTAATCTATCCTCTATTCTCCATTTTCCATTCTCCGCTTGAATGACGGTAAGAGTGTCCGGGGGACGGCCGTCCGCGCGTCAGTATTCCGAGACCAATCCGATGTAGCCGCCGTTGCCGGCCCGGACCACATCGTCCAGGCTGGTGATCGCGGTCAGGGAGGCGGCGCTCTCCCCGTCCTCGCCCAGACTGTACAGGTCGTAATCGGTGTTCAAGGAGACTGAAAACCGGTCCGACCGCCGCGGGGCCGACGTCCCAGGGCTGAACGGCACATACTGGTAGGTGCGACCCCACGGGTCGATGAGGTTGCCCCTCGTCAGCTGGTTCAGCCTCGACGGCAGCCGTTGGGCCGAGTCCCCGTAGACGTACATCATGATCTCCTTCTCCAGCGCACTAATCTCGCCGACGGCCTGCACGCTCCGCGCCTTGTTGATGAACTTGGTATACACGGGCAGCGCCACGGTGGCCAGAATCGCCACGATCAGCACGACCAGCAACAACTCCAGCAGCGTGTAACCCCGATTAGCGTTCAGCACGTTCATCCTTCGCGTCGGTTGCTCTGTTGGCCGACGCCGCCGATGGCGCCGAGCCGTTCACCACGTCCCTCCCGGATCGTCCATCGGCCGCGGCAAGCGGCGCCAATGCCGTCCGCAGGCGGCCCAATGGCTCGTCGATCCCGCCCAGTTGCCGTTGACAGGCCTCCAGCTCGCCCCGTTGCAACGATGCCTTTAGTCCGGCGATCCGCTCGTGCAGTAGGACGGAATGGCCCGCGGCGGCGGCAAAACGGCCGCCCACGGCCTCGATCATGGCGTTGAGCTCCGCCGCCTCCTTGAGCAGGTAATCCCGCTTGCGAAGCGTCGCCCGAATGGAAAAATTGCCCTGCGCGATCTCCCGGAAGACGGCCCGGAACCGGTAAAGCGCCCCGGCGATGCGATGCGACACCAGCACCGAGTGGGCCGCCAGCAGGACGAAAATGACCGCAATGGTCGGCCACAACGTGGTGTGCAGGGAGAGGATCAGATTCGCCACCTCCTCCCGCTCGGCGATCGGCAGCGTGCTGTTGTCGAGTTTGATCATCAAGGGCACGAACAGCGCCGCCGCCAGGGCCACCAGGATGATGAAGAAATAGACGAGGTTGAACGCCAGCAGGCGGTATTGAAATTCGTCCACCAGCCAGCGCTTGCGTTGTGACTTCAGTAACGGCATCGCCTATCCCTCCTTCTTCCAATAAAACTCACGCTGGTTCTTCAACGTGATCGTGCCGCCGTCGGCCGGATCATAATAGAACGAGACGGCCTGATCGGCCTGGTCGGTGTAGGTGACGGTGTAGAGCAGCCGGCCGAGTTCCTGTTCATGCGTGACGCGCCGAATCGGATAGATTGAGTCGCCGCCGTCGGCCCCAAACCCGACGGTCGTGCTCGACAGGCGCAACGAGTGGCCTGCGTAGGCCGGCGCGGTTGTTGTCCAGGTCCCGACCAGTTCGTCGGGCAGCATCATCTCCCCGCCCGGATCACAGCCGAATGCCGCGGCCGAGACGGCCGCCAGCACGGACAGCAGCGCCAGCCGGATCATCAGTCGCTTTACGGTGATGGACATGATCGGCGGCGCGCTCGCAACGGCATCATCACATCCAGTGGGGCATCAAACCGGCGCGGTCTCGGCCGGCTTCGGCGTGACTTCCTTCGGTTCTGTTGACGGCAATTCCATGAAAATCCGTTCGGTGCCGCCCTTGTAGCGGATGGAGAGGACGGCGTCGGCGCCGCCGTGGCCGTTGACCGCCTGTTGAATATGGTCGACCAGTTGGGCCATGAACTCCCGGATCGCCATCCGGTTGCGGGGACGCGCCACACGCTGATACTCCTGGTACAGCCGCACGAGCCGGTCGCGTTCCTGCCGCAAATCCCCGCAGTTGACCGAGACCTGGAAGAGCGGCTCCGGCAACGATTCGTCGTGCGTCCGCGTCGGGGCCGATCCCCGGCCCTCGGCGCCGGCAGGATTCGAGTCGCCGCACAGCTCCAGCACCTGGGTCACCGTGCGACGGGTCGTCTCGTCTGAATACTGGGGCACCACCCGTTCAATCTCCTCCAGGGTCGTCACGCCCTTGATGGCTTTGTAGAGACCGTCCTCGCGCAACGTGACCAGACGCCCCCGGTTGATGGCGACCGTCCGAACGTCGGTGGCCGTTTTCCTGGCCAGCACCGCCTCCCGGATCGGGTCGGTCACAACCAGCAGCTCGTGAATGGCCGTGCGCCCCTTGTAGCCGGTCTGGTGGCATTTGGGACAGCCGTGGCCGCGAAAAAACGGATAGGAGGCGATGTGCTCCGGCTCCAGGCCGAAGGCGGCAAGCTGCGTGGCGTTGGGCCGCTCCTCCTCGCGGCAGTAGCGGCAGATGACGCGGACCAGCCGCTGGGACAGGACCGCCGTCACGGTGGAGGCGACCAGGTACGGCTCAATCTCCATGTCGAGCAGGCGGATCAGGGCCCCCACGGTGTCGTCGGTGTGAAACGTGGAAAAGACCTTGTGGCCGGTCAGCGACACCTGGATGGCGCTCCCGGCCGTCTCGGCGTCCCGGATCTCGCCGATCATGATCACGTCGGGATCCTGGCGCATCATCGCCTTGATGTAGTCCTTGTGGGCGACGCCGAGCTTGCCCTCGTACGCCGCCTGGACCACGCCTTCGATGGCGTATTCGATCGGGTCCTCGACGGTCACGACCGCCAGCCCCTTGTTGACCAACGAGGTCAGCGACGCGTAGAGCGTGGTCGTTTTGCCGCTGCCGGTCGGACCGGTCACGAGAATGACGCCGGAGGGCGTGCCCATCAACCGGGTATATTGCTGTCGCGTCGAGGGAGAGAAACCCAGCTGTTCGAGCGTGACCAGCAGCGTCTGCCGTTGCAACACCCGAATGACCAAATTTTCGCCATAGAGCGACGGATAGGTCGAAATGCGCAAATCATAATCGCGCCCGGAGATCTGCGCCTCGATCCGGCCGTCCTGATACCGCCGCCGCTCGGTGATGTCGAGGCCGCACAGCGCCTTGATGCGCGAGGCGATCGGCGGGCCAAGGTCCTTGGGCAGATCCGTCTTCGCGTGCATGACGCCGTCGATCCGGTACCGGACCCGGATGCGGG
Organism: Nitrospirota bacterium; assembly: GCA_016201765.1. Lineage (GTDB taxonomy): Bacteria > Nitrospirota > Nitrospiria > JACQCE01 > JACQCE01 > JACQCE01. The sequence goes on from JACQCE010000051.1 coordinate 11,532, forward strand.
CGGCCTGCGGTTCGATGTGGATGTCGCTCGCGCCGTCGCGAATGGCGCGCGAGATCAGATAGTTGACGACCGAGACGGTTCGGCTTTCATTGTCCGAGAGCCCGCCCTCCTCGATCATGAGCTCCTTCTGGACCTTGAACTCGAGATCGGGCGGCTGCGCCAGCCCCTTGAGGGTCGACTGCTCCTGCAACTGCCGGAGCGCGTCGGTGATTTCGGACCGGGTGGCCAGCGCGGGCAGGATCGGGCATTTGAAGAACAATTCCAGATCGCGCAGCGTCTCCTCGCGGAGCGGATCGCTCATGATGACGGTGATCGCGCCGTTGGGATTCTTGAACGCCGGCAGCGCCTGGTGCGCCCCCAGAAACCGGTGGCTGACGCCCTCCAGCATTTTGACATCGATGAGCGCCAGATCCGGAATCACGCGGGGGATGTCGAGCTGCTCGCTCAAGGCCATCGTGATGTCATCTTCGGAGAGGATGCCGCGTTCGATCAGAAATTCGCCGAGCCGTCTTTTCGAACGCCCCAATTCTTCGAGCGCCTGATCGAGCTGCTGCGGGCCGATCAACCCCATGGTCAGCAGCACCTCGCCCAGCCGCATCCTGCGATGGTATTTTTTCAGAACGTGCTTGAGGCCGTGGGGCGAGAGTAACCCCCGCTCCACGCAAATCTGGCCCAACGGCTTGTGGTCGCGCTGCTGGGTGTCAAGCAGTTGATCGAGCTCTTCCGGCTCGATCACCTTTTCCAGCACGAGGATTTCCCCCAGGCCGAGTTTTTTCTCTTTGTCCATGGGTGGCGGCGGGGGCGGCTCCGCCGGCCGACGCGATCGACGGGGCCCCTATCGATGAAAAGGGTAACAGGTTCCGGAAAGCTGTCAAGGCGGGGGGGCTCGGGTAGTGGGTCAGTTTCACCGCGACCGACTCAAAAATAGGGACACGTCCCAATTTCCTCGTGCGACGCACGGCACGCAACGAAATTGGGACGTGTCCCTATTTTTGCCACGGTGGAATCCATCAAACTGACCCACTACCGGGGCTTGGAGTGCGGGGGCATCGCCAACCCAAAAGCAACGCTTTTGGGGAATTATTCTTTCCGCACGGGCCGGAGAAAACCAAGGGCTACTGGCGGCCGATGAGAAACCAGCGGTGGCCCGGGGCGTGGGGGCAATGGAGGACCTTTCCTCGCCTCTTCCGCACAGGCCCCCACATCAAATAACCGGCAAATCGCCGTGCCGTTCCAGGGCGCGAATCGCACGGCCGATCGCCTCGCGCGCGCCGGTCATCACCAGGCAATCGTCCGCCTCGAGCCGCCAGTCGCTGCCGGGGCCCGCATGCGTCTGTCCCTGCCGGATGATCGCCGGCACATGGACCCCGCCGTAGTCGTGCAGCCGCAGGTCGGCCAGCCGGCGGCCGATGATCGGCGACCCGCCCGGCACGGGCTGATAATGGACGTCCACTTCGATCGGCAGCTCGCCGTGCCCCGTATAGGGGACCGTCGCCTCACGCCGCAACCGTGCGTAGCCCTCGCGGCGCACCTCCTCCTGCTTGCGTTTGATTTCCCGCGGCGAGACACCGTATTCGCGCAGCACCAGCTCAAAGATTTCCAGTGACGTTTCGAACTCCTCGGGCACCACCTCGTCCGCGCCGATCCGGAGCAGCTCCTGCACCTCGCGCACATAGCGGGTCCGCGCGACAATATGGATTTCCGGATTGGCCTGCCGGGCCACGGGGATGACCCGGCGGGTCGCAAAGGGGTCCGAGACCGCCAGCACCAGCAGCCGCGCCCGCTCGATGCCCATCCGCTCCAGCACCTCGCGCTGCGTGACGTCGCCGTAATAGATCGGCTCGCCCTGTTCCTGGCCCCGGCGGATCGTGTCGGCGTACAGGTCGACGACGACATAGGGAATGTCCGCTTCCTTGAGGACGCGCGCCAGGTTACGGCCGTTCAAGCCGAATCCGGCGATGATGACGTGATCCTGATGTTGGGCCGTCGGAGAGAGCGCATCGGCGGGCGGCTCCCGGCTCAACCAGGCCGGCAACGGCGCCGCTGATCCGGCCCGCATCAGCACCGCGGGCCCCCACTGAATCAATACGGGCGTCACAATCATCGTCAGGATCGAAATCGCCAGAAACAGCTGGTAGCCGTACGGGGTCAGCAAGCCATAGTGCTGGCCGGCCTGGGCCATGACGAACGAAAACTCCCCCACCTGCGACAGCGTCAGTCCCACCAGCGCGGCAACCCGGATGGGATAGCCCAGCGCCAGCGTCACCCCCCCGGCGACTCCCGCCTTCAGCGCCAGCACCCCGACCGTCGTCAGCAGCAACACCGGCCACGCGGTCATGAACGACCGGAGATCAAACAGCATGCCGATCGAGACGAAAAAAAGGCTGATGAAACTGTCGCGAAACGGCATGATGTCGGCCAGCGCCTGATGGCTGTATTCCGATTCGGAGATGACCATCCCGGCGATGAACGCGCCCAGTGCGAGGGACAGCCCCTGCGTGTCGGCCACCCAGGCAATGCTCGCGCAAATCAACAAAATGGCGATGACGAACAGTTCCCGGCTGCGGGCGCGCACCACCACCCCCAGCGCCTTGGGCACCAGCCAGCGCGCGGCCAGCAGAATCGCCCCGATCAGCAGCACCGACCGGCCCAGCGTCAGCGCCACGTCCGACGCCCCGCCGCCGAGTTGTCCGCCCAACAGCGGCAGGACCAGCATCATCGGCACGACGATCAAATCCTGAAAAATCAGAATCGCCAGCGCCAGCCGCCCGTGCGGGGCGTCCAGCTCTCCCCGCTCCATGAGGATGCGGAGCACGATCGCCGTGCTGCTCAATGCGACCAGAAATCCCCAGAAGATCGCGGCCTGCAGCGACGTCCTGGAGAGCATAATGACGGCCGCGGCAGTCACCGCCACGGTCAGCGCGACTTGCAGACCGCCGCCGCTGAGCGCAAAGACGCGGATGCGGGCCAGACGGGCCAGCGAAATGTCCAGCCCGATCGAAAAGAGCAGAAGGGCGACGCCCACCTCGGCCAGCAATTCCACGCGGGCCGTGTCGTCCACCAGGTTCAGCCCGGACGGGCCGACCAGCGCGCCGGCCAGCAAAAAGCCCGCAATCGACGGCAGGCGCAGGCGGTGAAAGACCAGCACCACGGCCACCGACACGCCGAAGATCACCACCAGATCGCGAATGAATTCAAAATGCGGCATCAGTCCTTCCGGCATACTACCTGATTCAGTCACTCTTGAAAAGAGGGGTAGTGGGTCAGTTTCACCGTGACCTGTCTCAAAAATGGGGACACGTCCCAATTCCGTTGATCGCCACGCGCAGCATGATGAAATTGGGACGTGTCCCTATTTTTGCCACGGTTGAATCCATGAAACTGACCCACTACCAAAAGAGGGCATGCATTGATCCCGGGGCGCGATTATGATAAGGACACCTGTTCATGGCCATCGAGATCAAGGAAGGCGCCGCAGTCGACCCGTCCGCACTGCAGGCGCTCTACGAACACGCGCCCTGGGCCCGCGGCCGCACGGCCGACGGCATCCGCACGATGCTCGCGCACACCGACTATCACTTTTCGGCGTGGGATGGACCGCGATTGATCGGTTTCGCCCGCGTGCTGACCGACGGCATCTACCGGGCGACGCTGTGGGACGTGGTCGTGCATCCCGACTATCAAGGCCGCGGCGTCGGCGAGGAGCTGATGAACCGGATCCTGGCGCATCCGGTGCTGTCCAGAGTGGAAAAATTCTGGCTCAATACGCGGGACAAGTTCGGCTTTTATCAAAAGTTCGGCTTCGTGCGGTCCGAACAGGGCATGTTTCGGGAGCAGCCGGGAAAGAATCGATGATAAACTTGCAGCTTGGGCAATGCGTGGCCGATGGGGAAAAACGATGGCTCGGGGCGTGGGGGCATCGCCAACCCAAAAGCCACGCTTTTGGGGAATTCATCCCGATGACCCTTCATCACTTCTGCCGCACGGGCCCCCACAGATGATGATCGAACCCGAACGCATGACCGACACCTTTGTGACGCTCGCCCGGATCGACAGCCCGTCGTTCGAGGAACGGGAGATCGCCGAGCATCTGATCGGCCAACTGCGCGCGCTCGGCGGCGACGTGACGATGGACGAGGCGGGCTCGGCCGTCGGCGGGAACGCCGGCAACGTCTTCGCCCGTTTCGCCGGCACCGGCCGGGGACCGGCGGTGCTGCTCTCCGCCCACATGGACACCGTCTCGCCCGGCCGCGGCGTCCGGCCGGTTCGCGAAGGGCAGCGGATCCGGAGCGACGGCTCCACCATTCTGGGCGCGGATGACAAGTCGGGCCTGGCGATCATTCTGGAGGTGCTCCGCACGCTGCGGGAGCGCAAACTCCCCCACCCGCCGATCGAAGTGGTCTTCACCATCTGTGAAGAGTCGGGATTGATGGGCGCCAAGGCGCTCCATCTGTCCAGGCTCGCCGCCCGGGACGGGTTGGTGCTCGACTCCGGCCCGGCCTCCAGCCTCTTCGTCAGAGGGCCGGCCGCCGACAAGCTGGAAGTGACCGTCAGCGGGCGGGCGGCCCACGCCGGCGTCTGTCCCGAACGGGGCTTGAGCGCGATTCAGGTGGCGGCGGAGGCGATCGCGCGGATGCGGTTAGGCCGGATCGATCATGAAACGACCGCGAATATCGGCCTGATCGAGGGCGGCACGGCGGTCAACATCGTGCCCGACCGCGTGACCCTGCGCGGCGAGGCGCGCAGCCATGACGAAGAGAAACTGGCCGCCCAGTCATCTCACATGGTCCGTTGCTTTCACGACGCGGCCGCGGCCCGGGCCGTCCGGTCTGGAACGGACGCGATACAGGCGCAGATCGAGGCGAAGGTCACCCGCGACTACAACCGGATGCGGCTCGGCGATCAGGCGCCGGTCGTCCAGTGGGTGCTGGAGGCGGCCCGCCAGACGAAGGCGACGGTCAAATGCGAGTCAACCGGCGGCGGCTGCGACGCGAACGTCTTCAACAGCCACGGTCTGCGGATCGCCAATCTCGGCACCGGCATGCGGGAGATTCATACCACGGGCGAATATCTGTTACTCGAGGAATTTTTCCAGACCGGCCGCGTTGTCCTCTCGATGCTCCAGCAGGCGGTTGCAAAGTAACGCTCCCCCCTCACCCCGCCCTCTCCCCCGCCAGGGGGGAGAGGGAAGCAAAAAAGCACTCCTGTCACATTGGGGCACAAAAAAACCGGCGGAACCCTGTTGCCAGGATTCCGCCGGTCGTGTCCACCGCGTCGATTACTTGACGTCGATCTTGATCTCGCGGGTTTTGGCGGTGTCCGCCTTCGGCAGCGTGATCTTGAGAATGCCGTCCTTGAATTCCGCGTTGACGGCATCACCCTTCACCGACTGCGGCAGTTGCAGGGCGCGCTGGAACGTCCCATAAACGCGTTCCCTCCGGAGGAATCCTTCCCGCTTCTCCTCCTTCTCATCGCGCCGCTCCCCCTTGATCGTCAGCACATCGTCCTCCAACGACAGGGAGACATCCTCCCGCTTCACACCCGGCAACTCCGCCTTGATGACATAGCCATCCTTCTCTTCATGGACATCAAGGGCCGGCACCCATGCCGCCGGGCCGACGCCCGCCTCATACTCCGCCGTCCTGGGCCACAGCGAGGCGAAAAATCGATCCATCTCATCATGGATTGTCCGCAGTTCACGAAAGGGTTCCCACTGTCTCACGTCTCCAAGCGCCCGTCCGGGCTCGCGTCTCACCAATAGCGCCATCTCTTCTCCTCCCTTTTATCCTGTATTTGGCTGATGCTCCATTCCTGAAAAACACCAATTAGCACTCGATTAGCTAGAGTGCCAAATCATTTATACACCACAACCATGATTACTGTCAATACAGTAACATAAAACTATTTAAATCAATATGTTATATTTACGTGTTTAACTATAGTCTCGAAGGCCTTGCGGGCGCCAGGCCGGGGAGATGACGATCCCCTGCCGGCGGTTATGGGCCAGCAACTCGCCCCACATCAGCGCCCCGTCCCCGTGCCGATTGTGGACGGCATCCAAGGCCGCCAGCAACTGCCGCCGGCGCCGCCAGTCGTCAAACAACGACTCCTGAGCCGACTCCCCGACCAGCCCGGACACGCTCACCCCGACCAACCGCACCGCCTGCGTCAAGGACTGCGCGCGAAGGATCGCCCGGGCGGCGCGATAAATTTCCCCATCATCGTTCATCGGGTGACCGCTTCGCTGTTGGCGGGTAAACGTGGTGAAGTCCGCATAGCGCAGCGTCACCGTCACCACCCGGCCGGCCAGCGCGTGGCGGCGCAAGCGGCGGCCGACCATGCCGGTCAGCTCCAGGAGATACCGTTCCAACCGCTCCTGATCCCACACATTGCGATCAAGCGTCATGCTGTGGCCGACCGATTTGGCCTCCGCCGCTTCGGCCGCCGGCGAACCCTCCGACCGCACGGGCGCGTCATCCTCCCCCCGCCCCATGGCGGAGAGCCGCCGGCCGAAGACTCCGAACCGGCCGACCAGCAGCGCAAGCGGCGCCCGCCCCAATGCCCCGCAGGTGGTGATGCCGAATTCAGCCAATTGCCTGGCGGTGGACGGGCCGATTCCGCACAGCTCCTGCACCGGCAACCGCTCCATGAGCGGCGGGATCTCCGCCGGGCCGACGACGACCAGGCCGTCCGGCTTCTTCAGCCCGCTCGCCAGCTTGGCCAGCAGTTTGTTGGGGGCGATGCCGACCGACGCCGTCAGCCCCAGATGATGCCGCACGCGCGTCTTGATGGCGCGGGCGATCGCCTCGGCGCCGCCGAACAGGAGCAACGAGTCGGTCACATCCAGAAACGCCTCGTCGATCGAGAAGAGCTCCACGTTCGGCGTGTAGTCCCGGCAAATTGCCGTCAACCGGCGGCACGTCTCGGTGTACCACTCATGATGGCCCGCCACCACGATCAACGAGGGACAGAGCGCTTTGGCCTCGGGCAGCGACATCCCGGTCCTCACGCCCCAGGCCCGCGCCTCGTAGGAGGCGGTCATCACCACCGTGCGGGCGCCCGCCCCGCAGACGGCCACCGGCTTGCCCCGCAACGCCGGATTGGCCTGCTGTTCAACCGATGCAAAAAAGGCGTCCATGTCGATATGGAGAATGGTCCTCTGCATAATCACCTCGATTCCCCCGGCGTCGTCGCCGGCCAGAATGCCAGTTGTGCGATGCGTCGATGGGCCGGCCGCGCAACGACCGCCGGCGCCCGCCCCCCGATCAGCAGAAACGGCGCGGCGCGTTTGGCGACGACGCCCAGTCGCGTGAGCTGCGCAAGCTCCGTGAGCGCCGTCGTCCGGCGCGCTTCCACAACCCGCTTCGCCGAGAGCGGGCCGATACCCGGCACGCGCAGCAGCATCTCCGGCGGCGCGGTGGACAGTTCCAGCGGGAAAAATTCCGGATGGCGCAACGCCCAGGCGAGCTTCGGATCGGCCGCCAGCGGCAGATGGCTCTGCTCGTCAAACGCCAGCTCGTCGACCGAAAAACCGTAAAAGCGCAACAGCCAGTCGGCCTGATAGAGCCGGTGCTGCCGCAGCAGCGGCGCGGGCGGCACACCGTCGAGCGGCGTGCCGGGAATCGGCGAGAAGGCGCTGAAATAGGCCCGGCGCAACTTGATCTCGCGATAGAGGCGGTCCGTCGTCTGCAGCAGATCGCGGTCGGACTCCCCCGCCGCCCCCACGACGAACTGGGTGATCTGGCCGGCCCGGGCCAGACCCGGTTGTGCCTGCGTAATCCGGTTGATCCAGACCATCCGGGTCAGAATGCCGTCAAGAAATTCCTTCCTGGACGACAACCGGGCCAAATGCCTGGGCGTCGGCGCCTCCAGATTCAGCGAGACGCGATCGGCCAGTTGCACCGTCCGCTCGACTGCGGCGGGGCTCGAACCGGGCATGACCTTTAAATGGATGTAGCCCTTGAAGTAATACCGATGACGAAGGAGCTCCGCCGTCTGGACGATCCGCTCCTGCATCGTGTCGACCTTCTTGGTGATGCCGGAGGAGAGAAACAGCCCCTCGACCAGCCGCGCGCGATGGAGCTGCATGAAGGTCTTCGCCAGCTCATCGGGCGAGACGTAGGTGCGGGGGACGTCACGGCTGGCCCGGTGCTCGCAGTAGAAACAGTCGAACTCGCAGACGTTCGTCTGCAGCACTTTCAACAATTTGACGGTCCGGCCCCCGCCGACCCGGCTGATGTGGATTCCACCTGGAAGGAATCGTCCCTTCCCACTCACCGACGGGTTCCGGTGCCGCTCTCCCTGTGTCAGCAACCTTGATGGCGTAAAACAGCCCGGTGCGGCCTGCACAGCCTGGCCAGCCGGAACAGACTGTCCCGCCGCCAGCTCATGCTCCTGCGCCGCGCCTTCACCCAGGATCGCCAATTTCTGAATGGTGTCCATGTGATTGCCCTATCTTTTCTTCGGCTCACTCGATGAGTAATAGCTCCGGATCACCGACGTCACCACGCCCGCGATGCGCAGCTCGCTGCGCGGCTTGATGGGCGCGTATTTGGCATTGGCCGGGAGCAGCGTCACCGCGTCACCTTGCTTGCGAAAATGTTTGAGCGTCCAGGCCGCGTCCACCTCGGCCACCACCACGTCACCATTTTTCGGCGCGCGGCTCCGGTCGACAATCACCAGATCGCCGGGCAGAATTCCCGCATCAATCATCGAATCGCCGGACACTTTGAGCAGAAAGCTCGCCTCCCGGTTGCGGACAAGCCACGTGTCGAGCGACAGGGTTTCCAGCAACCCTTCTTCGGCCGGGCCGGGAAAGCCCGCCTCCACCGTCCCCAGCAGTTTCACCGCTCCCATCTTCGAGCCGGGGGTCAACCGGCCGGTGGCGTCGCGCCGGATGATCCCGCCCCCCTCCAGCTTGTTGACGAGCTTCCAGGCGGCATGCTTGGAGCGCAACCCCGCCAGCCGGCAGACCTCCGCCATGCTGGGCATCCGCCCCTGGCTCTCGTGAAAGTCCCGGATCGCCCGAATCCTTTCGGGCAGCGCCGCCTCGCCCCCCGCCCTTTTCCCGATAGCGCCCGGCTTCATGAGCGGCATTATAGGTGAACGATCGTTCCCCTGTCAAGCAAAAAGGGGACAGGCTACTTTTTCAAGCGGTTTTGATTGATCGGAAACGTTCGTGGTTCACGCTATAAGTTGTTTTCTCGATGGCGTGGAAATACCGAAAAAGTAGCCTGTCCCCTTTTTGTCCCCTTTTCGGCGGCCGTGCGGCGGACTGTGTTATGATGGCAATTCATGAACGCGGAGTCGGTTAAATCATCGGCGGCTGCGCCATCGGCTCGATCCACTACGGGCAAACTGATCGTGGCCGCCTG
>JACQCE010000052.1 GCA_016201765.1 Nitrospirota bacterium
CTGTGGAATCGGCCCGCTGCGCCGCTATGCGGGCAACAACCCCGCCGTCTATGATTCGGTCCAGTGCGTCTCCTGCCACAATCCCCATTCGGTGACCTACCCGAAGTTTCTGCGCGCGCCCATTGTGGATTGCTCCAAACCCGCGAATCCCTGCGTGAACAGCGGCTTGTCGGCCAACAGCGTGGGACAGCAGCTGATTTGCTTCTTCTGTCACAACAAGGATTCCAATACCCTGGTGTCGGGCAACTCCTACAGCACCTCCACCCACGCCATCTCCAAGGCGACCCATACCACCTACCCGTCGGCAACCGATCACCCGTCGAATCCCGGGTACGACTTCAACGGCACGATCAACATCGGCCAGGCCTCCTGCCGGAATTGTCATGATCCCCACACGGCGCAGGGCGCGATCCGGCTGCACCGTGAAGGGGTGGACACCCCCGGCGGGGGCGACGCGATTGAAAACACCTGTTACCTCTGCCATTCCCCCAGCACCACGGGACCGGGCGTGATTCAACCGGCGCCGTTCGGACAACCCACGCTGCCCGCCGGGGCGAACACGGGGTTTGCCTCCAACGGCCAGCGGATCGCTCCGGACATCTATTCCGAGTTTGCCAAGGATCACAACCTCGGCGTCAACACGCCGTGCGACAGGCCGCCGGAACTGGGGGGGGGGAACGTCCCGCCGCAGAAACCGATCGCCTCGGCCCAAACCGATTGCGGCAGCGCCATGAGACTGCAGCTGGACGACGGCCTGGGGACGGTCCGGGCGCATCAACCCTTTTTCATCAAACTGCCGCAGGAGGGGGTGGAGTTCAACGATCCGGCGCCGCCGGTCCCTGGCAATGAGAATCCCGCCGGGCCTGGCATCAGCCAGCCGGACGATCTGGTCCACCGCCACATCGAATGCGTCGATTGCCACAACCCCCATCAGGTGACGAAGCCGACGGTGGCGGGCTCGGCCGGCCGGATGAAGGGGATGAAGGGCATCACCTACAACGACAAGGTCGTCGGGATCGAAGCCGATGAAACGGGGTGCCTGCCCGCTCCGTGCAAACGGGAGCCGTATGTCTACGAGGTCTGCTTCCGCTGCCACGGCAATGCCGTGCCGACGCTGTTCAACGGCGACGACAATCCGGGCGGCACCATCTTTCGCTCCAATCCCCAGCCGGGCGCACAGGCGAGCGTGCCGGATCTGAGCTATCAAGGGTTCAGCAACAAGCGGTTGGAATTCGCCAAGTATGGCATCGGGGCGTCGGAGGTCTCGACGGACACCAGTTCGCCCACCGCCAGCTACGAGGGCAACGCCCCGTACGCGAACACCCAGCGGCCGACGTGGTCGCCGCTGATAACCGATTCCAATCCGGACGGCGTAACGACCCGCTATGTCGGCCCGGGCAAGCACAAATCATTCCATCCGGTGGTGGGGCCGGGGCGGAACGGATCGGTGCAGTTGTTCAACCAGTTGAAGGAGGCCTTCGGGCTCACCTCGGTGCTGGAGCTGACCTCGCTGACCATCCAATGCACCGACTGCCACAACAACAATTACTTCGACCGGTTTACGAACCCCGGCGTGTTCGGCGCCAGCACAACCGGCAACCTGCCGATCGCCCCTGAAGGCCGGCTGCTCTCCGGGCCGCTCACCGAGTCGAGCCTGCGTGTGACCAGCGACCGGTCGCCCAATTTTGCGATCGACTACAACAATCCGGTCAACGGCCGGGTGGCCCAGCCGATCGGCCCGCACGGCTCCAGTTACATCCGGCTGCTCCGGGCCCGCTATAATACCGACATCGCCAATCCCAACCGGGATTTTCGCACCGACGGGTTCGGCGGACTGAATCAGAATGTCGGCACCCATTTCAACAATTTTCTGCTCTGCTTCCAGTGTCATGATCGCCGGGCGTTCGATCCCTATTGGACCGGCGCGAGTGCTCTCTACGATCCGGCGAATCCGATGACCAATTTCTTCGGCCGCCCCGCTCTGGTGGGACCCGGACTGGACAGCCTGCTGATCAAGAGCGATGACCCTTCGACTCCGAACGAGCCGGGGAACACGCCCTGGGATTTGAATCTCCACATGTACCATCTGGTCCGAACGGGCGCCTATTGCCATGAATGCCATTACAACGTCCACAGCAATGCCCAGGCCAGAAACACGATTTACGGCGACGGCACCGATTGCGTCATCGGCGCCGGTACTCCGCCGTGCAACGAAACGGGGGCGGGGAGATTTGCCGGCCTGCCGCCGGATGGGGAGGATGGGCTCAATGACCAAATCAGCGACACCCATCTGCTCAACTTTTCGCCCCCCGGGCCGAACGTTCATACCGGGCATAAATCGGTCAGCGCGGGTGGCTGTGTGACAGGCGGCCCGACATTTGCCAATCATGATGTTGGTACCAATACCCAGTGTAGTGATGAGTTTGCTGGGGTGGAAGGTGTGACGGCGCCCTATGCCGTCTGGTACTATGACAAAAGCAACACGTCGATCAATCCCCAGACCGATGTGTTTCGCTGCAATCTGCGGTGCCACGGCGTGGTGATGGCCACCTGTTTCTACAGGCCGGATGGGTTGGGGCCTGGGGCTGATGTGAGCCCAGGGAATTTCTGGTGCGCGGGCGGTGACGATCAGCGGCCGAGAAGCCCTGGTTTTGGCGATCAATAATACGGCGCGTGCGGCGGGCGCGTCCGGCCATGCAAGCCATGAGATGATTCAGACCGATCATGCGAGACCGACAATGGAAATGGGGCGCGGCGGCGGGCTTGGCCGTGACGGTCTGGGCGGGGGCGGTGGTGAGCGGAGAGCCGGAGACCAAAACGCCCCCCGCGCAAGAAGAAATGGCGCTGATCCCCGCGGGCCCGTTCATGATGGGCAGCCGGGCGGATGCCTCCTTTATCGGGTTTCATGTCGGGGTCGATGAACTGCCCCAGCACGAGGTGGTGGTGCCCGCCTTTTCTATCGACCGTTATGAGGTGACGAACGCGCAGTATGCAAAATTTTTAAAAGCCACGGGCCGGCCGTTGCCCGCGGATCCGAAAGATCCCGATTATTACCGGTGGCAGGGTCCCACGCCGCCGCCCGGGCAGGAGCTCTATCCGGTGATGTACGTCAACTGGTATGACGCCAACGCCTATTGTGAGTGGGGGGGGAAGCGGCTGCCGACGGAAGAGGAGTGGGAAAAGGCGGCGAGAGGGACGGATCAACGCGCCTGGCCGTGGGGCAACGAGTTCGATGGCGCCAAGTGCAACAGCGTGGAAGCCGGGCTGAAATGGTCGGCTGCCGTCGGCAGTTTTCCCCAGGGTGACAGCCCCTACGGGCTTCATGACATGTGCGGAAACGTGGCGGAATGGACGTCATCCTGGTACAAACCCTATCCGGGCAGCGCCCTGCAACGGTCGGCGTTCGGCGAACATTTTAAAGTGGCGAGAGGCGGCGCCTGGGCCCTGCCCGCCGAACCTTGGTCGAGGGCGACCAATCGCAACCTGGCGCAGCCGCCTGATTACAAGCACCGGTCGCTGGGGTTTCGATGTGCGCAGAATGTGAAGTGAGAGGGGCAAGGGTCATGGGGCAAGGGTCCTGGAGAAAAGAAAAAACACTCTGGTCCATGAGCCTTGTTATGGTCGTAGCTGTTGTACTCTCATCGTGCGCATTGTTCCCCCCTTTACCCCTGACCCCTGACCCTCCACCCGGCATGGTGCTTGTCCCGGCGGGGGACTTTCTCATGGGCAGCACGCCGGCCGACGGCGCGGTCGGCATTCAAGTCGGCGTTGATGAACTGCCCCAGCGGACGGTCTATCTGAAGAGTTTCTATATCGACCAATACGAAGTGACGAATCGTCAATATGCTGACTATGTGAAAACCGGGCGGGGCTATGCGCCCGCCACGTGGAACTTTACCCAGCATCCGCTGGGGAGGCAGGGCAAGCGCTGGCCGGTCGGCACGCTGCCGCCCGGGGAGGAAAACCATCCGGTGACCGATACGGACTGGTACGATGCCAGGGCCTATTGCGCCTGGGCGGGCAAGCGATTGCCGACCGAAGCCGAATGGGAAAAGGCGGCGCGGGGAACCGATGGACGGCAGTTTCCATGGGGCAATGACGTTGATCCCCGCAAAGCGAACACCATGGAATCCGGGCTGCAGTGGGCCAGAGCCGTCGGCAGCTATCCGGAGGATGTCAGTCCCTACGGGGTCTACGACATGATCGGCAACGTCGCCGAGTGGGTCTCGGACTGGTATCATCCCTATCCGGGCAGCACGCTCACGCGCGACGCGTTCGGCAAACATCCCGTGCTGCGGGGCGGTTCCTGGGCGACGCCGGTCTATCCCTTTGCGCGAGTGGCGGCGCGCCTGCCCGTCGAGCTCCTCCCGATGGATCAGCGGGACCCGAACTGGCATACCGGTTTTGATAAAGGATTTCGGTGTGCGAAGGATGTGAAATGAGAGGCAACAGTAGACAGTAGACAGTAGACAGTAGACAGTAGACAGGTAAGCAGTACTAAAGAAAAGAATGGGACGATGAGAGGCTCGCTGAGGCGGGCCTTATTTTTTGGGTGGTTTCGTTCCCCCGCCCGTTCCGCCTAGGTTTCCAGTCGTGCCTCCGCCTGAATTGGATTTGTTCCCGCCTTTTTGACCCTGGCTGGTGGTTGGCGCGTTACTCGCGGCGCACTTCACCTCAATCGGCGGATCATGGTGGAGAAGGACGGTGATCTCATAGCTTTGGGGGTCACGGTTCGGCCGGCGCGTGGCGGGGGCGATGGTGATGGAATCGACGGCGGCGTTGATCTGTCCCCCCAGACCCCATCGCGCGCCGCCCGACAGCCGGGGATAGAGGTGCGTTTCACTCAGGTAGTAAACCATCCCAACCAGCTGGTTCTGATAAAACCCCAGCATCGGCTCGTCATTCCCCGTAAAGGGCTCGAACACATGGGCCGGCGCCCAGACCTGGCCCACCTGGCTGTCGCAGGGCACGACCTGGCGATAGCCTCTTGGAGGGCCTTCGGATGAACGCGCATTTTTGCCGGCTGCTTGCGATGAGCCGGCCATGGCAAGACAAACAGCAAGGATGATGGCGGCGGAAAGGATTGTCAGCAGGCTTCTCAACATGTGAACGACGGGATGGCTTGACGCCGATCAATGGTGAGCGACAACACATAATAGGCGCCTGGTTGTCGGGTCATTGGATTTCCTTGGGAGAAATTGAACGTCATCATGGTAATCGGAAGGTTTCCAAATTCGTTCAGCAAATTCCAATTTTTCCCGGCTCGGATATCCCCCTCCTTGAACAGGGCCAGAATCTTGATCAATTCGCCGCCGTGATAGAAGAGTGTGGGAGCCGCATCACCTTGTTGGGAATCCTGGTAGGGGGTGCCGATGTTGGACGAGCAGGGGCCCGCCTGCCGATAAGAAGCGGGCGGGGTGTGCAGGATCGTCTGATCGACGGCAGAGGCCGTCGGGGCGGCAAGGACGAGCCCTCCCAGCCCCAGCAGTCCAACGGCCGTTCTTATCCACAGCGGCGTCATGATGCGCATCAGGCCCCCGGGAACAATGAAACAACGTTAGCACCTCTTCGAGTGAAAATCAACGTCACGGCCCGGGGGGTAGTGGGTCAGTTTTCTGCTGCCCTCATGTTTGACGTCAAAAATAGGGACACGTCCCAATTTTCACGGTCAGTTGCTAACAAGCAGCAGGGACTCGCTAAAATTGGGACGTGTCCCTATTTTTCGGGTGAAACTGGCCCACTACCGCCGAGTGGGGGAGAGCGTCATCAGCCAGGGTTCCTCGCGGCCGGAACGGTTTGACGTGAAGGCGAGGCGCCGGCCGTCGGGACTCCAACGGGGATAATGATCGTTCGCCGGATGGCGCGTCAACTGCTGCGGCTCGGGACGCGGCGCGGACGCGGCGCTCAAGTCCGGCGCCTCCACAACCCAGATGTCTTCGTTCCCAGACCGGTCCGAGGTGAAGGCGATAAACCGCCCGTCCGGACTCCACGATGGATCCCGGTCGACCCCGGCATCGTGCGTGAGTTGATGGAGCGCGAAGGGAGGGGGCGTCAGGCCCGGGGTGAAGGGGGGCAGCTCCGCAATCCAGATCTCCGGGTTGCCGGTCCGGTTTGAGAGAAACGCCAGGGCTTTTCCGTCCGGCCGCCACGCCAGTTGCGACCGGAGGATCTCGTCCGTCGACAGCACCTGGACGGCGCGATCGGCCACGCGCAGGATACGGAGTTCTTTGAAGGGCGGACCGGTGGGGAGAAACTCGAACGCGATGTGAGCGCCGTCCGGACTCCACGCCGGAAAAAAATGTTTCCCGTTACCGGGCGTCAGCCGTTCCGGCGCCTCCGGTTGTTCCGGATCGATCAACCACAGATCGGGCCAGAGGCGGTTGATCCGGTCCGACGTGAAGACCAGCCGCCGGCCATCCGGGCTCCATGCGGCGGCGTCGTCACGCAACGACCCGTGCGTGAGCTGCTGCAGATGCGTCCCATCGATCCGCATCGTCCACACGTTCCAGGCGCCGTCAAGATTCCGCATGAGCGCCAGTTGCGTCCCATCCGGGCTCCAGGAGGTCACATACTGGTCGCCGTCGAGCGCGGCGATGGCGTGCTCGCCGGTGACCGTGAACCAGGGCGTCGACCCTTGCCACGGCCGCGGCAGATGCAGACAGCCGATGACGGCGGCGCAGACGATTAATGGGATGAAAAACCGGGGGATGAAGAACGGGCCGAAGAGCCGGAACGCTCGGGGGGGAGAGCCGGCCTTACGGCTTCGGGACATCAATCGCCCACACCTCATAATGGCCCGTCCGGTTTGAACCGAAGGCCAGACGCGTACCGTCTGGACTCCAGACGGCGTTGCGATCATGGGCGGGGTGGGTCGTCACTTGCCGAAGGCCGGTGCCGTCCGGCTGCATCAGCCAGATGTCCCGATTGCCGGACTGATCCGATGTCAACGCGATCCGCCGGCCGTCGGGGCTCCAGACCGGCCGCCAACTGTTGGCATCGCCGACCGTCAACTGGACGGGCTTTTCGCGGGTGGAGGTGTCGTAGCGCCAGAGATGGCTCTGGCCCGGCTCAAATGTGTCATCCGGCGTCGATGAGAGCAGGCCGATGGTGACCACGTCCTTGATCTTGGAAAACCGCCGGGACGGGAAGGCCAGAAACCGCCCGTCGGGACTCCATGCCGGCGACCAGTCGCCGAAGCCCCCGTGAAACATTCGCTCCTGATCCGAGCCGTCCGGATTCATCGTCCAGACGCCGACCTCGCCGTCGCGGGTGGAGATGAAGGCGATCTTCTGCCCGTCCGGTCGCCAGGCCGGCCAGCGGTCCTCGGCCGATTCGGTCGTCAACCGTTTCAGATTCTCGCCCGTTCTGGAGATGGTCCAGATGTCGAAGTTACCGGAGCGGCGGGAATAAAACGCGATGGTCTGCTCATCCGGGCTGAACGACGGACTGAAAATGTCGAACGGCGGATGGCCCAGAACGGGATGTGGCTCCCTGCCCTGCGGCTCCACGGCCCACAGCTCCCAATAGGCGCCCTGATGCGAGGCGACATAGAGCGTCGCGCCGTCGCGGCTCCAGTAGACGGGAACCGAATCCACGCCCAGCCTGGTCACCTGGCGGGCGCCGTCGACCGTGAGCGCGCCGTGCCTGCCGGGGAGCCACTGGCAGGCTGACAGCGCGCCGAGCAGCAGAACCAGGACGAAAAAAATGGGGACAGATTTATTTTTCATGGTGGTCACACTTCCTCATGGTCATGAGAGCGAAAAGATGGCGATCGTCCCCCGGCCGGATTTGTCGACCGCGGTGAAGGCCAGGCTGGCGCCGTCGGGGCTCCAGGCCAGGTAAAAGTAGCCGATGCCCTCGATAAAGTCATGGTTGATGTCATATTTCGGCGCCCAGCGGCCGGAGAGCTGGTGGGTGACCCGGACCGGATTGGTCCCGTCCGTGTTCATCACCCAGATGTCCCGGGACTTGTTGCGCTCCGAGACAAACGCGATCTTGCTGCCATCCGGGCTCAAGGCCGGGATCATGTCCCTCTCCGGCGTGTCAGTCAGCCGCGCGTAAGGGCCTTTTGGCGTCGCATCGGATTGGATCCGGTAGAGATCGCCATGGCCGGATCGGGTGGAGACAAAGGTGATTGCCGATCCGTCCAGACTCCAGGCCGGGCCCCAGTCGCCGTTCCCGCCCGTCGTCAGCTTGCGCTGGTCGCCGCCGTCGGCGTTCATCGTGTAGATGCTGTATTCGAGATCGCGGTACGAAACAAACGCGATCTTCTGTCCGTCCCGGCTCCAGGCCGGCGCCAGATCGGCGAGGGGATGAATCGTGAGTTGATGCGGAGCGGGCGCAGCCGCATCGGCGGCCGCCGGCGCATCCATCGCCCAGATATCCCAGTTGCCGCTGCGCGTGGAGGTGAACGCGATCTGCTTCCCGTCCGGGCTCCAGGCGGGGTAGCGGTCGTCCCCCTTGCCGGCGGTGAGCTGGCGAAGGCCGGTGCCGTCCCGGTTGATCATCCAGAGCTTGTAGGCGCCGGATTCATTGGAGACAAACGCCAGTCGGGCGCCGTCAGGGCTCCAGGTCGGCGTCAAATGGTCCGAGGCATCGTGGGTCAGATAGGCGATATGGCGGCCCTGGCCGGCGAAGTCAAAATGGGTGCCGAGATCGTCGATCGCCTGGCAGCCGGCCAGCAGCCCGCCGGCCAGCGCGGCGCCGGCCAGAAAAATAGGGACACGTCCCATTTTCACGTTTTTGTTCATTGGCGGCGCATAAAAATTGGGATGTGTCCCTATTTTTCTCATGGCGTCAGAAACGCGGAGACGTCCACCGTCCAGACGTCCCAGTTGCCGGTGCGGTCGGAGGTGAAGACAATGGTTTTTCCATCGGGGCTCCACATGGGCAGGCGATCCTGTTTGGGGTGGCGGGTGATTTGACGCTGGCCCGTTCCGTCCGCGCGCATGATCCAGACGTCCCGGTTGCCGGCCTTATCGGAGACATAGGCGATCCATTTGCCGTCCGGACTCCAGGCGGGATGCCACTCGTGCGCCTTGTCCGTGGTGATCTGCGTCATGACCCGGGTGGCGACATCGATGGTGAAGATATCCCCGTCGCCCGTCGGCTCCTCCAGCTCCTCGCCGATGGAAAAGACCTGCCGGACGTAATCGGGGACTTTGCCGCCGTTGCGGGCGACGATCTCATCCTTGTGGGCCCGCGTGGAGGCGAAGGCGATCTTGCTCCCGTCGGGATTCCACGACGGCACATAGTCGCCGAAGCCGCCGCTGGTGACCATCTCCTGATCGGAGCCGTCGGTGTTCATCGTCCACACTTCGACCTCCTCATTGCGCGTGGAGACGAAGGCGATCTTGTCGCCGGTCGGACTCCAGGTCGGATAGACGTCATGGGCCTTGGTGGTCGTCGTCAGGAGTTTCATCCCCTGACCGTCCGTCCCGACCGACCAGATGTTGTTCAATCCCGGTGTATTGGCGTGAAACGCGATTCGCGTGCCGTCGGGATTCCAGGTCGGGTTGAAGGCCCGCATGGTGCGGGGTGTGATCTGATGTTTGTGCTGGCCGTCCGCGTCCATGATCCAGACGGCGACGCCGATGTCCTTGACGAAGGCCGTGTAGGCGATCCTGGTCCCATCGGGGCTGAAGACGGGGGCGTAATCATCGCCCGGATTGGTCGTCAATCGGATTTCATGAAGCCCCGGTGTGGTCAACGGCGCCTGATGAAGCAGCGCGCAGCCCGGGACGAGAACAGTCGCCACCAGGAGCGCGGCCGCGCGCCATCCCGGAGACGAACGGCGATTCAGGCGTGCAATGGCCGGCCGCATCATCAGGGTCGGCGCCTTTCCTTTTTTAACGTCAGGATTCTGATGTTGGCCGATCCATCCTCGGGATTGACGATCTCATAGGCGAGTTGCCGCCCGTCGGGACTCCAGACGGGAAACGCCTCATACCGGGGCCCCGAGGTCAGCGGTTGAGGGTGCGTGCCGTCGTTGTCCATGACCCAGATGTCCATTCCCCCGTCGTGTCGTGAACCGGCCTTGTCCGCGCCCGACACATAGGCGATTTTCATGCCGTCCGGGCTCCACATGGGATGCCAGTGGGATTCCGTCCCGGTGGTGAGCTGCTTCAGCAGCCGGGTGTCGACGTCGACGGTCCAGATCGCCTGGCTTGGAATGCCCAGCGTCAGCAGATTTTTAAAGGACGGGGGCAGCGTATCGGTCACGTTGGGCTTTGGCTGGTTCAGCGCCGACGTGCGGATCGATCCGAACGTGATCTGCTTGCCGGTCGGGCTCCAGGAGACGCCCCAGTCGCCGTTGCCGCCAGCGGTGACCTGATGCTGACCGGTCCCGTCGCTGTTCATCACCCAGATCGCCATCTCTCTCGACCGGGTGGAGAGAAAAGCGATCTTCGTGCCGTCCGGACTCCAGTAGCCGTAGACGTCGTCGGCGGCGTCGTCGGTCAGCCGTTTCAGATCGGAGCCGTCGCTGTTGACGGTCCAGATGTCAAAGTTGCCCGAACGGTCCGAGAAGAAGACGAGGCGTCTCCCGTCGGGGCTCCAAATGGCGTAATAATCGTGAAAGGATGAGGGAGGCAGCAGCCTGCGGCGGTCCGCATCGCCGTTCTTGGCGTTGATGATCTCGATATAAATGTCCGATCTGTCCATGATGGTCGCGGCCAGCCGGCTTCCGTCGGGGCTCCAGGAATTGGGCAGCTCCATGATGGCCGGCTTCGACGTCAGGCGCCGGTCGTGTGTGACCACCAGATCGTAGGGGGAAGATGGAGCGGAGGAACGGTGAAACCACCCGGCGCACCCGGTCGCAAACACGGCAAGACCCGCCGCAACAAGCAATCCGGCCGGAAAAGGGACCGGCCGGCTCACACTGGGAAGGGGACGAATCATGGACGGCATGGCATGCGCTTCACAGCGGGGATTCCTGATAGCATCGTGATGCAAGCGCACACCCGA
>JACQCE010000061.1 GCA_016201765.1 Nitrospirota bacterium
ATCCACGGCGCAACCTCCTCTTCGCTCCGACGCGTCACGGACACCGGGGTCAATTGATCCATCAGGCCGCTCTTTAAAAGATGCGCCTCGATCGCCTTGAGCCGTTCGGGCGATTCGGGATGGCCGGGGCCGGCATGGTGTGCGAGATACACGGGATGGATCACGAGACCTGTCGCCGCCATCAGTCGCCGCTCTCCGTCATGATCCACCGCTCTCCGTCATGATCCAATAGCCCCTTTCCGTTGGACGACGATCTCTTTGATGACCGTGACCGGCGCCAGTTTGAGTAAACCGACCACCAGTCGGCCGATATCCTCCGGTGGGATCATCTCCCCGACCGGCACCGAGACCCCGGCCACCATCGGTGTGGCGACATAACCGGGACAGATCGCCGTCGCCCGGATGTTGTGGGGAACGCCCTCCTCCAGCAGACTCTCGGTGAGTCCCACCATCCCGAACTTTGACGCGCAATAGGCCGAGGCGCCGCCGAAGCCCGTCTTGCCGGCGATTGAGGCAATATTCACGATATAGCCCGAGCGCTGCCGCTTCATGATCGGCAGGACGGCCCTGGTGCAGAGAAAGGCGCCCTTGAGGTTCACGGCCTGCATCTCGTCCCACTCCGCTTCGGTCAGTTCGTCGATGTCCCCCTCACGATAGGTGCCGGCGTTGTTGACGAGCAGATCGATCCGGCCGAAGCGCGCCATCGTCTGGTCGATCAGTCGCGCGACGTGATCGGACTTGGCCACATCGGTCGGCACCGCCAGGACGGCGGCGCCGGGATTCTTTGCACCAGAGACTGAAACTGCGGCCAAATCCGCCGCGGCCTGCTTGAGCCGCTTCGAATCCCGGGCCGCAATCGCCACGGCCATCCCTTCGGCCAAGACGGCGCGCGCAATCGCCAGGCCGATCCCGCTGCTGCCGCCGGTAATGACGGCCACGTGGCCGTTCAATGAGGTTGTCGGCCGGGTCATGGAGTGGTTGTATCATGTATGGCCCCATCTCCTCAACGGTGGGATTGAGCGACGGGGAAAACATGTGGCATAATCGGGCCGGGGAATTTTCCATTTTCGATTTTCGATTGAAGAGCATGAACAGATACAAAACATTCGCTGCGGCGGGGCTGGCGGGGATCGCGCTCCTCGCCTGCCAGAGCGTGCCGATCACCGGGCGCCATCAACTGATCCTCATCTCGCATGAAGAGGAGATCTCGCTGGGCGAAGAGGCCTACAAAAAAACGCTCAAAGACTCGAAGCTCAGTCAGGATCAGGCCGCGATCGCGATGATGCGGCGCGTGGGCGAACGGATCGCGGCCGCGGCCGACCGGCCCGACTACACATGGGAATTCAATTTGCTGGACAACAAAACTCCCAATGCCTTTGCGTTGCCCGGCGGCAAGGTGGCGGTCTTCACCGGCATTCTGCCGATCACGCTGGATGAAACGGGGCTGGCCGTCGTCCTCGGCCATGAGGTCGCCCACGCCCTCGCCCACCACGGCGCCGAGCGGATGTCGACCGGCGTGCTGACGCAGATCGGCGCGGTGGGCGTGGCCGCCGTGCTCGGCGGCGATCCGCAGACGGCCAGGGCCGTCGAGGCGGCGTTCGGCCTCGGCGTCATGCTTCCCTTCAGCCGCAGCCATGAATCGGAAGCCGACCACATCGGCCTGCATCTCATGGCCAGGGCCGGCTACGATCCGCGCCAGGCGGTCGATTTTTGGAAGCGGATGGAGCAGGCCGCCAAAGGCAACAAACCGCCGGAGTTTCTTTCCACCCATCCAAGCGATGAGCACCGCGTGAAGCAGATCGAGTCGTGGCTGCCCGAAGTGCTGCCGATGTATCAGAAGCAGGCCGCCCACCCCCCCCACACCCCATAGAGGAACCGGCCGGCTCCGGAAATCAGCGGTAGTGGGTCAGTTTCATGGATTCAACCGCGGCAAAAATGGGGACACGTCCCAATTTCGTTGAGCGCCGCGCGCAGCATGAGGAAATCTGGACGTGTCCCTGTTTTTGAGACAGATCACGGTGAAACTGACCACTACCACATCAGCGGCCTCTTTGCCTTTTATCATCCGGGTATGTTATCGTTTGTAATCACACTCGAAACGATCAGGAGCACACCAGCATGGCAGGTCATCCAAAAGCGACGGCAATGAAGCGGGCCCGCGAACGGGCCAAGATGGAGAAGCGCAACGAGAAGGTGTTGCGCCGGGAAGCCAGGAAAAAGGAGAAGGAAACCGAACTGCCCTCGGAAGAGGGGGTCGATCCCGATCTGGTCGGCATCAAGCCCGGCCCCCAGCCCCCGCTCTTTTAAGGGCTGCGCTCCAGCACGATTCTCCGAAACCAGCCGCCGGCCAGATCCGGTTCATCCCGTACGACCTTCAGCCCCGGCGTCGCCGCCAGCAGCTCTTCGAACACCACGTCCGTCCGTGTCGCCACGAGGCCGAGCCACGGGCTGATCGCCCGTCGCAAGGGCGCCGATTGGCCGGCACGAAGAAATTTGTCAAAGATCAGCAACCGGCCGCCCCGCTTGACGACGCGCGCCGCCTCGGCCAGCGCCGCGCGGGGATCGGGCACCACCGCGACAATCAGGTGCAGGATGACAGCGTCGAACACGGCGTCCCGATAGGGCAACCGCATGGCGTCCCCAATCTGCAGGCTGACGACCCGGCCGGTTTGCTCCGCCATCCGCTGAGCCCGGCGGAGCATCGCCGGCGTCCGATCCAGGCCGATGTAACGCGCCCCCTGCGGCAGTAACGGGACATCCAGTCCCGTGCCGATACCGGCCAGCAGAATCGTCCTCCCGGTCACGTCACCGAGCGCAGCCAGGCTCCTCCTCCGGCTCTCCCGTGTCGCCGACGCGATCACCCAATCATAGACCGGCGCCCAGAGCGTGTACGCCCGTTTCAGGCCGATCCGGCTTTGACCCGACATTCCTCGATCACATCCTTCGGAATCAGTTGCACGGCAATCATGATCAAGAGCGGGACGATCACCACATCATCCAAATGGCCGATCACGGGGATCACATCAGGAATCAGATCAACCGGAGATAACGCATACGCCACGGCCATGCCCAGCAGCCACCTGGCCAGCCGCGGCGTGCGGTCATGGGAGAGCACCAGGCGGTAGAACTTCAACTCACGCCTGACGGCCTGAGTCGCAGCCCTCAGCCGGTCGAACATGCCTTGTTGTAGCACGATCGCCCCTCAACGGCAAGCGGCTCATCGCATTGACGATATTGCCGACCGTCTGTTACGATGAAGCCATCGACGCCGGCCGCTTCTCCTCATGCGAGGGAGAAACGGCCGATTCTGTGAAACGACCATGCTGGCGCTTCAAGACATCTCAAAATCGTTCGGCACCCGGGTGCTGTTTGACCGGGTGTCGCTGCGGATCGGCCTGCACGACCGGGTCGCACTGGTCGGCCCCAACGGCGCCGGCAAGACGACGCTCTTTGAAATCATCGCCGGCCGCCTCTCCCCGGACAGCGGCGTCATCAGCCGGAACAAGAACGCGGTCATCGGCTATCTGGCCCAGGAACTCTATCAGGACGAAAGTGGAACGGTGCTGGCCTCGGTCATGGCCGGCCAATCCGATCTCGCCTCACTCGAGCACCGGCTGCTGTTGATCCAGGATGAGATTGCGACCAGCTCCGAAGCGGACGCCGCGCCCCTGCTGGAGGAATACGGCGAGCTGCAGCACCGGTTCGAACAACTCGGCGGCTATTCGCGCGAGTCGAAGGCGAAGGAGATTCTCTTCGGTCTCAGTTTCAAGGCACGCGACCTCGACCGGCCGGTTGTCGAGCTCTCCGGCGGCTGGCGGATGCGCGTGGCGTTGGCTCAGCTCCTGTTGCAGCAGCCCGATCTGCTGCTGCTGGACGAGCCGACCAACCATCTCGACCTCGCGTCGGTCATCTGGCTGGAGGAATTCCTCGGCCGGTACGAAGGGGCAATTTTGTTGATCTCGCACGACCGGCAGTTCATGAACGGCCTGGCGACCCGGGTTGTCGAAGTCGACCAGCGCCGGTTGATCGCCTACACAGGCAACTACGACGCCTACGTCACCGCGAAGGCCGAGCAGCAGGCGATTGTGGAAGCCACGGCAAAAAACCAGCAAAAGAAGATCGAGGCGACGGAGGCCTTCGTCGAACGGTTCCGCTACAAGGCGACCAAGGCCCGGCAGGTTCAGAGCCGGCTCAAACAACTGGACAAGATCGAACGGATCGAACTGGCTCCCGAGGCCAAACACGTGCGCTTTTCCTTTCCGCCCCCGCCAAGAAGCGGCAAGGACGTGATCAAGCTGGAGCACGCCGCCAAATCGTACGGCCAGACGGTCGTCTATCGCGATCTGTCGCTGACGCTGCAGCGCGGCGACCGGGTGGCGCTGGTCGGTCCCAACGGCGCGGGCAAATCGACGCTCCTCAAGATGCTGGCCGATGCCCTGCCCCCCGACTCCGGCACGCGGACGCTCGGCCACAACGTCACGGTCGCCTACTACGCCCAGCACCAGCTCGAATCGCTCACCCCCTCCCATACGCTGCTCGACGAGATCACGACGGCCGCGCCGATGGCCGAACAGGGGTTCCTGCGCGGGATCCTGGGCGCGTTTCTGTTCTCCGGCGACGACGCCAAGAAAAAAGTGGCCGTCCTCTCCGGCGGCGAGAAGAGCCGTCTCGCGCTGGCCAAGATGCTGGTCCAGCCGGCCAATCTCATCCTGATGGACGAACCGACCAACCACCTCGACATCCCCTCGCGGGACGCGCTGGAAATCGCCCTGCACCAGTTCCAGGGCACGTTGTGCTTCATCACTCACGACCGCCACTTCATCCAATCGGTCGCCAACGCGATTATCGAGGTCGATGCGGGGCGTGTAACGGTCTACCCCGGGGCGTATGATTATTACATGTACAAAAAAACGATCGAGGCCGACCGTGCCGCGGCATCGAATCGGCCGGGGGGCGCCGCACCGGCCACCGCCTCGCAAGCCAAGCCGGCCGAGACCGAACGGCCGGCCAGAAAAACGAAGGAGCAGAAGCGGCAGGAAGCGGAGGAGCGCAATCAACGCCACCGCGCCGCGCAGCCGATCAAGGTCAAACTGCAGGCGCTCGAGCGCGACCTGGCCGACAAGGAGGGCCGGTTCAAGTTGCTGACCGAACAACTGGCTTCGCCGGAGTTTTACCAGCAGACGAATTTCCATGATGCCGTGCAGGAGCACGGCCGGTTGCAGAAGGAAATCGAAGCGCTCAGCCGCGAGTGGGAGGCGCTGGCGGGGCAGGTCGAGGCCATGGATCAGGCAAAAACCGCTTCCTGAACGACAAGACCGTCATGACGATCATGGATCCGCACGATCCGATGTTTGGCCTCGTGGCCATGGCCGCGCTGCTGATCGGCCTGGTCCTGTGGCTGATCGGTTCGGGCATACTCATCGTGCAATCGTTCAGAACGGGCTTTTGGTGGGGCATCGGCACCGTGCTGCTGACGGTGCCCGTCCTCTATATCTACATCGGGATGTACTGGAAGCGGGCCCGAATGGGCTTTCTGCTCCACCTGATCGGCCTCGGCCTCATGATCGCCGGCGGCTACATGGCGTGGCTGATGGGCGTCGACTTCACACCCCTCGAGCGCTATACCATTTAATCGGCTCAGTGCCCCGGCTCGCCGGTCGGATTCAACCCCGGGCTCGACTCTTCGCTGACTGAAACGAACCGGCGCCACCACCCGGGGAGTGGGTCAGTTTCACCGTGACCTGCCTCA
This sequence comes from Nitrospirota bacterium, assembly GCA_016201765.1. GTDB lineage: Bacteria > Nitrospirota > Nitrospiria > JACQCE01 > JACQCE01 > JACQCE01. The sequence continues at coordinate 5,750 of JACQCE010000061.1, forward strand.
AAAATAGGGACACGTCCCAATTTCGTTGATCGCCGCGCGCAGCGTGAGGAAATTGGGACGTGTCCCTATTTTTGCCACGGTTGAATCCACGAAACTGACCCACTACCCCCGCCCGTTGTTCGTTGTCTCACGACGAGCAAATAGGGTATAATATTAAAAGCAGTGCCTCTGAGGAACCCTGATGACTCCAGCAGCCACAGTAGTCGGCACGGAACTTCGCGCGCGTTGTTCAACGTGCAAGCGCACGCAAACACATGTAATCACTTCGATTTCAGGCAAACGAATCGATCAGATCCAATGCAAAATCTGCTCAAAAGCCCGCAAATACCGCGCACAGGACGGCGCCGAAGCCAAAGCCAAGCGCCGGCTTCAAGAGACGGCGGTTCCCCCTGAAGTGATGTGGAAGAAATTGATGGATGCGTCTTCGACGAAAAAGACGATCGTCTACTCGTTCGACAAGCAATACCAGGTCCATGATCTCATCAATCATGACACCTTCGGTCTGGGCGTGGTGACCAGTTTGCCCGGCCCGGACAAAGCGAGGGTGGCCTTCAAAGCCGGGGAACTGCTCTTGATTTGCAACCGTTAATCCGTTCGTACCGGTTGGGCTTTTAAATCACGGGGAGCGGCAACCGCTCCCCGTGAGTGTTTCTTTCTCTTAATCCGCCATTGCCTTTCTAATCCGCCCTTTCCTCACTAATCCTTACCCCGTTCTCATTTCTCCACCGGCGCCGAGGGGTCGCTCGACCAATCAGCCCAGGACCCGACGTAATTCTTGATGTTGGCGACGCCCGCCCGTTTCATCAGGGCAAACAACCATGAGCAGCGCACGCCGCCGGCGCAGTAGACGACATATTCCCCCTTGCCGCCGACGCCCTGCCGGGCAAGCGCCGCGGTGATCGCTTCCGGCGGCTTGATCGATCCGTCGGCGTTGTAAAACGCGTTCCAAGGAATGTTGACCGCGCCAGGGACGTGGCCGCCCCGCCCCATCCCCTGTCCTTGATATTCCCCCGGGCTTCTGGCATCGATGACCGCCACGCCGTCGCGCGCCGCGATCCGCCGTTTGAGCTCTTCGCGATTGATGATCACTTCGGGCCTCGGCGACGCGGTGAAATGAGCCGGTGTCGGCGATGTGGCCGGCCCCCGTTCGATCGGCCGTTTTTCCAGCTGCCATTTGGTCCAGCCGCCGTCCAGAATGGCCACATTGGGATGGCCGAGATAGGTCAGCATCCAGTAGAAACGGCCGTCCTCTCCGTAGCAGCTCAACGGATCGGAGTAACAGACGACCCGGCTGTCGCTCCCGATGCCCAGCGCGCCGATCTTCTGCTCCAGCACGGCGCGGTCCGGATGGAGAATCCCTTTGGACGCCGCCCGCTGGTCACTGAACGCCTTCCAGTCGACGTTGATCGCGCCGGGGATGTGGCTCATCAAAAACCCCATGGCCGGACGGGCGTCAAGCATCACCAATCCGGGTTGGCCCAGTTCGGCCGCCAACGTTTCGGTTGAGATAAACAATTCACTCATGACAACCCTCCATGCACGGACATGTCCGGCTCCCCGCTGCACGGCATCGGCTCCGCCGCTGCACCAAACGATCCGGCCGGCGCTGTCGCGGTCGCCGTCTGAACAACCGGCCGCGGACCGTGCGAGGTGAGCGGCACCGTCTGCTCAAAAATGGTGAAGGCGTGCGGCACCTCCTCGGTCAGGCCGTATTTGCTCTTCAGCCGATCGTACGCCTTTTCGGTCAGAATATGATAGGTCACCTTCGCGTGGACCGTCATCCCCGCGGCGCGCGCCGCATCAGGCATCCGATAGGTCAGGTAATAGGCCCGGCTCTGCAGCGGCGGAATGCGGTTCTGGAACACTTCCAGAATCACCGGCCGCCAGATGATCCAGCGGCTGATGGTGTGCGACTGGCGGCGGATGACCGTGCCGTTTGCATCCTTCAATTCCAGCTCCACCTGAAAGGACCGGTCCGGATCGCCGGTCGGGATCGAATGGCCCGCACCCGCGTTGGTGATCTGCAGGAGGAACCGCGCCTCCCCGCCCGCCCGGACCTCCGTCGCGGGAGGGACCAATTGCGCCTCCAACGCCCGCTGGATCATCTCGGGGCTGTGGCCGCCCCGCCATAAATGCTGGCGCCCCTGACGGACCGGCCCGCCGACGGCGATCGGCCGTTCGATCTCCGGCATGTGGCAGTTCTGACAGACGTAGCCCCGCTTCGCATACGGCCCGCCTTCAAATTCGAAAAAGGTGGCGCAGGGGCCTCCATTATAAAACTGCAGCGCCCCCGACTTGACCTGGTGACAGGTGTAGCAGATCTCGGTCGTGCGGAAACGCGGGTCGTATCGGGTCGGATGAGGCGCGACGGCGTCATCAAAGGGGCCGAGAACCACGCCGTCCCGCACGTGGCAGGTGGCGCAGGTGATCCCCTCCAATTGATACTCGGCGTCGTAGCGGGGATTCGGCTCGGTGATCGGCCGCTCCGCGTTGTCGTTCACCAACCCCTTGATCAACAGCGGCTGCTGGTTCTCCAGCGGCGCATGACAGTTCAGGCAGATCCAGATCTGCCGGTCCTTGCGCCAGTAGGCCTGGAAGAGGGGATCGACAAACGCATGCGCATGAATCGACGTTTTCCACTCCTCGTAGATCGCCTGGTGGCACTGGCCGCACGACTCCGCCCGCAGACTGGTCAGACCCGCCGGCACCGCCTGATACGGCACCGCCTGCCGGTAATCGTCGCGCAATCCGAAGATCAGAATCCCCCGCAGATGAAACGTCAGCCACCACGCGCCGACCAGCACCACCACGCCGGCGGCAAGCCACCAGAGGGATCGTCGGGAACGGGGGGCCGTGGTCACCATGTGTCAGTATACCGTCTGCCCTTTTCGTTCGGCAAGGACGCCAAACAGACGACACTGGTCAAGTTTCGCCATGCGCGCTCTTCAAAAAATAGGACAGATGTATTTTTCACCGCCTGGTCCGTTGTCCCCGCCGAAAAAATACATCTGTCCTATTTTTGTTCGTGGAGCCAATGGGCAAACAACGGCGGCTCGGGACGCGGGGGCAACGCCAACCCAAAAGCGGAGCTTTTGGGGAATTCATTTTCCGCACGGGCCCCCGCATACAATGATCGGCAACGGGTAGTGGGCCAGTTTCACCCGAAAAATAGGGACACGTCCCAATTGTCCCAGAGTCAGTCACACACAAACAGCAGGACTCATCAGAATTGGGACGTGTCCCTATTTTTGACGTCAAACATGAGGCAGCATAAAACTGACCCACTACCCGGCAACGTGCGGCCGCTCGACAACATCGATGGACATGGTACAATAAGAAACATGGGGCGACGGAGACAGGAGTGGCGATGATTCGAGCTGGTGTGGGCCATTCCTCCAACCCCGAATCGGTTGATGCCGGGGTCGAAGCGGCCAAAATCGCCATGACCCAACTGGGGCAGAAACGGGCCGATTTCGTCCTCGTCTTCGCCACCGCGGCCCACCAGCCGGCCTACCCCGCCATGCTCCACGCAATCCGCCAGATCACCAAAACCGAGCATCTGGTCGGGTGCAGCGCCTACGGCATTTTCACCACGGACGCCGAGCTGGAGCTGACGCCGGCGATCGGCGTGATGGCGGTCTCGGCCGGCGACGTGCGATTCACTCCCTTCTGTTTTCACCATTTACAAGACAGGAATGAAGCGGTCGGACGGGCGATCGGACGGCTGATCCGCCATTCGGACGGCCTGCAGATGATGCCGGCCGGTCGCGCCGCGGCGGCCCGCCGTTCGAACCGGTCGGCGCCGGTCGCGCCCGGAGCATCAGGCGCCGTCGACCCGTTCGTCGAACAATCAGGCCAGGAGAACGGCCAGCCGCTCCTGATGGTTTTTCCGGACACGTTTGCCATGCAACCGACGCTGCTCTTCCGCGGCATTCACCATGAAGCCGGGCCGGTTCGGATCATCGGCGGCGGCGCCTCGGAGGACGGCACGCTCTCGCAGACCTATCAATTTTTCGGCGCGGACGCCACGCCCAACGCGGTCTCCGGCGTGATGATGGAGGGCAAATTCATCACGACGATCAGTCTGTCCCAGGCCTGCCACCCGATCGGGGAATCGATGGCCGTCACCCGTTCCAAAGGCAACGTGGTGATGGAACTCGGCGGCCGGCCCGCGTTCGAAGTGTTCGAACAGCTCATCAAGGAGCACGGCATCGAACCGGAGCAGGTCGGGGCGCAACTGTTCGTCGGCCTGCCGGTTGATCCGTCCCATACGCGCTTGCAGCGCGGCGAATACCTGATCCGCAACATCGTCGGCGCCAACCCCCGGCAGGGCTCCATCGCCGTGGCAACCGAGATCCAGGAGGGCCAGATTTTCTCCTTCACGCTCCGCCAGCCGGATGAAACGAGGGCCGCCATGGAGGAGATGCTCGGCGAACTGTCACAGATTCACCACGGCCGGGCGCCGGCGTTCGGGCTCTATTTCGACTGTTGCGGGAGGGGCAGTTCGCTCTACGGCGAGTCGGGCACCGATCTGGCCCTGATCAAGAAACATCTGGGCGACATCCCGTTGATCGGCTTTTTCACGTACGCGGAGATTGCGCCGCTGGGCCAGGTCACCCACCTGCATAATTACACGGGGGTCCTGACGTTGGTCTCGCAAATCGATTAATCGCGAGCCACGCGAGCGTGAGGGGGAGGCTCCCAACTGGGGGACAGATTTCAAATCTGTCCCCGATTGGGATGGGGCGACGCGAGCCCCCATCATGGAAGCGCCGCGGACTACTTGAACAGTTGCTTCAACGAGGCCGCGAGGCCTTTCGGCTGGCGTCCCTCGGCCAGCAATTCGACCTCGCCCTTGTCGAAAAAGATCCCGCCGCATCCGCCGCATTGATCGACCTTCACCCCGCTCAGATCGACCTCCTGCAGTTTCGCGCCGCACTTGGGACAGACCATCCAGTAGGGCTTGCTCTGCCCCCGCTGCTGCGCGGCCGCCCGTTCGGCGTCCAGCTTCTTGCGGCTCTTCTCGAGCAGCTCCTGATTTTTCCGATGGAAATATTCCTCTTCCTTGTCATAACCTTCAGGGGTGATCCGGTCCTGGGTCATTCGTGCCTCCGTCAGTCGCCGCTCATTGCAGCGGCAGCGTATTGTACCGAAACCGGAGGAAATTGCCAACAGCAGAATGGTTCACAGTGCACTGTTCACGGTTCACGGCAGGAGCGATGGAGTTTTTGGCTGTGGACCGTGAACTGTGAACTCATTTGACTGTGAACGGGTTTGACTCTCCATCGCCTGGAATGCTAAGTCATCTGATGACTCGAGCACCACTTCGCCGCGTTGCCCGCCGCAGTACCCGAAGAATCGCCCGGATGATCGCCGATGCCGCGCTCGCAGCCGTTGACGCCGGCCACGCGATCCGCGAACATGTCCGGCGCCGGGGGCGGCGGTTGACCGTCTGCGGCCGCCGGTACGACCTCGATCGATTCGATCGTGTGCTCGTCTTTGGCGCAGGGAAAGCGGCCGCCGCCATGGCCGGACCGATGGAACGGCTCCTGGGCGGTTCATTGACCGGCGGTCTGGTGATCACCAAACGGGGCCACGCCGCGCCCCTTTCACGCATCGAAGTTCGGGAAGCCGGCCATCCCCTTCCGGATGATGACGGCGTGCGGGCCGCCGAGGCCCTCATCAAATCGGCCGACGGCTGCACCGAACGGGATCTGGTCTTCTTTCTGGTCTCCGGCGGCGCATCAAGTCTGCTGACCGCTCCCGCCCCCGGCCTGACGCTGCACGATCTGCAACGGACCACCGCCCTGCTCCTGGCCTGCGGCGCCACCATTCATGAGATGAATGGTGTCCGGAAGCATTTGTCGGCCATCGCAGGCGGCCGTTTAGCCCGACTGATCGGCCCGGCCACACTGATCACGCTGGCCGTCTCCGACGTCGTCGGTGATGCGGCCGGGACCATCGGCTCGGGCCCCACGGCGCCCGACCCGACCACCTATGCCGATGCGCGGGCGGTGCTGGCCCGCTACCGTCTCGAACGGGAGGTCCCGCCGGCCGTGCTTGATCAGTTGCAACGGGGCGGCCGTGGGCTGCTGGAGGAGACGCCGAAACCGACCGACCCGGCATTCGCACGGTTCCCCCGGCAGTATGAGGTGATCGCGACCAACCGGCTGGCGCTCACCCGCGCCGCGGCGCAAGCCAAACAACTGGGATTCCGCCCGCTGGTGCTGACCGATTCGGTGACGGGCGAGGCGAAAGAGGCCGCAAAATTTATGATCGCCATCGGCCGGTCGATCACGGAGCACCATCAGCCCGTCCGGCCTCCGGCCTGTGTGTTACTGGGCGGTGAGACAACTGTGTCCCTGGCGCCGGGCGGCAATGGAACAACACCCCGCGGCCATGGCGGCCGGAATCAGGAATTCGCCCTGGCCGCCGCGCTGGCGATGGGAGGGCTCGATCGGCTTCTGGCGTTGAGCCTCGCGACCGACGGCGATGACGGCGTCGCGCCGCCCGACCGGCCTGCCGCAGCCGGCGCGTTTGCCGACGGGACGACCGTCTCGCGCGCCCGGTCGCTGGGACTGGATCCGGACGACGCGCTGATGCGCCACGATGCCTACCCGTTCTTCGACCGGCTCGGCGACCTGGTCGTCACCGGGCCGACCCGCACCAACGTCATGGATCTGCACCTGCTGCTCGTGGCCTGAGTCACCCCATGCGACGCGCCAAAATCATCTGCACGATCGGCCCCGCCTGCTGGGCGGCCCCGCAACTGGGCGAATTGATCGACGCCGGCATGGACGTGGCCCGGTTGAACTTCGCCCACGGCGCCTATGATGAGCACGCGCGGGTGATTAACGACCTGCGCGTCGCCGCCGGGGAGCGGAACCGGCCGATCGCCATCTTGCAGGATCTGGCCGGCCCGAAGCTTCGAATCGGCTCGATCAGCCCGGAGCCGGTGGTGCTGCGCGGCGGCGCGCTGCTCACGCTGGCGCCCGAACCTCCCAATGCCCCCCCGACTGGATCGATCACGGGCGGCGCGGATCGGGTCGGCATCAACTATCCAGGGCTGGCCAAGGAGGTGAAAGTCGGTCAGACGATTTTGCTGGCCGATGGCACGATCACGCTGGTGGTGCGGAGCATCGAACGGGGCGACCGGGGGGAAATCCGGTGCGAGGTCGTCAGCGGCGGCCTGCTCTCCAGCCACGCCGGCGTCCACGTGCCGGGCGCCCATCTGTCGCTCCCCGCCTTCACAAAGAAGGACGAGGCCGACCTGCGGTTCGGCCTGGCCCATGGCGTCGATTGGGTCGCGCTCTCGTTCATCCGGTCCGCGCAGGATCTGGAGCCGGTCCGCGCCGTCTGCGCCGAAACCGGCGTCACCGTGCCGCTCATCGCCAAGATCGAGAAGAGCGAAGCGCTCGACGACCTGCCGGCGATCATCGCGGGGGCCGACGGCATCATGGTGGCGCGGGGCGACCTGGGGGTGGAACTGCCGCTCGAGCGCGTCCCCCGCATCCAAAAACAGATCATCGCCGCCGCCAACAAAGCGGGCAAACCGGTCATCACCGCGACCCAAATGCTCCAGTCGATGGTGCGCGAACCGCGGCCGACCCGCGCCGAGGTGGCCGACGTGGCCACGGCCATTCTGGACGGCACCGACGCCGTACTTCTGGCCAGCGAAACGGCGAGCGGCAGGTACCCGATCGAATCGACCGAGCAGATCGCC
>JACQCE010000041.1 GCA_016201765.1 Nitrospirota bacterium
GCCGGACGGCGTGGAGATGGTCATGCCGGGGGACAACGTGCGGTTTGAAGTGACGCTCATCACGCCGATTGCGATGGAAGAGGGGCTGCGGTTTGCCATCCGCGAAGGCGGCCACACCGTCGGCGCCGGCGTCATCAGCAAAATCCTGGAGTGATGATGGTTCACGGTGCATCGTTCACGGTTCATGGCCCAAGGCAATAGCCGTTGCCATGAACAGTGAACCAACTACTGTGAACAAATCGAGGGTAAAATGCGTGAAATAATCTCACTGGCCTGCCAGACCTGCCGGCGGCGCAACTATTCGACGAGGAAGAACCGCCGGACGACGCCGGATCGGCTGGAGCGGAAGAAGTATTGTCAATGGTGCCGCAAACACACGGATCATAAGGAAGAGAAGTAACGGCAGTGGGCGGCGTATCCGACAGGCCAGTAGCTCCAACGGCTAGAGCAGCGGTCTCCAAAACCGCGGGTTGGGGGTTCGAATCCCTCCTGGCCTGCCAGGTTTCCGTCGGTCATTGGGGCAGCAAGGGATCAGGAAGGCGATGAACGTTTTCGCGCGCATACGGGAATTTTATCAGGAAGTGTTGACAGAGATGCGTCGCACGGCATTTCCCAGTTGGAATGAAACCATGGGGGCGACGGCCGTGGTGATCGCATTTGTGATTGTCTTGTCGCTGTTTTTGGCGCTGACCGATACGGCCCTTTCCAGGGTCGTGGCGAAATTTATCAGTGACTGAGGGGGCGATGGCGAAACGGTGGTACGTGGTGCATACCTATTCCGGGTATGAGAATCGCGTAAAAACAAGCGTGGAAGAACGCGCCAAGCAACTGGGCGTTACCGAGCGTTTCGGGCAGGTGCTGGTGCCGACGGAGGACGTCATCGAGATCCGCGAAGGGAAAAAGCGGGTGTCGACCAAGAAATTCTTCCCCGGGTATGTGCTGGTGGAGATGGATCTGGATGACGTGACGGCGCAATTGATCAAGGAGACCCCGAAGGTCACCGGGTTCATCGGCGGCGCGATGCAGCCGGCCCCGTTGAGCGACGAAGAGGTGTCGACGCTGCTGCAACAGATCGGCAGCGGATCGGCGCAGCCGCGAAGCAAGATGCATTTTGCCAAGGGGGACGACGTCCGGATCATCGACGGGCCGTTCCTCGGGTTTAACGGCGTGGTGGACGAGGTCGATCCCGATCATAACAAGGTCAAGGTGCTCGTGAGCATTTTTGGCCGGTCGACCCCGGTGGAATTGCACTTTTTGCAGGTCGAGCGGGTCTAAGGAGCGCATATGGCGAAAGAAGTGACGGCCATCGTGAAGTTGCAGATCCCGGCGGGGAAAGCCAATCCGGCGCCGCCGGTCGGTCCCGCCCTGGGGCAGCACGGCGTCAATATCATGGAATTTTGCAAGGCGTTCAATGCGAAGACCCAGGGCCAGGAGGAGATGACCATCCCGGTGGTGATCTCCATCTATAATGACCGGTCGTTTACGTTTGAGATGAAGAAGCCCCCGGCGGCCAATTTGCTGAAAAAGGCGGCGGGGTTGATCAAGGGCTCGGCCGTGCCCCATAAGGACAAGGTGGGCGCGGTGACCCGCAAGCAGTTGGAGGAGATCGCCAGACTGAAAATGCCCGATCTGAACGCGGTGGACGTGGCCGGCGCGATGAAAATCGTGGAGGGCACGGCCCGGAGCATGGGCATTCAGGTCATTGAAACGGCGAAATAACGGCTGACGGTCCGCCGCGGGGCAGGCGGGCGCCGGCGCGCAGCGAGGAGACAGTGGGTAAAAAATACGATTCGGCCAAACAACGGGTGGGCGCAAAACTGTATTCATTGCAGGCGGCGACCGACCTGGTCAAACAACTGGCGTTTGCGAAATTTGACGAGACCGTGGAGTTGACGGCGCGGCTCAACGTGGATCCGAAGCAGGCGGACCAGATGGTGCGTGGGGCCGTGGTGCTGCCGCACGGGTCCGGGCAAAAGGTGCGCGTGCTGGTCTTCGCCAAGGGGGAGAAGGAAAAGGAGGCCCAGCAGGCCGGGGCCGATTATGTCGGAGCGGAGAACTACGCGGAGAAGATCAACGGCGGGTGGCTCGAGTTCGAGCAGGTGATCGCCACGCCCGATTTGATGGGGATGGTCGGCAAACTGGGAAAGGTCCTCGGTCCGAGAGGGTTGATGCCGAATCCGAAAACCGGGACGGTGACGTTTGACGTGGCCAAGGCCGTTCAGGAGGTCAAGCGGGGCCGGGTTGAATACAAGGTCGACAAGGCCGGCAATGTCCATGTGGTCATCGGCAAGGTGTCGTTTACCCCCGCGCAACTGTATGAGAACGCGTTGTCGATCGTGTCGTCCGTCTGGCGCGCCAAGCCGGCCTCGGCGAAGGGCGTGTATATCGGCAGCCTGACCGTGTCGTCGACGATGGGGCCGGGCGTGCCGATTGACTCGACCGGTCTGGTGAAAACGCTGTAACGGAAAGGAACGCCGAAGGGGAATCCTGATGAAGACGCGCGCGCAGAAAGAGACGATGTGCCGGGAGCTGCATGAAAAATTCAGCAGGGCCACCGTCGCGATTTTCACCCGTTTCGACGGGATGACCGACGAGGAATTGAAAAAGCTCCGCCGCGAGCTTCGGACCGCGGGGGGGGAGTTCCGGGTCGTGAAGAACACGATCGCCCGCAAAGCCGCCGAGGGCACCGCCATCGCCACGGCGGCCGCCGTGTTTGAGGGGCCGGTGGCCCTGGCGATCGGATATGCGGATCCCGTCCTCCCGGCGAAGGTCATGAAGACCTTTACGGCCAAATATGAGAAATTACGGATCCGGGCCGGCGTGGTGGAGGGGCGTGTCTGCGATCCCGGTCAGGTGGCCGCCATTGCTTCGCTACCGTCGCGTGAAGTCCTCCTCGGGCAGCTTGTCAACAGATTGAACGCTCCTGTGGCCCAGCTGGCGCAGGTGCTTCAAGCGCTTCCCGCGTCGTTTGCCAGGGCGCTGTCGGCCGTGTCGGCCTCCCGGGCATCGGGCGGGTCATCATCCACGTAAACCCATGACGCCCATGGAACGGGCGTGAGTTGAAAGGAGAGCAATTGCGATGTCATCAGCAACCATGAATAACGAAGAGATCGTCAAGGCAGTCGAACAGATGCCGGTGTTGCAACTGGCCGAACTGGTCAAGTTGATCGAAACGCGGTTCGGCGTCACCGCCGCCGCGCCGGTCGCGGTGGCGGCGCCGGGCGCGGGCGGGAGCGGCGGGGCGGCGGTCGCTGAAGAGAAGACCAGCTTTGACGTCATTCTGGCCAACAGCGGCGACAAGAAGATTCAGGTCATCAAAGTGGTCCGGGAACTGACCAACCTTGGCCTGAAAGAAGCCAAGGATGTGGTGGAAGGGGCGCCCAAGCCTCTCAAGACCGGGGTGTCGAAGGAAGACGCCGAGACCATGAAGAAAAAGCTGGAAGAAGTCGGCGCCAAAGTGGAAATCAAGTAAGCGGCACTAGTCCGAACGCCTGAACGAAGGAGTGGGCATGTCTCCAGCAGGGACGAGCGGTACGTCGGTCCGACAGCGGAAGGATTTTTCCAAACTGGCCACAAAGTTTGGGGTCCCGAATCTGATCGAGATCCAGTGGAATTCCTACGAGCGGTTCCTGCAGCGGGATATTCCACCGGAACAGCGGGCGGATGTCGGACTGCAGGCGGCGTTCACCAGCGTGTTCCCGCTGTCGGATTACAACGACACGGCGGTGGTCGAATTTCTCGACTACACCATCGGCGAACCGAAGTACGATCTGCAGGAATGTCTCGAGCGGGGCATGACCTACGCGGCGCCGCTGAAGATCCGCGTCAGATTGATCCTGTGGGAGAAGGAAGAGCGCAGCGGCAACAAACGGGTCAAGGACGCCAGGGAGCAGGAAGTCTATATCGGTGAAATCCCGCTCATGACCCGGCATGGAACGTTCATCGTGAACGGGACCGAACGGGTGGTCGTCAGCCAGTTGCAACGGTCCGCCGGCGTGATTTTCACGCATGACAAAGGCAAGACTCACGCCAGCGGCAAGGTGCTCTTTTCGGCCCGGATCATTCCGTATCGGGGATCGTGGCTCGATTTCGAGTTCGATTCAAAGGATCTGCTCTATGTCCGGATCGATCGACGGAGGAAGATCCCGGTCACCGTGTTGTTGAAGGCGTTCGGCTACACCAACGAACAGTTGTTGAAGGACTTCCATCCGGCGGAGGAAATCCGTCACAAGGATGATCTGTTTTTCCGCAAGCTGAATCCCGACATCCATGTCGGGTTGAAGGTAAGCACGGATTTGATGGACAAGGCCGCACGGGCGATTGCGGGACGGGAAGGTCAGCGGCTCAACAAGGGGTTGTTGGAGCGGTTCCGCGCCGCCGGGATCAAGGAACTGCCGGTGGCGTCGGCCGAACTCGTCGGTCGGATCGCGCTGCAGGACATCGTTGACCCCCGCACGGGCGAAATCCTTGTGGAGCACAACACGGAATTGACCAGCGAGCACGTGGCCAAGATCACGGCGTCGCACGTGACGACGTTTCCGCTGCTCTATTCGGATGCCGCCCAGTATCCGCCCGTGATCCGCGACACCATGGGGACGGAAAAGGTGGCGACGTCGGATGAAGCGATGATCGAAATTTATCGCAAACTCCGTCCCGGCGAGACGCCGTCGGCCGAATCGGCCCGCATGCTGTTCGACAGCTTGTTTTTACAACCGAAGCGCTATGACCTGTCACCGGTCGGTCGGTTGAAACTGAACAAAAAACTGGGGGTGGACCAGCCCCTGGATCATCGGACATTGACGAGCAAGGACGTCGCGGCGGTGGTGAAGTACCTGGTCGAGCTGCGCAGCGGGCGGGGCGAGGTCGATGATATCGACCATCTCGGAAACCGGCGCGTCCGGTCCGTGGGGGAACTGCTGGAAAATCAGCTGCGCATCGGCCTGGTCCGGATGGAGCGGACGATCAAGGAACGGATGAATTTGCTGGACATCGACACGGTCCTGCCGCACGACCTGATCAATGCCAAGCCGGTGATGGCCTCGATCAAGGAGTTTTTCGGCGGCAGCCAGCTGTCGCAATTCATGGATCAGACCAACCCCCTGGCGGAGATCACCCATAAACGGCGCCTGTCGGCCCTGGGCCCCGGCGGCTTGACCCGGGAACGGGCGGGATTCGAAGTCCGGGACGTTCATCCCTCCCACTATGGCCGCATCTGTCCGATCGAGACGCCGGAAGGGCCGAACATCGGTCTGATCACCTCATTGGCGGCGTACGCCCGCGTGAACGAATTCGGGTTCATCGAATCGCCCTATCGCAAGGTGAAAAACGGGCGGGTGCTCGAAGAGGTGGAGTACGTGTCCGCCATCGACGGCGACAAATACATCATTGCGCAGGCCAATACCAAGCTGGACAGCCGGGGACGCATCGAAGCGGAAATGATCTCCGCCAGGCACGCCGGGGACTTCGTCATGGTGCCCGCGGAACGCGTCGAGTACATGGACGTGTCGCCGAAGCAGATCGTGAGCGTGGCCACCGCATTGATCCCGTTTCTGGAACATGACGACGCCAATCGGGCGCTGATGGGCTCGAACATGCAGCGGCAGGCCGTGCCATTGATCCAGACGGAGGCGCCGTTGGTCGGGACCGGCATGGAGCATGTCGTCGCCAGGGATTCCGGTTATATCACCCTGGCCAGGCGGGCCGGCGTGGTGGAAAGCGTCGATGCGAATCGGATCGTCGTGCGCGTGGACGAGGAGGCCGGGAAAAAGGCGGCGCCGTCGGACGCCCGCAGACGGGGCTCCGAAAGCCTGGTCGATATTTACCCCATGATCAAGTTCCAGCGGTCGAATCAGAGCACGATGATCAACCAGAAGCCCGTGGTGGACGTCGGCGACAGGGTCGGGGCGGGCGACGTGCTGGCCGACGGTCCGGCGATCGACCACGGCGAGCTGGCGCTCGGCCGGAATGTGCTGGTGGCCTTCATGCCGTGGGGCGGCTACAACTTTGAAGACGCGATTCTGATCAGCGAAACGCTGGTGCGCGAGGATCGGTTCACCTCGATTCATATCGAGGAATTCGAACTCGAGGCGCGGGACACCAAGCTCGGCAAGGAAGAGATCACGCGGGACATCCCGAACGTCAGCGAGGAAGCGCTGCGCAATCTCGATGAGAGCGGCATCGTCCGGATCGGCGCGGAGGTGAAACCCGGCGACATTCTGGTCGGCAAGGTCACGCCCAAGGGCGAAACGCAGCTGACGCCGGAGGAGAAACTGCTCCGGGCGATTTTCGGCGAAAAGGCCGGCGACGTCAAGGACGCCTCCCTGACCGTTCCGCCCGGGATTGACGGGGTCGTTGTCGGCGTCAAGATCTTCTCCCGGAAGGGCTCGGACAAGGAAGAGCCGGTGCTGGCCGTCGAAAACGACGACCTGTCCCGTCTGCACCACACGCATCAGGATGAATTGCGCATTATTGAAGAGGAAAAATGGCGCAAAACCCGGAAGCTGTTGATCGGCAAGGTCGTGGCGAAGGATGTGGTGGACCCGGAAACGGGCGAGGTGCTGCTCAAGCGCAAGCACCGCGTCGTCAAGGAGGTGCTGGACCGGCTTTCGGACGAGCAATTGAAGCACATGGTGCTGAGCGACGTCGACGAGCAGGAACTGCTGGAGGAACTGGACCGGGACGCCAAGGAGCAGATGGAACTGCTCCAGACGATGTACGACGAAAAGATCGGCCGGCTGAAGCGGGGCGACGAACTGCCGCCCGGGGTGTTGAAGCTGGTCAAGGTCTACATCGCGATGAAGCGGAAACTGCAGGTCGGCGACAAGATGGCGGGGCGGCACGGCAACAAGGGCGTGGTCGCCCGCGTGCTGCCGTCCGAGGACATGCCGTATCTGCCCGACGGGACGCCCGTGGAAGTGGTGCTGAACCCGCTGGGCGTGCCGTCCCGTATGAACGTCGGGCAGATTTTCGAGACGCAACTTGGATGGGCTGCGAAGGCGCTTGGGTTGCATGTCTCCAGTCCGGTGTTTGATGGCACGACCGAGGCGGAAATCAAGGGATTGCTGCGCGAGGCCGAATTGCCCGAGAGCGGCCAGATCACGCTGTTCGACGGCAAAACGGGCGAAGCGTTCAAGCGGCCGGTGACGGTGGGCCATATGTACATGCTGAAGCTGCATCACCTGGTTGACGACAAGATTCACGCCCGGTCGATCGGACCCTATTCGCTGGTGACGCAGCAGCCGTTGGGCGGCAAGGCGCAGTTCGGCGGCCAGCGGCTCGGCGAAATGGAGGTGTGGGCGTTACAGGCGTACGGCGCGGCGCACACGCTGCAGGAATTCCTCACGGTGAAATCGGACGACGTGTCGGGTCGTTCGCGGATTTACGAGGCGATTGTGAAGGGCGAAAATTTCCTTGAGCCGGGACTGCCGGAGTCGTTCAACGTTCTGATCAAGGAGCTGCAGAGTCTTGGGTTGGATGTCGATTTGATCAGGCCGAAGGAATAGGAGGAACATCAATGGCGGAGCACCCCTACAGCTCCTTCGATAAATCGAAGGACGCGATTTCATTCGACGCGATTCGCATCAAGATCGCGTCGCCTGAAAAGATCCGTTCGTGGTCGTACGGCGAGGTCAAGAAGCCGGAGACGATCAATTACCGCTCGCTGAAACCCGAGCGGGACGGATTGTTCTGCGCGAAGATCTTCGGCCCGACGAAGGACTGGGAGTGCAACTGCGGCAAATACAAGCGGATGAAGCACCGCGGCATCGTCTGCGACAAATGCGGCGTCGAAGTGATCCAGTCGAAGGTGCGCCGGGAGCGGAT
The DNA here is from genome assembly GCA_016201765.1 of Nitrospirota bacterium. Taxonomy (GTDB): domain Bacteria; phylum Nitrospirota; class Nitrospiria; order JACQCE01; family JACQCE01; genus JACQCE01. The sequence continues at coordinate 7,822 of JACQCE010000041.1, forward strand.
GGGGCATATCGAGCTCGCGTCGCCCGTCGCCCACATCTGGTTTTTGAAAGCGGTGCCGAGCCGGATCGGCGTGCTGCTGGACATGACGCTCAAGCAGCTGGAGCGGATCCTGTACTTTGAGTCGTATGTGGTGACCGACCCCGGCGACACGCCGCTGAAGGATCGCGAGATGCTGACGGAGGAGCAGTACCGGAAGGCCTCGCAGGAATACGGCGCGCGGTTCAAGGCGGAAATGGGCGCGGAGGCGATCCGGGAACTGCTCAAGCAGCTCGAACTGGAAAGCCTATACAAAGACCTGCAGAAGAAGATCGAGGAAGCGACGTCCCTGGCGGTCAAAAAGAAGCAGATCAAGCGGTTAAAGGTGGTTGAGGCCTTCCGCAAATCCGGAAACAAGCCGGAATGGATGATCATGGACGTGATCCCCGTCCTGCCGCCGGAACTCCGCCCGTTGGTGCCGCTGGACGGCGGACGGTTTGCGACGTCGGATTTGAACGATCTGTACCGGCGCGTGATCAACCGGAACAACCGGTTGAAGCGGCTGCTCGAATTGCGGGCGCCGGCGGTCATCATTCGGAACGAGAAGCGGATGCTCCAGGAGGCGGTGGACGCCTTGTTCGACAACGGACGACGGGGACGGGCCATCCGGGGGGCGAATCGGCGGCCGTTGAAATCGCTCAGCGACATGCTGCGCGGCAAACAGGGGCGGTTCCGGCAGAATCTCCTTGGAAAGCGGGTCGATTATTCGGGACGTTCCGTGATCGTGATCGGTCCCGAATTGAAGCTCCATCAATGCGGACTGCCCAAAAAGATGGCGTTGGAGTTGTTCAAGCCGATTATTTTCCACAAGCTCGAAGCGCGCGGGTATGTCACCACCATCAAGAGCGCCAAAAAGATGGTGGAAAAAGAGCGCCCGGAAGTGTGGGACGTCCTGGATGAGGTGATCAAGGAGCACCCGGTGCTGCTGAATCGGGCGCCGACGCTGCACCGCCTGGGCATCCAGGCCTTTGATCCGGTGCTGGTGGAGGGCAAGGCGATCCGTTTACATCCGCTCGTGTGCGCGGCATTCAACGCCGACTTCGACGGCGACCAGATGGCGGTGCACATCCCCCTGTCGGTGGAGGCGCAGGTTGAGGCCCGCGTGCTGATGCTGGCGGTGCAAAACATTCTGTCGCCCGCCAACGGCCGCCCCATCATGGTGCCGTCGCAGGACATGGTCCTGGGCTGTTACTGGCTGACCAAGGAGCGGGCGGGGGCGAAGGGCGACGGAAGCCTCTTCTCAGGCCCGGAGGATGTGAGGGTCGCCTACGACGCCCAGATGGTGGAAGAGCACGCCCGGATCAAGGTGCGCTTGAACGGCGGATTGGTCTCGACCACGGTCGGCCGCGTCTTGTTCAGCGAAGTACTGCCGGCACAACTCCCGTTCCAGGCGGTCAACCGGGAAATGACCAAGAAAGAGCTGATGAAACTGGTCGACATCTGTTATCGGGAAACCGGCCACCGCGAAACCGTCCTGCTGCTGGATCGCATCAAGGACGTGGGATTCGCCTACGCGACCCGCGCCGGGTTGTCGATCTGCCTGGATGACATGAAAATTCCGGCGCGCAAGGAGCACCTGATCGAGCAGGCCAGGCGGACCGTGCTGGAAATTGAACGGCAGTACGGCGATGGCTTGATCACGAACGGTGAACGGTACAACAAGGTGGTCGACACCTGGGCCCATGTGACGGAATTGATCGCCAGCGAGATGATGCGGGAGCTTGCGGACGAAGAGGCCGGCATCAAGACCGGCAAATCCAAGGGCGGCGATTTCAACTCCATCTATATGATGGCCGATTCGGGCGCGAGAGGCAGCAGCCAGCAGGTCCGGCAGCTGGGCGGCATGCGCGGACTGATGGCCAAACCGTCGGGAGAAATCATTGAGACGCCCATCACGGCGAATTTTCGAGAGGGATTGACGGTGTTGCAATACTTCATTTCGACGCACGGCGCACGCAAGGGGTTGGCCGACACGGCGTTGAAAACCGCCAATTCCGGCTACCTGACCCGCCGGCTGGTGGATGTCGCCCAGGATGTCATTATCACCGAGAATGATTGCCAGGCCATGGACGGGATTTACGTCACGGCGCTGGTGGAGGGCGGTGAAATCATCGAGCCGTTGGAGGAGCGTATTCTGGGCCGGGTGGCGTGTGAGGATGTGAAGGATCCCGTGACCGCGGACATGATTTCCGCCCGCAATGATGAGATCAATGAGTTGAAGGCGCGGGCCATCGTCGAGGCGGGGATCGACCGGGTGAAGATCCGCTCCGTCCTGACCTGTCAGTCGCGCCGCGGCATCTGCATGCTCTGCTACGGCCGCGATCTGGCGCGGGGCCGTTTAGTCGAGCGCGGCGAAGCCGTCGGGATCATCGCGGCCCAGTCGATCGGCGAGCCGGGCACGCAGCTCACCATGCGGACGTTCCACATCGGAGGCACGGCGAGCAAGGTTGTGGAACAGACGGTGCTGGAAGCCAAGCACGACGGCGCCGTTAAATATCTGAGCTACGATGCGAAGAAGAACGCCGACGTGGTGTCCCCGTCGATCGCCGTGAAGAACAAGGACGGCGACATGGTGGTGATGTCGAGAAACGCCAAGATCGCCATTTACGACGAGACGGGCCGCGAGCGTGAAAAGTACTCGGTCGTCTACGGCGCCCGCGTCAAGGCGAAGCACGGGGAGCGGGTGAAGGTCGGACAGAAACTGGTGGAATGGGATCCCTATTCGCTGCTGATTCTGACCGAGGCGGGAGGCAAGATCGCGTTCGGCGACATTATCGAAGGGATGACCATCCGGGAAGAGGTGGATGAAGTGACCGGGTTGTCCCGGACGGTGGTGATCGATCATCCGGGCGCCAATCTGCGGCCCAGGCTGTCGATCAAGGACGAATCTAAAACGGTCGCCAGGTATCTCCTCCCCGTGGGCGCGCATATCCTGGTCGAGCGGGGGCAGGAGGTGCTGCCCGGTGACGTCCTGGCCAAGATTCCGGATTCGTCAAGGGCATGCGGAAGGTCATCGTCCGCAGCGAGGTCAAGGACGATTCCGGGCAGCCAATCATGAAGGAATACAGCATTCCCAAGGGGAAGCACGTCAATGTGCACGAAGGGGACTGGGTCAATGCGGGAGAGCCGTTGATGGACGGTTCCGCAAATCCCCATGACATTCTGGCGGTCCTTGGGGCGAAGGAACTGCAAAAGCACATCGAAGTCATCGTCAGACAGATGCTGAGAAAGATCCGGATCGAGGATGCCGGGGGCACCGATTTCCTCGTCGGCAGCCTGATCGACCGCCTGGTCTTCAGCGAGGCGAACGAACAGGTGACGACAGGGGGGGGCAAGCCGGCGCGAGGCACGCCCGTGCTGTTGGGCATCACCAAGGCGGCCTTGAGCACGGACAGCTTCATCGCCGCGGCGTCGTTCCAGGAAACGACCAGGGTGCTCACGGAAGCGGCCATTACCGGCCGTCTGGATACCCTGAGCGGGTTGAAAGAAAACGTCATCGTGGGCCGGTTGATCCCGGCCGGCACGGGGCTCGCCGAGTATCGCGAGACGTTCGTGGTTCCGCCGGCCACGGCGATCGAAGAGGAACCGGTTATGGCGATTGACGGTCTGGGGGCGGATGGGGAAGCCGAGCCCGCCGTCGGAGAAAAATTGTCTGAATAATCGACGATTAATCTTGACAATGGGAGAGATTCTCCTTATAATGCATGAGTTTTGCCCCAATAGTGTCAATTGGAAGCAGTGGTTACGGAGGAATGGTGCCGACAATTAATCAGCTGGTGCGTTTTGGCCGCGCAAAAGTCCGCGGCAAAACGAAGAGCCCCGCGTTGCGCGGCGCCCCTCAGCGCCGGGGCGTGTGCGTGCGCGTCTACACGACCACGCCCAAAAAGCCCAACTCGGCTCTGCGGAAGGTGGCCCGCGTGCGGTTGACCAACGGCATCGAAGTGACCGCGTACATCCCGGGAGTCGGTCACAACCTGCAGGAGCATTCCATCGTCCTCGTGCGCGGCGGGCGTGTCAAGGATCTGCCCGGCGTGCGGTATCACATTATTCGCGGTACGCTCGATTCCGTCGGCGTGCAAAACCGCCGGCAGGGCCGTTCCAAGTACGGCGCCAAGCCGCCCAAAGCGGCCTCCTGAGTCGTCTCATGCCTCGTCGTCGAATCATTCTCAAGCGAAGAACCTCCGTCGATCCGCGCTATCAGGACCCGCTCGTGGGGCAGATGATCAACACGCTCATGCGAAAAGGGAAAAAGAGCGTGGCGGAACGGATCTGCTATCAGGCGCTGGCCATCGCCAGCGAAAAAAGCGGGGTCGAGCCGCTGCGGTTGTTCAAAACCGCCGTGGAGAACGTCAAGCCCGTGGTGGAGACGAAATCGCGGCGGGTCGGCGGCGCCTCCTACCAGGTGCCGGTCGAGGTGCGGCAGTCGCGCCGGACGTCCCTGGCGCTGCGTTGGTTGGTGCACTTCTCCTATGCCCGGAGCGGCCGGTCGATGGAAGAAAAGCTCGCAGCCGAGCTGCTTGATGCGACCAATCGGACCGGCGGCGCGATGAAGAAACGTGAAGAAACCCACCGGATGGCCGAGGCCAACAAGGCCTTTGCGCATTACCGCTGGTAACCGGACAGGCTGTCATGGCACGACAATATCCCATCGAACGTACGCGTAATATCGGCATCATGGCTCACATCGATGCCGGTAAAACGACCACGACGGAGCGCATCCTGTTCTATACCGGGACGACGCACCGGATCGGAGAGGTTGACGAAGGCAATACGGTGATGGACTGGATGGAGCAGGAGCGGGAGCGGGGCATCACCATCACCGCCGCCGCGACGACCTGTTTTTGGAAGGATCACCGGATCAACATCATCGATACGCCCGGACACGTCGATTTCACGATCGAGGTGGAGCGGTCGCTGCGGGTGCTGGACGGGGCCGTCGCCGTGTTCGACTCGGTGCAGGGGGTCGAGCCGCAATCGGAGACGGTCTGGCGGCAGGCCGACAAATATCACGTGCCCCGCATTGCGTTCATGAACAAAATGGATCGTACGGGGGCGGATTTTTACGAAAGCGTCAAATCAATGGTGGACCGTCTGAGTGCGGTGCCCGCCGTGATTCAGCTCCCGATCGGGAAGGAGTCGGAATTCCGCGGCCCGATTGATTTGATCGAACAGAAGGCGATCTTTTTCGATGACGAGACCAAGGGGGCGAAGTTCGCCGTCTCCGAGATCCCGGCCGAATATCAGAAACAGGTCGCGGAATACCGGGCCAAATTGATCGAGACGGTGGCCGAGCACGACGACCAACTGATGGAAAAATACGTGGCCGAGCAGCCGATCTCGATCGAAGAGCTGAAGGCGGCCATCAGGCGGGCGACGATCGCCATGACGATCACTCCGGTGCTGTGCGGCGCGTCCTTCCGCAACAAGGGGGTTCAGCAATTGCTCGACGCGGTGATCGACTATCTGCCGGCGCCGACCGACATTCCCCCGGCGAAGGGCATCGACGTCAAAACAGAAGCCGAACTCGAGTTTCGGCCCGATGACCAGGGGCCGTTTGCGGCGCTCGCGTTCAAGATTGCGACTGATCCCTTTGTCGGGCAATTGACCTTTTTCCGCGTCTACTCGGGCACCTTGTCGGCCGGTTCGTACATCTACAATTCGACGAAAAACAGCCGGGAACGGATCGGGCGGCTGCTGAAGATGCACGCCAACAAGCGTGAGGAAATCAAGGAGGTCTACGCCGGGGAGATCTGCGCGGCCGTCGGGCTGAAAGGGACGACGACCGGCGACACCTTCTGTGCCGAGGAGAAACCGCTGCTGCTGGAGGTCATGCGCTTTCCGGAGCCGGTGATTTCGATGGCGATCGAGCCGAAGACCAAGGCCGACCAGGAGAAGATGGGGTTGGCGCTGCAAAAATTGGGGCAGGAGGATCCGTCGCTCCGGCTGACCACCGATGAGGAAACGGCGCAGACGATCCTGTCCGGCATGGGCGAGTTGCATCTGGAGATCATCGTCGACCGCCTGTTGCGCGAATTCAAGGTGGAAGCCAACGTGGGCAAGCCCCAGGTCGCCTATCGTGAAACGGTCCAAGGGAAGGCCGAAGCGGAGGGGAAATACATCAGGCAGACGGGCGGCCGCGGTCAGTATGGCCACGTCTATCTTGAAGTCGAACCGTTGGAGGCCGGCAAAGGGTTTGAGTTTGTGAATGACGTGGTTGGTGGAGCCATCCCGAAGGAATACATTCCGGCCGTGGAGAAGGGCATCCGCGAAGCGATGGAAGACGGCGTGTTGGCCGGCTACCCCATGGTTGATTTTCGCGTGACGTTGACCGACGGCTCCTATCACGACGTCGACTCGTCCGAAATGGCGTTCAAGATCGCAGGGTCGATGGGCTTCAAGGAGGCCGCCCGCCGGGCATCGCCCACGTTACTGGAACCAATCATGTCGCTTGAAGTGATCGTGCCGGAAGTCTACATGGGGGATGTCATCGGTGATTTGAATTCGCGCCGGGGGAAGATTCTCGGCATGCGTGTCAGGGCCGGGGCGCAGGTGATCACGGCGGATGTCCCGCTGAAGGAAATGTTCGGGTACGCGACCGATTTGCGCTCCAAGACGCAGGGCCGGGGCACGTTCACCATGCAGTTTTCGCGATACGAGGCGGTGCCCAAGCAGATTGCAGAGGAAATCATCGGCAAGAGCAAGGGCGCGGCGGCGTAACTCATCACTGAACTTTTAACGGAGGTTCGTATGGCGAAGGCGAAATTTGAGCGGACGAAGCCGCACGTGAACGTGGGGACGATCGGGCACGTGGACCACGGGAAGACGACGTTGACGGCGGCGATCACGAAGGTGCTGGCGGCGCACAAGATGGCGGAGTACATGGCGTA
>JACQCE010000042.1 GCA_016201765.1 Nitrospirota bacterium
AAGTTTCTCGGCACGGTGATGAAGCTCTACTCCGGCCAGATGCCCTGACGTGACCCAGCCCGTGGCCCCTAACATCACAACAGATCCCGCCAAGGAAGCGGCCGGCATCCGGGCCGCCGACTTCGTCACCGACGGCATGACCGTCGGGCTGGGCACCGGCTCGACCGCCGAATATGCCATCCGCCGCCTGGCGGAGCGGGTGAGGGAGGAAGGGCTGCGGATCAACGGCGTGCCCACCTCGCTCAAAACGGAGCTGCTGGCCCGCGAATCGGGCATTCCGCTGATTGATATCAACGGCGTCGGCCATGTCGATCTGACGATCGACGGCGCCGATGAGATCGACACCGCCTTCAACATGATCAAAGGAGGCGGCGGGGCGCTGCTCAGGGAAAAAGTGGTCGCCCGCGCCTCCACACTGGAAATCATCGTGATCGATCCCGCCAAATTGGTGAACCGGCTGGGGGAGCGGTGGGCGGTGCCGGTGGAGGTGGTGCCCTTCGGCTGGGCGCGGACGGCCCGGGCGCTGCATGTCCTGGGCTGCGAGGCCAAGCTGCGCGGCCCGTCTGAAGACCGGCCGTATCAAACCGACAACGGCAATTATCTCCTCGACTGCCGGTTCCCCCGGATCGACAATCCCGCCGAACTGGAACAGAAGATCAATGCGGTGCCCGGCGTGGTGGAAAGCGGCCTCTTTATCGGCCTGGCCCATCGTCTGATCATCGGCCACCCCGACGGCCGGTGCGAAGTCCGTGAACGCCCATAAAAAGGGGACAGGCTACTTTTTTTCGATGCCACTCCGCTGTTCACATGAGAAAAAGTAGCCTGTCCCCTTTTTGCTGTGCGGCCCTGCTGCTGATCGCCGCCGGCTGCGCCGCCGTCTCGCCTCCCGCCGAACCGGCAGCGCAACCATTTTCCGGCTCTCCATACGCGGACCTCGACGCGCTCAAATCGGGCACGATCATCCATCTGCCGACAGGCCGTGAGCTGACCCAGGCTGAACTGATCGATCTCGCCGGCCGGGCGCGGGTGATCTACGTCGGCGAGATGCACACCAACATGGAGCACCACCGCGTCCAACTGGCCGTGATCGAGGCGCTGGCGAAGCGGTGGCCGGGCAAGATCGCCGTCGGGATGGAGATGTTCCAGCGGCCGTCGCAGCCCCAACTCGATCAATGGAGCCGGGGCGAGCTGGCGGCAAAGCCCTTCAAACAGCTCTGGTACGACAACTGGGGCGAGGAGTACGGCTATTATCAGGCCATTCTGGAACTGGTCCGGGACCAAAACATTCCGTTGATTGCGCTCAATGCGTCGGATGAGCAGGTGCAGAAGGTCAGAAAGCAGGGGCTGACTGGATTGTCGGATGACGAACGCGCCTGGCTGGGGCCGATTGATGAGAAGGATCCCTACCAGCGGCGGGCGATGCAGGCAATTTTCGGCGGCCATTCCCACGGCGGCAACAGCGGATTCGAGCGGTTTTACCAGAGCATGCTCCTCTGGGATGAGACGATGGCCCGGTCTGCGGCCGAATTTCTTGGTAGTGCGGCGGGCAAGGACAAGAAGTTGATCATTCTGGCCGGCGGCTTCCACGTCGCCTATGGCTACGGCATTCCCAAACGATTGTTCCGGCGTTTACCCGAGCCCTATCTGATTGTCCTGCCCTATACGCCCGACGCGCTCATTCCGGAGGAATACCGGATGCCGGTCCAGGCGCCGGAGCTGCCGCTCTATCTGGCCGACGTGATCTGGTCCACCGGCTACAGCGAGCCGGAGTTCAAGCGGGTGCGGTTGGGCGTGCGGCTGGATCCCAAGAACCACGAGGCCGCCGTCGTGACGGCCGTGGAACCCGGCAGCCCGGCGGAGAAGGCCGGGATCACATCGGGCGATCGCATCACGTCGCTCAATGGGGAGAAGATCGACTCGCTCTTTGAGCTGGTCGAGCGATTGCGGCTGATCGAGCCGGGTGACCGCGCGGCAGTGGTGCTCGACCGGTCAGGCCAGAAGGTCGAGCTGACGGTTCAGTTCTAAAAAGGGGACAGGCTACTTTTCTTCTTCGGCTCACGCTGGAGAAAAGTAGCCTGTCCCCTTTATTGTTTTGCTTCAGCAGGGCTGCCCGGCCCTCCTGGAGGAGTCACAACCGCTTCATA
>JACQCE010000043.1 GCA_016201765.1 Nitrospirota bacterium
TGCCGGCCTGTAGAATTGACGTGTCTGCTCTTGCACCAGATGCTCATGCCGGCTGTCGATGACGCGGCCGCGCCGAAGCACCAGCCGATCCTTGACGAACATCGCGACCGCATCGGCCAGCACCTCCCGCTCCAGCCGCTGCCCGATGCGGATCAGCTCCGGAATGGTCGCCCGGCTCTTGTTGATCCGCGCCGCCTGCTGGCAGATGATCGGGCCGGTGTCCAGCTCAGCCGTCACGAAATGGGCCGTCACGCCGATATACTCCACCCCTTTGTTGAACGCCTGCTCGTAGGCCCTCGGCCCGGGGAAGGCCGGCAGAAGCGATGGATGCATGTTGATGATCCTGCCCTCGTGGTGAAAGACAAACTCGGGCGAGAGAATCTGCATGTAGCGGGCCAGCACGATGAGATCAATGTGCTCGCGCTCCAACCGCTTCAGCACCTGCTGCTCGTGCCAGTTTTTATTCACCGACGGGATGTGGACGAAGGGCACGCGAAACCGGCGGGCCAATGATTTCAGACCGGGCTGGTTGCCGATCATGACGGCCGCCTGCGCCTTGATGGCTCCCCGCCTGATCCGTTGCAGAATCTCCTCGGCGCAGTGGGGCTCCCTGGTCACGAGCAGCGCCAAGCGCTTGAGCCCCTTGGGCCGCGGCGGCGTATACGTGATCTCCATCCGAATCTGCCCGGCCACGGCCTGCAATCCCTTCAAAAATGTCGGGAGCGAACCCCGCAGGCCGCGCATGTCCACGACCATGTTCATCACCAGATAGACCTCTTCGCCAGCGTGGCAACCAGCCGGTCGGCGAGCTGTTGCGCCTGCAGGATGCAATCCGGGACGGAGACACCGCGCAAATAGTTGCCCGCGGGGACGAGCGTGGGCCATTTTTCCAGCCCGGCTTCGATCGCGGCTACACGATCGGCATGGCCGATCGTGTATTGCGGAATGGCCCGCGGCCATCGGACGATTTGAACCGCCTGCGGCGTGCCGGTCACGCCCAGCCAGCGGCGCAGTTCACCCATCGTCAGCGCGATCAGCTCGTCGTCGCTTGCGTCGACCACCTCCGGGCGTTTGGCGCCGCCCAGATAATTGGTCAGCGTCACCATCCCCTCCGGCGCCCGGCCGGGAAAAATCGTCGAGCTCCAGAGCGAGCCGAGTAAACGGCAGCCTTCCTTCCCCGGCAGCAGACAGCCAAAGCCATCGAGCGGATGGCCGACATCGGCCCGCCGGAGCCCCAACCCGACAATGACGATCGGCGCGTAGGCGATGTCGCGCAAGGCCCGGGCAGCCGTCGGCGCCAGCGGCTCGATCAGATCGGCGGTGACCGGCGCCGGCGAGGCGAGCACCACGGCTTGCGCGTCATAGGTGCGCGTCCCGCCCGCTTCCCCCTGCTCCGATACCTCCACCGTCCATCCATTCACGGCCGGTGTGATCCGGCTGACCCGGCTGTTCACTCGCAGCGCATCGCCGAGCGTCCGGCCGATCGCCGCCGGCAATTCACCGACGCCGTCCTGAAACGAGAAGAACCGGCGTTTGAGCGGACTCTTGGCCGGTGAGGCGGCCGCGCGGGCCCGGCGGCCGAAGAGAACGCCTTTCACCACGCTGCCGCTCTTCCGCTCCCATTCGACCAAACGGCTGAAGGTGCTCTGCATCGACAATCGTTCCGGATCGCCGGCGTAGACGCCGGAGACAAACGGATCGAAACCGTAATCAAGCACTTCACGGCCAAAGCGCCGGGTAATGAATTGGGCGACACTTTCCTCCCCATTGCCTCGGTACGGCGGGATAAACGGTTCGGCCAGCAACCGGAATTTGGCCGCGCCGCTCCAGATCGGCGTGCGGAGAAACGCGCCCAGTCCCTGCGGCAGGGGCAGCAGCCGGCCGTCGCGCATGACGTACCGCCGCCGGGAGGAGGCATTCGCCTCCACCAGCCGGTCGGCCAGACCGACGGCCTCGCAGAACCGGATGACGTCCGGATGATTGGTCATCAGGCTGGTGGGACCGTGCTCGAACAGGAAGAACCGGATGACGTCCGGATGATTGGTCATCAGGCTGGTGGGACCGTGCTCGAACAGGAAGCCGCCGATCCGTTCACTGCGCATGACGCCGCCGACCCGGCTCCCCTCTTCAAGCAGGACGATCGAACAGCCCCGTTCGCGGAGCCAATAGGCGGCCGCCAGCCCGGAAATCCCGCCCCCAACAACGGCAACGTCGATTCGTCCGGGAACCGTCATGGGAGGCTCATACCGTCTGCCCGTGCTTACAACTTGTCACTCGCCACTCATCACTCGTCACTTGTCACTTATGTTGCACCGCTTCCAGCACGATCGTTTTGAGCGCCTCGATGAAGAGCGGCGCCTCGTTGAGCGACGGCGCCCGGTGCCATTCGGTGATGCCCAATCCCTTGGCCATGTTTTTGTAGAGGATGTCGATTTCGTAGAGCGTCTCCAGATGATCGGAGACGAAACTGACCGGCACGACCAGCACGGCGCGCACGCCGCGGCCGGCCAGCTCCTTCATCAGTTCCTCTGTCGAGGGGCCGATCCATTTCAACGGGCCGACGCGGCTCTGATAGCACAGATGCACGCGGGCGTCGTCATAGCCGAGCGATTTGACCGTCAGCCGGACCGTCTCTTCGATCTGCCGCTGATAGGGATCGCCCCTGCGGATCAATTTTTCCGGCAGGCCGTGCGCGGAGAAGACCAGATGGACCCGTTCGTGCGGCGGGGCGATGGTGGCCAGGCCGGCCCGAATCCGGTCGGCCAGCGCGGCGATGTAGGCGGGATGGTCGTGCCAGTCATCAATAAACCGCACGTCCATCCGGCGGGCGGCCCGCTGGCGGAGCAGCCGCTTCACTTCGGTGAATGCCGAGCCGGTGGTCGCCAGGGAATAGTGGGGAAAGAGCGGGAGCACAATGCACCGTTTGGCCGCGATGCCCAGCGCGGTGTTGACGGCCGTGTCGATCAGCGGATGCCAGTAGCGCATGCCGATCAGACAGGTGTAGACGCCGTGGGGTTTCAGCGCCTGTTCCAGCAGCCGGGCCTGGGCCTTGGTGTAATCGAGAATGGGCGATTTGCCGCCGATCAACCGGTAATAGTCCTGCACGATCGGCGCGCGCTTGCGCGCGATGGCGGCCGCGATCCGGTTGCGCACCCATTGGCCGACGGGGTAATCGATGACGTCCGGATCCCGGAACAGGTTGTAGAGAAAGGGCTCGACCGCGTCGAGTGAATCGGGACCGCCCAGGTTGAGCAACAGCACCGCCGTGACCGGTCCCGCCGACGCCGCCGGTTTGGCCGGCGTGAGCGTCAGCGTGATCGGTGTGAAGGTGTCGGCGGCCATGGATCAGACGGTGCGTGAGAAGAGCGGCTGGTCCGCGCTCTCCTCTCGAAGATACGCGTCGAATTCCATCGCGAGGTTGCGCACCAGCAGCCGCCCGGCCTCGGTCACGACGATTCGGCCGGCGTTGAGCTCGATCAATCCCTCCCCGGCGTCGCGCGCCAGATGGTGCAGTTCCGTGGCAAAATAGTCGTCAAATAAGAGATCGAAGCGGGCCTCGACATCGGCTTTGGTGATCTCCAGATCGCACAACAACCGCGTGATGACGTGGCGGCGGATCCGGTCGTCCGCGTTGAGCCGGTAGCCGCGATGGGTCGGCAGCGAGCCGGCCAGCACGGCCGCTTCGTAGGCCTCAAGCTCCTTCAGATTTTGGGCGTAGCAGTCGCCCACCATGCTGATCGCCGTCGCCCCGAACGCATAGAGGTCGCAGCCGGCTTTGGTGGTATAGCCCTGAAAATTCCGATACAGGCTTTTGGCCCGCTGCGCGCGGCACAATTCGTCATCCGGTTTCGCAAAGTGGTCCATGCCGACGTAGACGTACCCCGCGCCGGTCAGCCGCTCGATCGCCATTTTCAGGATGCGCAGTTTTTCCGCCGGCGGCGGCAGGGCGTTGACCGGGATCAGCCGCTGGTGCCGCTTGAGCGACGGCACGTGGGCGTAGTTGAAGACGGCCAGCCGGTCCGGGGCGATGTCGATCAGGATGTCGATCGTCCGGCTGAACGAGTCGACGGTCTGATACGGCAGCCCGTACATCAGATCGACGTTGAGGCTCTGATAGCCGGCCGCGCGGGCCTCCTCGATCACCCGGCGCGTGAGCGATTCGGACTGGATCCGGTTGACCGCCTGCTGCACTTTGGGATCGAAATCCTGCACGCCGAGGCTGAGCCGGTTGAAGCCCAGCCCATGCAGCCAGGTGATCTGTCCGGGGCGGCTGTCGCGCGGATCGACCTCGACGCCGACTTCCGCGTCATCGGCCAGGACAAACCGCCGCCGCAACGTCCGGACCAGCCGTTCAATGAGTTCGTCGGCCAGATAGTTGGGCGTCCCGCCCCCCCACTGGAGCTGATGCACCGGGCGGCGCGGCGCCAGCAGACCGGCGATCCGTTCGATCTCCTGTTCGAGGCAGGCCGCGTACCGGGCCATCTTTTCCTGATCCCTGGTCACCAGCATGTTGCAGCCGCAAAAATAGCAGAGCGTGTTGCAGAAGGGCACGTGCAGGTAGAGCGAGAGCGGCGGCGGGTGGGGCAACGCGTTGGTCCGGCGGATCTCGTCGATGAACTCGGACGGCCCGAAGCGCTCGCTCCAGACCGGCGCCGTCGGATAGCTGGTGTAGCGGGGACCGGCCTTGTCATGCCGGGCGAGCAGTTCGAGCGAGACGGACATTGTCATGTCGGGACCCTGTCAGACGCCGCGGTGAAACCGCGCGCTCTCCTCATGGACGGCGTCGACCATCGCAACGGCGTGGGCGACCGGGATGTCGGGCAGAATCCCGTGGCCCAGATTGAAGATGTGGCCCTCGCCCTTTCCAAAACTTTGCAGCACCCGCGCCACCTGCGCCCGGATCGCGGCCGGCGGCCCGTAGAGCGCGCAGGGATCGAGGTTGCCCTGCAACGCGACCTTGTGGCCGACCCGCCGGCGGGCCTCGCCGATGTCGATCCGCCAGTCGAGGCTCAGCACGTCGGCGCCGGTCTCGGCCATCCGTTCGAGATAATCGCTCCCGCCGTTGACGTAGAGGATGACCGGCGTCCGCTCCCGGCGCAGGCCGGCAATCACCCGCTGCGTGTAGGGAAAGGCGAACTCGGCGTATTCCGTCGGGGACAAGGCCCCGGCCCAGGTGTCGAACAGTTGGACGGCGTGCGCCCCCGCGGCGATCTGCGCGTTCAGGTAGGCGGTCACCGTGTCGGCCAGTTTGTCCAGCAGGGCGTGCATGAGTTTGGGCGCTTCGAACAACCGCCGTTTGATCCCGTAAAAATTCTTCGACGTTTCGCCCTCGACCATGTAGGTGGCCAGCGTGTAGGGGGCGCCGGAAAAGCCCAGCAGCGGGATGCGCCCGCGCAGCTCGGCGTTGATCAACCGGATCGCCTGCGGGACAAACGCCATCGTTTCCTCCGGGTCCGGCACGCGCAGTTTGGCGACGTCGGCCTCGGACCGGATCGCTCCGGGCAGTTGCGGCCCCTTCTTCTCCGTGAAGACGACCTTCATGCCCATCGCCTCGACGGGGATGAGGATGTCGGAAAAGAGAATCGCCGCGTCGACGTCCATCACCGCCAGCGGCGTCATCGTCGCCTGCAGCGCGAGTTCCGGCGTCTTGCACAGCTTCATGAAGCTGACCTGCTTGCGGAGCGCGCGATAGGCCGGCAGATAACGTCCCGCCTGGCGCATGATCCAGACTGGCGTGCGGTCGACGGGCTGCCGGCGGCAGGCCTTCAGCAGCCGGTCATTGTGTATGGGGTATCCGGGGTGTGGCGGCGCGGGTTGTCCGGCCTGGCGTTGTTTAGGGCTCACTACTACTCCTCATGGTCAATCCGGTCATGGTAGGAAATTCACACGGCGCTGTCAAGGAATAGATGCCACCGGGCAAGAGGTCGTCACACGGCACATGCCGCACCCCCCTTCAAGACATTCACGAGAAGAACTGCCGTCTGGGATCGGCCTGGTCGCCCTGCTTCTCGCGCACGCGCCGGAGCTCCTGGACCAGCGCCCGTTCTTCCTCGCTGGGCGAGGAGGGCGTGATGATCTTCAGCGTGTAGTACAGATCGCCCCGACCTCCGTCGGACGAGGGCCCGTGGAGATGCGGCAACCCCTTGCCCTTCAACCGAAGCCGGCCGCCCTGCTGGCTGCCCGGCGGGATTTTGAGCGAGAGGCGCCCTTCGAGCGTCGGGACCTGCACGGTCGCGCCGAGGACGGCTTCGTCATCCCGGATGGGCAGTTCGCAGACCAGATCATGGCCGTCGACTTGAAACCACCGGTGCGGCCGCAGGCGCACCTCCAGAAAGAGATCACCCGGACGGCCGCCGGGACCCGCCGCCCCGCCCATGCCGGCCAATCGCACCCGCGAGCCGTCCGTCACGCCACGAGGGATTTTGACATCGAGACTCTTCCGGCCGCTGACGGCGCCGCGGCCGCCGCACTCGGGGCAGGTCACCATCGTCATCGTGTCCGATGGGCGCTTGCCGGTTCGCCGCGCCTGCCCCGTGACCACGCCCGTGCCGTGGCACCGGCTGCAGGGGTGATCCACGGAGAGTTGCAACCGCCGGCTCGTGCCGTGAAATGCCTCCTCAAGCGTCAGCTCGACGGGATAGCTGACCGTCTCGCCGTGCCGCACCGTTCCACCCGAGCCGTCATGACCGGTAAAAGGCGCCCATCCACTCGCCGCTCCTCCCCGCCGGCCGGCGCCACCGAAAAACGTTTCAAAAAAATCGTTCAGATCGAACGACTCCGCGCCGCCCCATTCGGCCCCCGGCGCCGCGTACTGACGGGCCGCCTCCTTGTTGCGGAGAATCTCCTCCCAGTTGGCCCCGAGCTCGTCATATTTTTTCCGCTTCCCGGCATCGCCCAGCACTTCGTAGGCTTCGTTGATCGCCTTAAACTTCTCCTCGGCCTTTTTATCCCCCGGATGCAGATCGGGATGGAATTTTCTGGCCAATCCCCGATAGGCCGATTTGATCTCCTGGGCGCTCGCCTGCTTCGCCACGCCGAGCACTTTGTAATAATCCTTATATTCCATTCTCTTTATCTTCCATGAGGGCTCACCGGCCGAGCAATCCCTTGAGCAGCGACTTGCCCGTTTGCTGCAATTGATCCACCTCGCCGGACAGCACCTCATTGAGCACCCGCTCGTTCAACCGCCTGCCCGTCCGTTTGGCCAGCAACTGCGCATCGGGAAGCACCAGCGGCTCGGCGATCGTCCCCTTGATCAGGACGGGAATGGCCAGCCGGCCCTGTTCAGACAACAGCGCGACGGCCGACTTGCCTGGCAGCGACCGGCTGATCGGCTCCGAGAGCCGCATCTCCGCCTTGAGGCCCAGCGGTTGCGGCGCCGTCAATCCCACCTGTCCGGAAGCCGCAAGCGAAAAATCGGCCGACTCCACCTGAAACGATCCGATCGAGGCGACCCCCCCGCCCAGCGTCACGGCCGCCGTGGCCGATGTGAAGGGGGTGCGGTCGCGCTTGACGGCTTGTGAATCGGTTTTTCCTGCCAGCTTGTTCAGTTGCTGCGTGATGGTGCCCACCAGATCAATGCCGTGGAGTGCGCCGTCGAGAACCTCCACGTGCCCCCGTCCTTCAAGCACCTTGACCGCCTCCTGCCAATTGAAGGCCCTGCCCATCACGCCGTTGAGCGACGTCGTCACGGTCGCCGTGCCGGTGACTTTCGGCTCGGACGCCGAGAGGGCGCGCTGCACCACCTCAAGGTTGATGCGGCTTGCCGTCGCGTGGGCTTTGAACGGCCGATCGGCCCGCGCCAGATCAACGGCGCCGCTGGCATCGACCGTGCCGCCGGCCAGCCGTCCCGTCACCGTCTCCAGGCGCACCGCGCCGTTCTCCATCCGGCCGGCCAGGCGCAGATCGTCGACCGTCAATTGATGCGCCCGCAGGGTTCCAATGTTCGCCTCAACGCCGGCACGGCCCGGCCAGGGCGCGCGATCAGAAGGGGTGGACGCGGACGGCGCGCCCGCCTCACGGCCCGTCGATCCCGCGCTGGCCGCGCGGCCCGTTGCCACGGTGCCTGCGGCGACGGTGGCCGGCGCATTGGGCGTTCCGGATTGGCCGGTCTGGGCCATCAGCTCGTCCAGATCGAGCCGCTTCGATTCAAGACGGAGGTTCCATGAAGCGCTCAAGGGAGCGTCCCCCGGTCGTTCCCGATCGGGATGGGCAATCAGACGAAGATCACTTTTGCCGATCGTCACCAGCAGATCGGCGTCGGCGATGGGATTGGGGGCGACGGCGGCGGCCAATTGCACGCGCCCCGACAGGACGATCGGCGCGGTCCAGCCGTTGACACGGGCCGATCCGCCCACCCCGACCGTTTCTCCCAGCTTCAGATGATCGACGGCGAGGTTGATCCGGTCAGCCGCCGGCGGCGGCCCGGCGCCGGCGCGTTGATCGCGCACGGTCACCGTGCCGTTGATCACGCGAAGGTGCTGCAACTCCGGCAGGGCGGCTGGAACATCCGGTGGGGCGCCGGCGGGACCGGTCGTGGACGGATGATCCGACGCGGCGGCCGGTTCGAGGCTTTGATAGTTCCATCGGCCGTCGGCCCGCTTGATCAACGTCACGGCGGGGTTGGTGATCGTGAGCGAGGCGATTTCGATCCGCCGGTGCAGCAACGGCCGGAGTGCCGGTCGCACGGTGACGGCCTCGATGGTCAAAAATGGTTTGCCGCCGAAGGCGGGATCGTCCATGACCGCAATCTCCCGGACCGTGACGCCGATCACAGGCAGGAGCGAGAGCCGCACGTGGCCGACGGTCAGCTGCCGTCCCAGCGCCCGCTCCGCCACGGGCAGCCAGCGGGCCTTGAGCGGCTCCAGATCGATCAGGGCCGGCAGCAGGAGCAGCAGCAGGACGACCACGAAAAGGCCGGCCGCAACCCAGAGGAGGCGTTTCATCGTATCGTCCGCGTTAACATCAGTTCAGCATCATGGGATAGGCGATGGGGACATCTGACAAAATCCGGCAGACGGCTGTTACCGGCGGCGCTCGTTGAGCCACAGCCGTTCCGGCTCGCCGAGTTGGCGGCCGGTCCACCGGGCCAGCACAAACAACAGATCGCTCAACCGGTTCAGGTAGACCGAGGAGAGTCGATCGACCGCCTCCCGTCTGCCCAGACCAACCACGCGTCGCTCCGCGCGCCGGCAGACGGTCCGGCACAGATGCAGCGTGGCGGTCAACCGGCCGCCGCCCGGAAGGAGGAACGACCGCAACGGCTCGGACCCCCGTTGCAACTCATCCATCGTCCGTTCCAACCCGGTGATGTCACGATCGAGAATTCGTGGCGCGTCCCGCCTGGCCCGTTTGGCCGGCGCCGGCTTGGATGTGCGGGGCGGTGTGGCCAGTTGCGCTCCCAGGTCGAACAGCCGCTGCTGGATTTCTTCCAGGAGTTGCCGCACCATGCGGCGCTGCTCGTCCGACAACCGCGAGGTCTCCGCCTCCGCACAGGCCGCCCCCACCCAGCTGTTGAGTTCATCCACCGCGCCGTAGCTTTCCACGCGGAGACTGTCCTTGGCCACCCGCCGGCCGCCGACCAGTCCGGTGGTGCCTCGATCGCCCGTGCGCGTGTAGACGCGTGTAATTCGGATCGCCATGTTCTCTCTCGCTTGGGCAGACAGTAGACTGTAGGCAGTAGGCAGGAAAGATCATCGGTAAAAATCGGAAAAAAATGAAGAGCTCTTGCTCGTCTCTCCTATTTCCCCTGTCTACTGCCTACTTTTTTCTTTTCCTGCCTACTGACTACTGTCTACCATCTTTTACGGGGCGACGTTGATCGAGCCCCACATCTGGAAATGAATCGCGCAGAAGAAATTGTAGTCGTCGGCCCGTTCGAACTGAAATTCGTAACTTTCCCCGGGCTGGATGGTGTGATAGATCAACAGCTGCTGGGTCGCTCCCTTCGGATCCTGCGTCACCACCAGATGTTTCTGGGCATCGTGATTCGTCCAGCGCACCACGTCGCCGACATGCACGGACACCGTCTGGGGGGCAAAGGCGAAGCTGTCCTTTTCAACGGTGACCTCCAGCGTCTTTCCGACCGGGAGGGCCGGTTTTTTCTGCACGGTTTCCTCCAGGGCGCCCGCCCACACCGGCCACAGCATCACGCCCGAAAGAACGGCCCCCCCGATCAGCCGGACGGCCGCACGATGGGTCATGACGCCACCCCGCTCCGTCGCGCCGGCTGGCCGGCCCGGCGGCACCACTTGACCGTCTCGATGATGTCGGCCGGGCTCATCCCGGCCGGCCGTTTGACGAACCCGATCGCATAGGATCCGGCATCCACAATGACCTCCTCCTCGAAGCCCGCTCCGGCGAACAGCGGCTGATACCTCCGATAGAGCGGGCGCAGTTGTTCGCGCGCCACCCGCTGCAATTCATCCTCGCCCAAATCCTCGTTGCTGGAGCCCGACACCAGCAATCTCAATTCCTGCATATCGACGCCCAACAGGCACCAGACGCCCGCCGCATCCACCTCGATCAGGTAGTCGTCCGGTCCATCGGTAATCGCTACACGGCCGGAGGGATCATCGACAAATCCAATGCCTCCCTGCCTCAGGAGCGTCTTGAGCCGGTCAATCCCGGCGGCGGAGTCCGCGGTCATCTCATCGTCCCCCGCCAGCTTGATCGGTTGAAGCGTTCCCACCGGCCGGATCAATTGGATCGGATGGATAGACGGGGCCGCCCGGCGCGCACCGCTCGCACGGGCAGAGCTGACGCAGCAGAGAAAAACCGTAAATGCCCGTGCCGTGGCCGTCGCTCCATTCCACATGGATCGCATACCGGCCCACCGGCCGGATCTCGAGCGGGGTGATGTCGGATGGAATGCGCTCCACCTGCACCAGCACCTTGCGGCTCCATTCATCCACGCAGGCCGCGCACTGGCAATGCGCGCGCAGGTACCGATGGGGATAGAGGCCGACATGGCCGTCGGCCCACGTGATGCGAAGCCCCCCGGTTTCCTTCCTGATCTCCGTGGGTTGAATTGAGGCCGTGGTCGTCATTGCGAATGGCACATTATACACCACACTCCACGCACGAGGCGAATCGAAGGGTAGATTTAAAACCAAGGGCAACGGGTGGCCGATGAACAATCAACGGTGGCTCGGGGCATGGGGGCATCGGAGGACGGGTTTTCGATTCCGCACGGGCCCCCACATCCAATGCCCGGATGTTGCGGCGGCGGGACGGCTCGTGCTACTCTGCGGCGGCGGGACACGGCACAGGACAGTCAAACCACCCTGGAGACATTGATGATGGAGGGATTATCCGAGGAAGAAATCGAGGCGCGCCTGGGTCAAATTCCGGCCTGGCGGGTCTTCGATACCACGTTGCAGCGGCAGTGGAAATTCCCCTCATTCTTTGAGGGCATCCGCTTCGTCAATCGCGTGGCGGAACTGGCCGACGCGGCCGATCACCACCCCGACATCGACATCCGCTATACGCGGATCACCCTCCGCCTTTGGACGCACACGGCCAACGGCATCACCCAGAAAGACTTCGATTTGGCCAAACAAATCGACCGGGTCGCGCCGGCCAACTGATCACCCCGGCCATTGTCAGACCAACCCACTCCCCGCCGTGCTGCGGGTGAGTCTCCCCCTCAAGCCGCCAGCCGCTGCCGGCGCCGGGCTCTCGTCCGGGGAAGCGGCTCCTCCGTGCGGCGCTGCTGCCGGTTTCTCACAATCACCGGATCGATCACCTCGCCACACGACAGGCAGCGCCATCCCATAAAGCAGAGTTGCCCCGTTTCATCATAGAGATCGCAAAATCGCTCCAACGCCATGACTCCGTCACACCGTGGACAGTTCATCGACCTCACCTCCTTTGTCCGTGCCATCACTGATCCCCCCGCAGGGGCCGCAACCGTCCCAAACATGCCTTCAATCCCTCAAAACACTGTTCCATCACCCGCACATCCCGTTTCACCTTCGCCAGCAAAATCCCTCCTTGAACGGTCGACAACACCAGAAATGACAGCTCCTCGACTTTGATGTCCGATCTGATCTGGCCGTGCAATTGCGCCGTTCTCAACGCCCGCTCCACCACACCCCGCCATGACTCAAAAATCAGAGCCAGCCTGGACCGGAATTCTTCGTGCAGATCGCTCATTTCCGCCGCCAGATTGCCCAACGGGCAGCCGCCCCCGCACTGGTTCTCTCTCGCCGTGGCAACCAGACAATCAAACATCTCATCGATCGCATCCAAGCCCTGACCCTCTTCAAGCCGTTTCAACAGGGTTGAACCCATCTGCGCCGCCGCACGGTCCACGATCGCCAGCCCGACATCATCCTTGCTTCTAAAATAGTGATAAAACTGGCCTTTCCCAGCTTCCGCCGCGTCCAGAATATCCTCCACGCTGGTGCGATGGAACCCCTTGATATGCACCAATCGCGCCGCGGCTTCCAGAATTTGTTCGCGTTTCGATATGGGTTGTATCGCTCTCATTTTCTGTACCTACCGGTCGGTACAACAATACAGCGAAAATATGCCTCCTGTCAATCCCCCCAAACACCACCGGAACCTCGAATAATAACGCGTAACTTGACAGCCGTTTTCTCCTTGATTACAATAAATTACGAAATCGTTGTTGGACGTGATCGACACCGGTCTTCATCGCTTCTATCGGGTCGAGGAATAGGAACACCATGGATCACCTGCGCTTGATGACGATCATGCCGGACGGCACGGTCAAGCAGATCAATCCCTTTACAGGCACCGAAGTCTGGGCCGTCCCCGGCCGCGGTAATCGTCCGCTGGGCAATGGCGGCGGAGCGCCGCCGAAACCGATTGAACGTCACGCCGTGGAGGATTATTGCAATTTCTGCGCGGCCCATTATCTGTCCACGCCGCCGGAAAAAGCCCGGCTGGTGCAGGAAGGCCCCGCCTATCGAACAATCGATCATGTGGCGGCGGCCGATCTCTTCAAAAGCCACGCGGTGATGCGTCGCATTCCGAATCTGTTTGAGATTGTGACGATCGATTATTGGGAAAAAAATTACGGGTATCGCCTGTCGGACCGCAACCGGACGTGGAAGGAGCAGTATCTGTCAACGCCTGAAGGCCAATCCCACGTCCGGCGGGTCCTGGAAATCAAACTGGCCGCAATGGGAAGGTCCAAGGAGGAGCTGAGCCGCCTGGATAACGGCGCGCTGTTCCGGATGGCCGATGCCTTTTTCGGCGGCGCCCATGAACTGATCATCATGGACCGCCATTACCGGCCCAATGCCCAGAGCGATGCCGACCTCCTCGCCTCCGGCGACCTCTCCACGGACGAGCACGACCGGTACTGCGCCTTCACCATTTCCGCCATTCAGGACATTTATGCCCAGAACCGCTACGTGCGCTACGTCGCCGTGTTTCAAAACTGGCTCCGCGCCGCCGGCGCCTCGTTCGATCATCTGCACAAGCAACTGGTGGGTCTGGACGATTGGGGCAACGCGCTGAAAGCCCAGAGCACGGCCGTCAGGGAGAATCCCAACGTCTTCAACGAGGCGGTGGTGAATTTTGCCGCCTACAACAACCTGGTCGTGGCCGAAAACGACTACGCGGTCACCTTCGTCGAGATCGGCCACCTCTATCCCACGCTGGCGATCTACTCCAAGAGCCAGAGGCTCAGACCGTGGGAGCATCTGCCCGAGGAGGTCCGGGGCATGAGCGACATGATGCACGCCTGTCATGCCGCGATGGGATCGACGGTCTCCTCCAATGAAGAGTGGTATTATCTGCCCGTCGATTCGGTCGACCGGATCCCCTGGCACATTCAGATCCGCCTCCGCGTCAACAATCCGGCCGGCTTCGAAGGCGGCACGCGCATCTACATCAATCCCATGACGCCGTATGAACTGCGGGACAAAATCGTCCCCCGTCTCTACGAATTACGACAGCGAAAGGTGATCAGCGGGATGCGGATTGCCGAGGAATGCGTCCTGCGGCCCAACCCGCTCCGCTACTACCAGGCAAGGACTGCAGGGTAACCGCCGCCCGCCGGACGCGGGAGCCTGAGCCGGAAGCAGACCTGGCAGGGTGTTGAAAAACTGATTCTTCGGGCAGGCCGGTCAAAAAGTTCCACGACCCGCTCGCGCGGATACCCCGAGGCCGCAGGGAGCGAGAAACCCGGAGCGTACTGTGTTGTACGCGAGGATTTCGAGCGACTGAGCTTGTACCGGGAATCGGACATAACCTCTCATCTCCGATTCGAGGTAAACGTCGCAGATGGACTTTTTCAGCAGCCTGCTAGACGTTCCGAAGGACCGCGACCAGATCGCTCATGGCCCGGGAACTCTCGCGCAGCCGTTGACTCAGCACCCTGGCTTCCTGCTGGATCATCTGCCGGCTGGGGTGATTGGTCGCGTACCGCTTGGCCTCCCCCAGCATCCGCTCCGTTTCCTCCGCCATCCGTTCGATCTTGCCGCGCAGCACGGGATGGTGCCCCACGACTCTGAGCAGCGCACGACGCACCTCGCGGAATTGATCCTGAAAGCGGTCCGGGGCGTTCGCGGCGCCGGTGAACGGTCCGACCTCGCCGGTCAACGGCTGCAACTGGTGCGACAGAAACATGTAATAGGAAATCAGGTGGCTGCCGACCTCCAGCATCCGTTGGCCGCGGTCGAGACGCAGCGAATCAAGCCGCCCCTCAAGCGCCTGGGGTGCCCGGCCCGCGGCCGGGCGAACGACACGCCGGCGCCCTGTTGGTGTGGAAGACCGTCCCCGTGTGGCACGTGATTTTTTCATGCGAGGCCCTCCCTCAACGCTTGCCCGCCGCACACATGATTGGAAGGTGTGCGGCAAATCTTTAGTACCACAAGTAAAGACGGCATGGAGCCCCTCGGTCAAACCCTCGGGACAAGCCTCCCCCTCACGCTCGCTGTGCGCGCCGGGTGGATGCCCGAGGGGAAGCTCATGGGCATCTATCGCCGTCCAAAAATCTTGGCGTTTTCCCGGGCGTCGTCTTCCAGCACCCGCTTCCAATCGCGTTGCCGTCTGGGCGCCTGACGAAATTCCTCGTAAATCCCCTTGGCAAGCTCCACCCGGTCGACCCCTTCCGGGGCCACTTGAATATCCAGCTGGGCCATGGTCAGGTCGAACTCGGTGTTCAACAACGCATCCGCGTCCATCCCGTACGCCTGCAGGGCCTGCTTGATCACACCGCCGTCCACGTTGAACCGCCTGGCAACATCATGCAGGTTGGAGGGGCGGTACTGTTTCTCCTTGGTAATGCCCAGATGGTAGGCGCAGAAGAGATCAAAGGGTTCGATCTTCTTGATCTGATCCGTCATGACCATGCCCTGGGCCCCGCCCTGGGGCGTCGGACCCTGTACACGACCGGGCGGCGCACCGCTTCTGGAGGAATGCCCGTGGGCGCGAGAGGGATGTGCCGAATGCGATGAACCGCCAGGCCTGTGCTGCGAGTCCCGGGCGCGAGGGGGCTGCTGCCCTCTCCCACGATCACCGGGACGATCGCTCGGGCGGTTACCCGACCAGCGGTCCTGCCAGTGTGATCCGCCTCGCGGGCGGTTATGTCGTCTCTGATCCGACAGGGAAGCCTCTCCTGGGGCCATTGTGGCACAATCCGAAGGCCGGAGCAACAAAAGATAAGGTAGCCGGGTTGTTGGGTCGCTAGGTGGCTAGGAAATGCAATCCAGGCGGGGTTCCCTAGCTACCCAGCGACCTCGTTACCTAGCCACCTTGTTACTACAATTCAAGACGCCAGGCTTCTGAAATCCCGCCGGACCAACGGGCGCACGAGCGCCACGCCGGCAAGAAACCCGCCGACATGCGCGAACCAGGCGACGCCGCCCGGCGTGCCCAGGCTGAAGACGCCGTAGAGCAGTTGAATGACGATCCAGAATCCCAGCACGAACAGCGCCGGCACGCGCACCATCCGCATCACAAACCCCATCGGCACCAGCGCCAGCACGCGCGCCCGGGGGAACACCACGAGGTAGGCCCCCAGCACGCCGGAGACGGCGCCGCTGGCGCCGATCATCGGCAACGTGGAGAACGGGTCGACCAGCGCATGGGCATAGACCGCCGCGACGCCGCTGATCAGATAGAACAACAGATACCGGACGTGGCCCAGCGCATCCTCGACATTGTTGCCGAAAATCCACAGATAGAGCATGTTCCCCGCTACATGCAGCACCCCGCCGTGAAGAAACATGGAGGAGAAGACCGTCACCACAACCGGCGGCGCCGGACCGGCGGCAGGCCCGGACGACAGCAGACGGACGGGAACGACCCCATAGAGGGCCAGAAACGACTGGAGACGCTCCCCCAGCGACACCTCGAAGACAAACGCCAGAACGTTGGCCGCGATCAACGTGAACGTGACCCACGGCACCAGCGTGGTCGGATTGTCGTCCCGGAGCGGAATCATGCGGGAATGAGTGACGGGCTGTGCAAGGAGGAAACGGCCTAGACCTTGGCGATCGTCCAGGGCGACGTGGTCACCCACCGCGTCAATTCCTCGGCCGAAATCGGCCGGCTGATGAAATAGCCCTGCACCAGATCGCAGCCCAGTTCCACCAGCCGGTCCAGCGTCTGCTGGCTCTGCACGCCCTCGGCCACGACCTTCAAACCCTGATTGTGGCCGAGATCGATGATCGACCGGACGATCATGGCGTCATCCGGATCCTCGGACATGTTCAGCACGAACGATTTGTCGATCTTGATCTCATGCACGGGGAGTTTTTTCAAATAGGTCAGGGAGGAATGGCCGACGCCGAAATCATCGATCGCCAGCCGGACGCCCATGATGCTCAGACTGCTGAGAATCTCCATGGCATGGTCGGGATCGGACATGATGGCGCTTTCGGTGATCTCCATGTCCAGCAGGCGCGGGGGAATTCCGAACTCCAGCAGCCGCTTGTCGATCTGATCCGCAAAGGTGGGATCGTGGAGACTCCGCGCGGACAGATTCACGGAGATGCTCAGCGACAGGCCCTCGCGCATCCATGCGCGGGCCTGTTCCAGGGCGGCCTCGATGACGAAATCCGTCAGCGGCTTGATCAGCCCGGTCTGCTCGGCCAGCACAATGAACTGATCCGGCGGGACCAGGCCGTACTTGGGATGGCGCCAGCGGAGCAACGCCTCCGCGCCCACCACCTGCCCCTGCTTCAGGTTCACCGTGGGTTGGTAGTTCAGGAAAAGCTGGTTCCGTTCGATGGCATGCCGCAGCTCCCCCATGAGGGAGAACCGGCGATGGGTGTACTGGTCGTGCTCCGAGGCGTAGAGCGCGTAGCCGCTCCCCGCCTGTTTCGCGGTGTACATGGCGATGTCGGCGCGTCGCATGATCGTCTCGGCGTCCAATCCGTGTTCGGGAAACAGCGCAATGCCGATGCTGGCTTCCACATCAAGCGCCAGTTCATCCAGCGCAAAGGGTTTTTCCAGGGTTTGCAGGATTTTCTGCGACGTCATCACCGCGCCCTCCTGGTCCGCGGTGGGCAACAGCACGGCGAATTCATCCCCCCCCAGCCGCGCGATCGTGTCGGATTCCCGCAGGGCGGCGCGTAAACGCGGCCCCACTTCTTTTAACAACAAATCGCCGTGATGGTGGCCCAGGGTGTCGTTGATTTCCTTGAACCGGTCCAGATCCAGGACAAGGAGGGCCAGCGAATGATGATCGCGCTGCGCGGCCAGGATCGCCTGCCGCAGCCGATCGTTGAGCAGATTCCGGTTGGGCAGCGCGGTGAGGGCGTCATGGTTCGCCTGGTATTCAAGCGCCGCCGTCTGCGCCTTGCGCTCGCTGATATCCCGGGCGATCGTGGACAGGTATTCCACCGACCCGTCCTCCGTCTTGTGGGCCAGGATCACCTGTGACACGGGAATTTCTCGCCCGTCACGCGACAACAACACGGACTCGCCGCTCCAGACCCCCTGCTTGATCGCCTTGGGAATCGCCTCATTCAAAATCACCGCGGCCGCCCATTGCGGGTGGCAGGTGGCGATCTGCAGCCCCGCCGCCGGTTCCCTGGCGCCGAGGCCCAGCATCGTCCGGCCGGCTTGATTCAGATAGAGAAACGTGCCGTTGGCGTCCACCGTGCCCACAAAATCGGTGGTCGCCTCCAGAATGGCGGCCAGCCGCTCCCGGGCCTCCGTCGATCGCTTCCGCTCGGTGATGTCCCGGCCGACCGACACAAAATGCGTGAGATTGCCGCCGCGATCCCTGATCGGCGTGATCGTTTTGTCCTCATAATAGATGTCGCCGTTCTTCTTCGCGTTGACGAAGACGGCGCGGAACGGATGGCCGGTCAGGATCGTCTCCCAGAGGCTCTCGTAAAACCGTCCGCTGTGATGGCCCGATTTCAACAAACGGGCGTTCTGGCCGATGGCCTCCTCGCGGGTGTAGCCCAGCAACTCTTCAAACGCGGGGTTCACATATTCGATGACGCCGTCGCGATCCGTGATAAACACGCTTTCGGCCGATTGTTCGACCGCGCTGGACAGCTTCACGAGCGTCGCTTCCGCCTGCGCCCGGCCCAACTCGGCCGAGACCTGCACCGCGAAGATCTGCAGCAGCGACTGGGCCTCCTCGCCGTTGAGGATCGGCAACCGGCTGACCGCCATCAGCAACCCGATTGGACGACCGGCGGCGTCGAACAACGGCGTACCGATGTAGCTTGACACGCCCAGTTCGGCCAGCCAGCGGTCGTTCGGAAACTGCCGCAGCACGTCGCTGGGATAATAGCAGAGGCGCCCGCTCGCCACCAGTTCGCAGGGCGTTCCCTCGAGCGGACGGACGAGATTCCCGACGATGCTGCCGTTGGCATAGACCGCCAGGGTCTGCAACTCCCTTCCCGTCTCGGAGAGCCGGCCGATGACCGTGTACTCCACATCCAGCACCCGGGCCAGATGCTGCACGACCAGGCGGAAATATTCCTCCCCGTAACGGCCGGCAACCCCCTGGGCGATGTCGCGCAGCTGCTCCTCACGGCGCGTGCGGTCCAGCATGGCGTGAATCAGGTTGGCCACCGCCTGGAGAAAATGGCAATCGTCCTGCGTGAACCGGCGCCGAGTTGCGGTATGGGCGCCGAGGACGCCGAACGGCCGCTTCGCGCCCGGAATGACCACGCTCACCCCGCTGACCACGCCGTGTTCCTGCAGCAGCGCCGGGCCTCGAAACCGCGTCTCCAGCTCGAGCCTGTCGACAATCACCGGTTCGGACGCCTGCAGGGTATACCCCGCCTGCGAGTCCGGACCGGCGCTCATCATCGCCCGGCCGACCGCCCCCCCCCGCCAGCCGACACCGGCCCTCAGCAGCAAGGCTCCCCCGTCCGACTGCAACTGCAGGACCTTGCAATAGTCGACGTTGAGCGTCCTGGCCACCGTCTCGACCACATCCTGCATGAATTCCGAAAAATCCGATCCGGCCAGCCCCCGCTGTCCCAACGCCGCCACGGCCGCCTGTTGACGCGCG
The DNA here is from genome assembly GCA_016201765.1 of Nitrospirota bacterium. Lineage (GTDB taxonomy): Bacteria > Nitrospirota > Nitrospiria > JACQCE01 > JACQCE01 > JACQCE01. Next base: position 19,463 of record JACQCE010000043.1, read on the forward strand.
CGCGTCCCGAGCTCCTGCTCCACGTTTCTGCGGTCGGTGATATTCGTGGCGATCACCATCGCCGCCTCGATCTGTCCGTTCTGTCGCAGGGGCACCAGGCGGGTCAGCCATTGCGTCGGCCCCGCCGCGCTGACCTCGAACGATCTGGACTCGCCCGTTTCAAACACTTCGTCGAGCATGCGGAGATACAGCCGCGAATCCTCCTCCGACAAATAATTGACCACGCTGGTGCCGATCACCTGCTCAATGGTGTAGTCCGGCAGCGTGTAATTGATGAAAAGAATCGTGCCGTCGCGGGTCACCTGCATGATGACGTCGGGAGAGTTCTTCACCAGCGTCCGGAAACGCTGCTCCGATTCCACAATCGCCGCTTCGGCAAGCTTCAGCTCGGTCACATCCTGGACGGTGCCGAACATGCGAACGGGCTTCCCGGCCGCGTCAAAGGTCGCTTCCCCCTGACTATGGATCATCCGCTCCGACCCATCCGGCCGCACAATGCGGTAGTGGGCGTTGTACAACTGGCCGCTGGAGAGGGTCGCCTCAATCGCCTGTGTGACCTGTTGCCGATCATCGGGATGAATGCATTGCGCCAGTTTGTCCATGGTGGGAACAAATGCCTGCGGGGCAAAGCCGAAAATCCGGAACAATTCGTCCGACCAGCGAATGGTGTCGGTCTCGAATACCCGCTCCCAACTTCCCACATGGGCCACGTGTTGGGCTTTTGACAACCACGTCTCGCTTTCCTGCAACCGCTCAAGCAGCATCGCCTGATCGATCGACTGGGCCAACTGCGGCGCCATCAGCGTCAGGCAATCCCGGTCGGCCTGGGTGAAGCCGTCCCGGCGGGTGGAGGCAATGTTCAGCGTGCCGAGACATTTCCCTTCATTCCACAGCGGCACCAGAAAATCGGACTGCAATCCGGCGTCGAGGAGTTTCCGGTTGATGGCGGCGTGGCCCCGCTCCGCGGCGATATCGGGCCGGTAGAGCGGGCGGGTCCCCTCAATGACTTCCGAGACGACGGCATCCTTCATGGGAAGAAACACGCCTTCATCAAATCCCGTCGTATCGCGGTGGCGGGCTTCGAGGATCCGGAATCCCTCTCGTTTCGGCAGAAACAGCGCGATCGTGGCGTGCTGGAATCCCAGCCGTTCCTCGATAAAACTCAGCGCGGCGCGCGCCAGATCGCCGATCCGCTGCCCCGACGCCAACAAATGAAACTCGGCAAGCAGTTGGAACAGGCGGTGGCCGCTTCGCAAATCCTCCTCGACCCGTTTGCGGTCGGTGATATTCGTGATAAACCCTTCCAGCGCCAGCAACGCGCCGCCGGCGGCAAAGATGCCGCAGCCCTGTTCCCACACCCATTTTTCCTCGCCGGCTTTTGTTCGAATGCGGTAGACGAGTTGATACGGCTGCCGCTGTTCCAGCGCCGCCTGCACCTGATCCCACACGGCCTGCTGATCGTCCGGGTGGATGATCTGCTGCCCGTAGGAGACCGCCCCCTTCCCGGTCAATTCGTCCTGCCGGTAGCCGGTCAGCGGCAACACCCCGTCGCTGACAAACTCCAGCGTCCAATCCCTGTCGTTGAGGCAGCGATAGACCATGCCCGGCAGATTGCTCATCAGGGTCGCAAGCATCCGCTGGCTGTCCGAGACGGGGGGGGCGATGGGGAGGGGTGATGGGGGGGGGTGATTGGGGGGGCGACTGATGGACCGGCGGACGGCCGTCCGGCGCCGTTTCCTGTTGACCGTTTTTTTCCGAGGCGCCATCGCGTTTTGCTGCCTACCAGTCGGCTGCAGGGAGGTTACTGACCGAGGGTGACGCAACGAGAAAACTGCATCTCCAACACGGGATGAAGCCCTCCGCAGGGGAAAAGGGACAATCAGTGATAAGTGTAACCGAAACCGGAAAAAACCGCAATTTGCCTAGCGAAGATTTGACAGGTGCAGGATCGCGTCCTGCGTATACCCCACCAACGGGGCCGGATAGAGGCCTATGATGACGGTTGCGGCGACGACGATCACGAGGGCCGCGACGGCCGACGGCGACCACGCCAGCTCAATGGGGCCGGCCGGCTCCTTCATGTACATGACCATCACCACCCGCAGATAATAATAGGCGGAGACGGCCGACAGCAGGACGCCGGCGACCGCCAGCCAGACCAGCCCCGCGTCGACCGCGGCCATGAAGAGATAAAACTTGGCCACAAAGCCGGCCGTCGGCGGAATGCCGGCCAGGGAGAACATGAAAATCAGCATCGCCAGCGCGGCGGCGGGGTGCTCCTTCGCCAGCCCGGACAGGTCGCTGATCTGCTCGCCCATGACGCCGGCCCGCCGCATCAGGATGACCACGCCGAAGGCGCCGAGATTCATCAGGACGTAAATCGCCATGTAGAGCATCAGGCTCATCGTGCCCAGCTCCCCGCCGACGATCAACCCGATCATGGCATAGCCGGCGTGGGCGATGCTGGAATAGGCGAGCATGCGCTTGATGTTCTGCTGGACGATCGCGGCCAGATTGCCCAGCACCATGGTGGCCACCGACAGGCCGATCAGCCACCCCGTCCACTGGGGTTTGATCGAGCCAAAAACTTCAAGGAAGACACGAAGAAACACGGCAAAAGTCGCGGCTTTTACGGCGACCGACATATAGGCTGTGACAGAGGTCGGCGCTCCCTCGTAGACATCCGGCGTCCACATGTGGAAGGGCACGACCGCCACCTTGAACCCGAACCCGACCAGGAGGAAGATCATCGCCATCACGAGCACCGGATCACCCTGCCCGTGCGCCAGCGCCGCCGCGGCCGTGCTCAAATGCGTGGTGCCCGTCGCCCCGAAGAGCAGCGACATGCCGTACAGAAAGATCGCCGCGGAGAGGGAGCCCAAAACAAAATATTTGGCCGACGCTTCGATCGGACGGAGCTCATGCCGGTTCAACCCCGCCAGAATGTAGAGAGAGACGGAAGCCAGTTCGAGCCCCAAAAAAATCGTGATCAGGTCCCCGCTCGAGACCATCATCATCAGCCCGGAGGTGGAAAACAACAGAAAGGCGTAATACTCCCCCAGATGAATGCGCTCGATCTGGATGTAACGGATCGAGAGCAGAATGGTCAGGCCGGTCGCCAGATAGAGAAGCAACTTGAAGTAGGAGGAATAGGGATCGAGGATGAACAGCCCGCCGAAGGCCTCCGCCTGCGCGGTCGCAAGCTGCAGCGTCGCCGCGCCGGCCGCGGCCAGAATGACCAGACTCAGATAGGCCAGCCAGTCGCGCGCCGGCTTGGGCAGGACCAGGTCCACCAGCAGGAGGAGGCAGGCGCCGACCGAGATGATCAGTTCGGGCAGGACGGCCGTCAGATCAGCCGATGTGATCATCGATGCCTGGGGGATCATGGAACCACTCCGGGAACCACTCCTGGCCCGGCTCCCCCACCCGCGATCCAGCGGACCAGCAGGTGCGCGCCGTCGGGCAACGACTCCCGTCCGACCTGCGCCACCACCTGCTCGACGCTGTGGTGCATCACCGCCAGCAGCGGCTCCGGATAGACGCCGATCCAGAAAACCAGTCCCACCAGAGGCGCCAGCGTCACCGCCTCGCGCCAGGAAAGATCGGGCAGCCGTTCCACCGCGGGGCGCGTCGCGCCCCACACCACCCGCTGCACCATCCAGAGCAGATACACCGCCGCCAGAATGATGCCCAGGGCCGACAGCGCCGCCACCCAGGGGGAGATCCGAAACGCGCCGACCAGCACGAGGAATTCGCCGACGAAACTGTTGGTGCCGGGTAAACCCAGCGACGAGAGAGCAAAAATCACCAGGCAGGCCGCGAAGACCGGCATGGGACGGGCCACGCCGCCGTAATCCCCGATCATCCGGCTGTGCGTCCGCTCATACAACAACCCCACGCAGAGAAAGAGCGCCCCCGTCGTGACGCCGTGGTTGATCATCTGCAGCAGCGCCCCCTCCACCCCCTGGACATTAAACACGAAAATGCCCAGCGTGACGAACCCCATGTGGCTGACGCTCGAATAGGCGATCAGCTTTTTCAGATCGTCCTGCGCGAGCGCCATGTAGGCGCCGTAGAGAATCGCCGTGATCGACAGCGCCGCGATGAACGGCATGGCGAGCTGCGACGCGTGCGGCGTCATCGGCAGGCAGAACCGGAGGAAGCCGTACGCGCCCATTTTCAGCAGGACGCTCGCCAGGACCACGCTGCCGGCCGTCGGCGCCTCGACGTGCGCGTCGGGCAGCCAGGTATGGAACGGGAACATCGGCACCTTGATGGCGAACGCCAGAAAGAAGGCCCAGAAGACCCAGAACTGGAACGGGGCGCTGTACGACGCCTCCATGAGCTTCATGAGATCGAACGTCCGGCCCCCCTCGAAATAGAGGGCGATCAGCGCGATCAGCAGGAGCAGACTGCCGGCCAGCGTGTAGAGGAAAAACTTGATCGCCGCGTAGAGGCGGTTCGGCCCGCCCCAGACGCCGATGATCAGGTACATGGGGATCAGCATCGCCTCCCAGAAGACGTAAAAGAGGACGAAGTCGAGCGCGGAGAAGACGCCGATCATCGCCGTTTCCATCAACAGAAGGCTGATCATGAATTCCTTCACGCGCCGGTCGATCGCGCGCCAGGAACAGATGACGCAGACGGGCATCAACAGCGTCGTCAACAGAATCAGCGGCAGGCTGATGCCGTCGACACCGACGCGGTAGAAAATATCAAACCGGGAGATCCAGGGGGCTTCGGCCACGAACTGCATCGTCGCCGTCGTCCGATCGAAGGAGCCCCACAGCGGCAGCGACAGCAGCAGCTCCGCCAGCGTGATCGCCAGCGCCGCGGCCTTGACCGCCTCCGGCCGGCGCACCGCCCAGAGGCCGATCGCGCCGGCGGCCGGGAGGAAAATCACCAGTGTCAGCCACGCCCCCATTATCCGCTCGCGCTCCGCGCTCGCTCATACGGGGGGACCTGCCTGCCGGCAGGCAGGGATGCTCCTCCCCGCGTCATCATCTGTGGGGGCCCCGTGCGGAAGCGGTGAACCGTCCTCCGATGGCCCCCACGCCCCTGGCATCGCCATACGCATGTGGTCTTCATCTTACCCATCCTCACCCGAAGAGATACATCATCCCCGCCAGCAACACCAATCCGATCACCATGAACAGCGCATAGTGCTGCAACTGGCCGCTCTGCATCTGTTGCGCCTCGCGCCCCAACCGCCACAACGTCATGCCGACGCCGTTGACCGTCCCGTCGATGACGCGCACGTCGATCCCGCGCCACAACGCCCGTGCCAATTGCACCGTGGGCCGCACGAAGAGCCGGTCATAGAGCTCGTCCACGTACCACTTGTTGAGCGAGGCCTGATAGAGCGTGGGCAGCCGCTGCGCCCACAGGGCCGGCAGGTCGGGCCGCTTCACGTAGCAGAGATAGGCCGCGCCCCACCCGGCCACGGCCGCCGCGACGGACAAGCCGATCACGATGGTGTGCGCCGCCCCCTCTTCTCCGTGCCCGGCTTCATGCCCGGCAAATCCCATCACGCCCGACAGCAAGCCGCCGATCCAATTCGTCGAGCCCGGCAATCCGATCCAGCCGGCCACGACCGACAGCACGCCCAACACGACCAGTGGAATGGTCATCACCGACGGCGATTCATGCAGATGAGCCGCCGCCTCCGGCCGGACTCGCGATGATCCATGAAACACCGTATACAGGAGCCGGAAGGCATAGAACGCGGTCAGCCCCGCCGTCACCAGTCCGACCAACCAGAGGAGTTTGGCGCCGATGCCCGGCGCCTGAAACGCGGCCCACAAAATTTCATCCTTGCTGAAAAAGCCCGCAAACGGCGGCAACCCCGACAACGCCAGCACACCGGCCAGGAAGGTGAGATAGGTGATCGGAAGACGCGAACGCAGCCCGCCCATCCGGCGCAGATCCTGCTCTTGATTCAGCGCATGAATCACGCTGCCGCAGCCCAGAAAGAGGAGCGCTTTGAACGCCCCGTGGGTCAGCAGATGAAAAATGCCCGCGGTGTAGGCGCCCAGGCCGCAGGCCAGCATCATGTAACCGAGCTGGCTGACGGTCGAATAGGCGACGATCCGCTTGATGTCGGTCTGGGTCACCGCGATCGTCGCCGCAAACAGCGCGGTCGCCCCCCCGACGGTGGCGACCACCGCCATCGCCGTCGGCGACAGATTCAGGAGCGGACTCACCCGGGCAACCAGAAAGACGCCGGCCGTCACCATCGTGGCGGCGTGGATCAGCGCGGAGATGGGCGTCGGCCCTTCCATGGCGTCGGGCAGCCAGGTATGCAGCGGCAATTGCGCCGACTTGCCGATGGCGCCGACAAAGAGGAGCAGGCCGATCAGCGTCAGGACCCCGATCTCCCAGTGCACGCCCGACAGCCCCAGCCAGGCCAGCGGCCCGAGCAGATTCAGCGTCACCCCCGTCATGGCCGGGGCCATGCCGAAGACGGTTTGATAGTCGACCGCGCCGAACGTCGTGAAGACCAGCAAAATCCCCAGCCCGAACCCGAAATCGCCGACCCGGTTGACCACGAACGCCTTCGTCGCCGCGTCGCACGCGCTCTTCCGCTCGTACCAATGGGCGATCAACAGATAGGAGCAGAGGCCGACCGCCTCCCAGAAGACGTAGAGCTGCAGAAAATTGTTCGACAGCACCAGCATGAGCATCGAAAAGGTGAAGAGGCCGAGATAGGCGAAGAACCGGTCGTAGCCCCGGTCGCCGTGCATGTAGCCGATCGTGTAGAGGTGGACCAGGCTGCTGACCAGCGTCACCAGCACCAGCATGACGGCGGTCAGCGGATCGATCTGAAACCCGATTGCGGCGCGGAACGTGCCGGAGGCGATCCAGACGTAAAGGTCCTCATTGAGCCGCAATCCCTCCGTCGCCTGCCAGCAGACGATCAGCGAGAGGAGCAACGACGCAAACGCGGCGGGCACGGCGATCAGATGGCCGCGCCCCCGAAACGGACCGCCGAAGAGACCCGTCAGACCGACCGTGAGGAACGAGGCCAGCGGCAACAGGGCGATGAGAAGAGCCAGGGTCACTCGAGACACCTGCCGGGCAGACGTCCGGGGGCGGGGCAACGCATCGATTCGATCACCACGTCGTCCTCACCACTTCAGGAGGGTGAGCTCTTCCACGTTGAGGGTGGCGCGCCGGCGGTACAGCGCAATGACGATGGCTAGTCCCACCGTGACCTCGGCGGCGGCCACCGTCATGACGAAGAAGACGAACACCTGGCCGACGATCGTCTCGGCATAATGGGAAAACGCGACGAAATTGATGTTCGCCGCGTTGAGCATCAGCTCGATCGACAGCAGAATGATCACGATGTTCCGGCGGATCAACACGCCCGCCAGCCCGATCACAAAGACGATCGCGCTCAGGATCACGTAATAGGACAACGGCACCATTTATTTCCCCTGCTTCTTGTTCCCCTGACCCTTGCCCCTTGACCCCTGACCCTATACTTTCTTCGACAACACGATGGCCCCTACCATTGCCACGAGCAACAGCAATGAGGCGATCTCAAACGGATACAAATAGGTCGAAAACAACACCTGGCCGATGACGGCCGTGCTCCCCTCGGCCTGAATCCGTTCCGCGGTGAAACCGCCCCCCGGCCCTCCAGCCAACCCGCCGCCGACACGCCCCCCGAACAACACCAGCACCACTTCGGAGAGCAGCAGCACCGCAACGACGACCGCGGGAATCACCTGGCGCTGGAACCGTTCCTCCCGCTTGACGTTGAGCAGCATGACGACGAACAGATAAAGGACCAGGATGGCGCCGGCATAGACGACCACCTGCACCGCGGCGATGAACTCGGCGTTGAGCAGCACGTACAACCCGGCCACGTGCGCAAACATCACCAGCAGGGAAATGGTGGAATAGATCGGATTGCGGAGCAACACCACCAGCAGGGACGCGCCGACAATGACGGCGGCCAGGTAAAAGAACAGGAGTGCCGTCATCAGGCCGCACCCGCCTGGTCATTAAAGTCAGGGGGAGATGCTCCTCTCCCCCTGACCACCCCCATCGCCATACGCTTACCACCTCGCTCAGTTGTCATGTCTTCTGGTATCCCATCAACTCGTTCTGTTTCACCCTTGGTCGTCACTTTTGGTGGGATAGTGTTGCTGTTTGGCGGAGAGGAGGTACATCTCGCTTTCACAGGAACCGATGTAGGCCGGCTTGGGCGGCTGGTTGGGAAAGTACTGGTCGCCCAGCGCCAGCATCGTCTCTTTGCTCAGGAGCAGGTCCCGCTTGTTGGTCGTCGCATATTCGTAGTTGGGCGTCATCGCCAGCGCGTCGACGGGACAGGCTTCGACGCAAAAGCCGCAGAAAACACACCGGCTTAGATCAAACCAGTATTCCCGCGCGTACCGCTTCAGCGGCGTCCCTTCCCGCTCGGCGCTGACCACCTTGATCACGTTCGAGGGACAGGCCACCTCGCACAGCCCGCACCCGACGCACTTCTCGCCGCCGTCCTGATACCGCAGCAGTGACATGACGCCGCGAAACCGCTTCGCGACATCAGGACGTTCGTGGGGATACTGCCGGGTGATCGACCGGACGAACAGATGCCGGAACGTCAGCGTCAACCCCCGCAGAATCTCCACGAGGAAGATGGTCTTCAGCAGCCGTGTGATCCGCGATGCCATCTCATCTCCTCTGATCGTCACCGGGTCACAAAAGCGAGAAACGAGGTGATCAGGATGTTGGCCAGCGCCAGGGGAATCATGATCTTCCAGCCCAGTCGCATGAGCTGGTCATACCGCAGCCGCGGCAGTGTGGCCCGGATCCAGAAGAACAGGAAGAGCAAAAAATAGACCTTGGGCAAAAACCAGAACACACCCCACCAGCCGGTGGACGGCAGAAAATCGAACGGCGCCTGCCAGCCGCCCAGAAACAAAATCGCACCGACACAGGAGACCAGGATCATGTTGGCATACTCGGCCAGGAAGAAAAAGGCAAAGCGCATGCCGCTGTACTCGGTGAAGAACCCCGCGACCAGTTCGCTCTCCGCCTCGGGCAGATCGAACGGCAGCCGGTTGGTCTCGGCGATCGCCGACAGCAGATAGATGACGAACGCCACGAATTGCGGGGCGGGAAAGGCGAACGCGTACCAATGCCAGAAGCCGCCCGCCTGCCCCTGGGCGATCGCGGCCAGACTCAACGAGCCGCTGAGCAGCAGGACGCCGACGAGCGACATGCCGAGCGCCAGTTCGTAACTGATCACCTGTGCCGCGGACCGGAGGCCGCCCAACAGCGAATATTTGCTGTTCGACGCCCAGCCGCCCAGCAGGATGCCGTAGGCGCCGATCGACGAGAGCGCCAGAATGTAGAGAATGGCGATGTTGATGTCGGCGATCGGCCCGCGATCCGAAAAGGGGATCACGGCGAACGCGATCAGCGCCGGCACCAGCGAAATGATCGGAGCGACCGTAAAAATGATCTTGTTCGCCCCGGTCGGGATGATGTCTTCCTTGAAGAAGAGCTTGAGGCCGTCGGCGATCGGCTGCAAGAGGCCGTGATAGCCCACCTCCATCGGCCCTAAACGGTCCTGCATATGTCCCAGCACCTTCCGCTCGAAATAGGTCAGGTAGGCGACGTGCAGCAGCACCGCACCGAACACCACCACGATCATCGCCAGCGTTGTCACTACCGACATCAGATCCGGCACTTATACCCCCTCTCGCGCGGCCGCTTGAACCGACGCCGTCGCCGCGGCGCCCACAGCTTTTTCAATCATCACCCGCCCCGATCGGAAATAAGGCGTCTGCGTCACCGGATCGACCGACCAGTCGACCAGTTCCTTCACCCCGGCCTCGGGAAAATGGCCGGGGAAGCGGCAGAAGCCCGGAGCGATCTTGGCCCGGCGAACCGCCGGCACCACCGCCTCCCGGGAGGCGGAACCGTCCATCGTCCGCAGCCGCACCATGTCGCCGTCCTCCACGCCCAGCCGCTCCGCATCGGACGGGTTCAACTGCAATCGCCCCTCAGGCTCGATCCGCATCAACTCCGACGCCCGGCGGGAGAGTTTGCCCGAATGAAAGAGGCTCTGGCTGATCACCAGCGTCATCGACCCGCCCCCCCTCCCCCGCTCCGACGCCGCCCCGGGGCCCGGCCGGTATCTGGCCTCCAGCTCCTCCGCGGTCAGATCGGCCAGATATTGGGCCATGACGGCGCCATCGATCCGGCCATCGGGCCGGTCGGACAGCACGCGGCGGATCTCATCGGTGATCTCCCCCGCGCTGGCGTAGTCGAGCGGATGGCCGAGTCCGGCCGCCAGCTGGCCGAAGATGTCCCAATCGGGCAACGCCTCCCCGACCGGCTCAAGCGCCCGCCGCACCCGCTGCACACGGCCTTCGTGATTCGTAAACGTCCCCTCTTTTTCGGCGAACCCGGCCGCCGGCAGGACCAGATGCGCCAGCCGGCCGGTCTCGGTCAGGAACGGATCCTGGCAGATGAGCAGCTCCAGCGATTGCAACGCCTGACGCACGCCTGATGAAGCCGGCAGACTGCCGAGCGGGTCCTCGCCGACCAGATAGAGCGCCTTCAACCGGCCCTGCCTCGCCTCCTCCAGCATCTGCGTGAGACTCCAGCCGGTCGCCGACGGCAGTTCCTCTTTCCAGGCCTCGCGCAGCCGCAGACGGGCCGCTTCATTGCGGACATCGATCAGGCCGGGCAGGAATTCAGGCGCCGCCCCCATTTCCACGACACCCATTTCATTGTTCTCTTCGCAGAGCGGATTCAGCCCGCTGCCCGGCTTCGAATAGAGACCGGTCAGGATTGCCAGATCGGCCAGCGCGCAGACGGCGTCATAGCCGCCGGCCTGGCGCGTCAACTCCGGACCGAAGAGCACCACCGCCCGTTCGGCGCCAGAGAGACTCCGCGCGGCCGCCTTGATCGCATCGGCCGACAGCCCCGTGCGCGCTTCCGCCACCGGCCAGGGCAATTGTGTGACCGCGGCCTCGACGCGAGCGACATACGTCTGCGCCTGCGCGGCTACCGACGGCTCGATCAATCGTTCCTCCACCACCGCTTTGACCAGTGCGCGGACGACCATTGACTCCGATCCCGGCGTCACCGTGAGCGGCGCCTGGGACAGGTTGACCAGATTGCTGATCGGGCCGATCTCTTTCAAGTAGGGCCCCACGGTGATCAGATTTGCGCCGTGTTTGCGCACCGCCGCCTTGACCTTCAGCGCCGTGATCGGATTCGTCTCGGTCAGATCGGCGCCGATCACCATCACCACCCGGGCCGCCTCGATCGCCTCATACGGCGCCGTCATCCGGCCGTGGCCGGCCACCCGCGTCAGGGCGCGCACGCTGTTCAGATGGCCGTCGCGCGCCGAGCTGTCGACGTGCGGCGTGCCGATCGCCAGCCGCAGCAGCTTCTGGAACAGATAGGCCTCCTCGTTCGTGCAGCGGGCCGAGATCACGCCGCCGATCGCCTCGGCGCCGTACCGCCGCTTGATCTCCGACAACCGCTGCGCGGCCGCTTCGATCGCCTCAATCCAGGGCCACTCGACCAAACGGCCGTCCTGCCGGATCATCGGGGCGGCCACCCGCTCGGGACTGTTGATCATGTGATAGCCGAAAAAACCCTTGGCGCACAGATCACCCAGATTGCGCCCCTTTTCCCAGTCGGAGGTGACGCGGACGATCTGGTTCTCCGAGACCTTGCTTTCCAGCGTCAGCGTGCAGCCGTCGGCGCAGTAGGCGCAGACCGTCTCGGTTTTCTTCAACTGCCACGGCCGGTAATCATAGAGGGCGACGCGGTTGGTGAAGGCGCCGACCGGACAGATCTGCACGCAGCCGCCGCAGAATTCGCAATCCAGCTCCCGGTCCATGAACGTGCTGATTTCGACCCGGTCGCCCCGGTTGACGGCCGCGATGGCCTTCACATCGAGCACTTCATCGCAGTAGCGGACGCACCGCATGCAGGTGATGCAGCGGCTCATTTCCCGCTCGATGTAGGGGCTGAAATAGCGCTTCTCGGGCAGCCGCTTGGCCTCGGTATAGTGGCTGTAGTTGTCGCTGTAGGCGTGCGTCCGGTCCTGCAGTTCGCACTCGCCGCCCTGATCGCACATGGGACAGTCGAGCGGATGATTGGCCAGGATGAAATCCATCACGCTCTTGTGAGCCTGCTCGGCCTTCTCGCTCGTGCTGCGGACGACCATCCCTTCGGCGACCGGCAGGTTGCACGACGTCTGCAGCTTCGGCATCTTCTCCACTTCGACCAGGCACATCCGGCAGTTGGCGTCCGGCGCCAGTTTCACGTGCGAGCAGAAATAGGGGATGTGGATCCCCGCCTGCCGGGCGGCGTCGATCACGTAGGTGCCCTTTTCGACCGTGATGCTCTTGCCGTCGATCGTCAGCGTCACCGGTGATTTCAGCGTCGTCATCATCTCCCTCAATGAGTCCTCAATGGCCGGCAAAACTGATCGGGTGGGCGGTGGCTGCGTCGACTGGCGGGCGGGCGTGGCCCATCACGCACTCCTTGCGGGTGATGTGGGCTTCGTATTCGGCGCGGAAATGGCGCAGCGTGCTGACAACCGGCGCCGTCTCGGCGTCGCCGAAGGCGCAGACCGTCCGGCCGGCGATGTTGCCGCAGACCTGCGGCAGGAGATCCAGATCGGTCAAACGCCCCTGGCCGTGCTCGATCCGGCGCAGGACGCGCAACAGCCAGTTGCTCCCCTCCCGGCAGGGCGTGCATTTCCCGCACGACTCGTGATGGAAAAAGCGCAGCAGATTGGCCGCCGCCCAGACCATGCAGACCGAATCGTCCATGACGGTCACGCCGCCGGAGCCCAGCATCGAACCGGCCTTGGCCACTTCGTCGAAATCCATCTTGACGTCCAGATGGTCCGGCGTAAAAAACGAGGCGGATGCCCCGCCCGGAATGAACGCCTTCAGGGGACGGTCCGACTTCATCCCGCCCGCCAGGTCGAAGATCAATTGCCGGAAGGTGATCCCCATCGGCACTTCATAGTTGCCCGGCCGTTTGACGTGGCCGCTCACCGAAAAAATCCGCGTGCCGGGGCTCTTTGGCGGCGAGCCGATCGACGCGTACCATTCCGCGCCCCGGCGCAGAATGTGCGGCAGGCTCGCGAGCGTCTCGACGTTGTTGATCACCGTCGGCTTGCCGTAGAGGCCGTGCGTAGCCGGAAAGGGCGGCTTGGACCGGGGCAAACCCCGCTTCCCTTCGATTGATTCAAGCAGCGCCGTCTCCTCGCCGCAGATATAGGCGCCCGCGCCCCGGTGGAGCGTCAGTTCCAGATCGAAGCCGCTGCCGAGAATATTTTTTCCCAGATAACCGGCCTTGTAGGCCTCCTGGACCGCCCGTGCGACGATGACCGCCTCCGACGCAAACTCGCCCCGCATGTAAATGTAGGCCGCGTGCGCGCCGATCGCATAACTGGCGATGACGATCCCCTCGATCATCTGGTGGGGATCGACCGTCATCAACTCACGGTCCTTGAACGTCCCCGGCTCGCTCTCATCGGCGTTGCAGCACAGATAGGTGACCGTCCGTTCCTTGGGCAGAAAACTCCACTTCATCCCCGTTGGAAAACCGGCGCCGCCCCGCCCGCGCAGATTGGCCCGTTTGACGAGCTCGATCAGCTCTGCGGGCGGGTACTGTTTGAACATCAGCCGGAGCGCCGCATAGCCCTCCTGCCGCTCATAGTCGGCCAGCGAGCCGGTGTAGCCGGGCAGATCCCGGTTGCGGAACAGCACCACTTCAGCCACGGCCCTTCCCCCTGGTTGAAGCGTTCCCTGCGTCCTGAACGGGCGGCGTCCGATGCCACTGTTCGATGAGCCGGTCGACCTGTTCCGTCGTCACCGCTTCATGATAGTCATCGTTGACCTGCATGACCGGCGCCTTGCCGCAGGCGGCCAGACATTCCACCGTGACGAGCGTGAATTTGCCGTCCGGCGTCGTCTGCCCCTCCCGGATGCCCAGCCGCTGCTCCAGATGGCTCAGCAATGACTCGGCCCCGCCGAGCGCGCAGGGCAGCGTCCGGCAGACTTGAATCAGGTATTCCCCCTTCGGCCGCAGATGAAACAGCGTGTAGAACGTCGCCACGTCGTAGACTTCATGCGGCGTCATCTCCAGGAGCGAGGCGACGTCGCGCATCCCCGCCTCGGTGACGAACCCCGCCTCCCGCTGCACCAAACGAAGGCCATGGAGCACGGCCGACCGCTTGATCGGATAGCGCTTCGCCGTCTCGATCAGCTCCAACCGGGCCGCTTCTGACAGGCCGGCGGGTCTCTGCGACGAGCCGTTGTAGGGTGTGTGGGCCATCAATAACATCCTCCCATGAAAAAGGGGACAGGCTACTTTTTCACTACCATGCGTCGGGCTACCAAAAAGTAGCCTGTCCCCTTTTTATCTGTCGCATTCTCCCATTACAATGTCATACGTGCCGAAGATCGTGACGATGTCGGCGATCAGGTAGCCCTTCGCCATGTAATCGAACGCGCCCATGTTCACGAACGACGGGGCGCGGATGTGCATGCGATGCGGCCGGTTCGTCCCGTCGCTGACGAGATAGAAACCCAGCTCCCCCTTCGGGGTTTCCGTCGCGCAGTAGACCTCGCCCGGCGGCGTCTCAAACCCGTAGCAGGCCACTTTAAAGTGATGGATCAGGCTTTCCATGTCGGTCATCACCTTCTCCCGCTTGGGATAGGTGACGCCGGGAATGTCGGCCAGAATCGGCCCCTCCGGCAGCCGGTCCAGACACTGGCTCAAAATCCGGGCGCTCTGCCGCATCTCCTGCATCCGGACCCAATACCGGTCGTACGTGTCGCCGTGGCTGCCGACCGGCACCTCCCACTCGACCCGGTCATAGACGCCGTAGGGCTCCGCCTTGCGAATGTCATAGTTGACGCCGGAGCCGCGCAACGTCGGCCCGGTCAGGCCGAAATTCACCGCATCCTCGGCGGAGATCACGGCGATGTTTTTCGTTCTGCCCAGCCAGATCCGGTTCTCGGAGAGCAGCCCCTCATACTCTTCCAATTTCGCGGGAAAGGCGGCCAGAAACGTCCGCAGCTTGGCGATCACCTCCGGCGTCAAATCCCCCTGCGGATCGACGCCGCCGACGCGGAAGTAGCTCACCGTCAGGCGCGCCCCGCAGAGCGCTTCGAACAGGTCGAGCAGCAGCTCCCGCTCCCGGAACGTCCAGAAGAAGACGGTCATCGCGCCGATGTCGAGCGCCTGCGTCCCCAGCCAGAAGAGGTGGCCGATGATCCGCTGCATTTCGGAGACGATCGTCCGGACATATTCGGCCCGCTCCGGCACGGTGATCCCGAGCAGCCGCTCCACCGCCCGCACGTAGGCGTAGTTGTTCGCCATCGCACAGACGTAATCGAGCCGGTCGGTGAGCGGAATCACCTGGTTGTAGGTCTTGCCCTCCGCCAGCTTCTCCGTCCCCCGGTGCAGGTAGCCCAGATAGGGCGTCGCCTTGATGATCTTCTCCCCTTCCAGCTCCAGGACCACGCGCAGCACGCCGTGGGTTGCCGGATGCTGCGGCCCCATGTTCAGGAGGAGATCCTCGCTCCGGAAGAGCGGCTGACGCTCTTCGGCATCGACCGATTCCGTGACGACTTCAGTCGTGGCGCCGGACTCCGGCTCGTGGAGGATATAGCCGAACGAGCCCTGCTCGTCGTCGCGTTGTGCGGTCGTCATGACGCGCCCTTGTTTTTAGACGGGGCCAGCCCGCTCGCATTGATGGGGATTTCCACGGGCTTCACTTCACGCCCCGGCTCGATCGCCGGCCAGAACTCGTAGGTGTTCCGCCACCCCTTGCCCGCGGTCGGAAAATCCTTCCGGAGCGGAAAGCCCTCGTCGTACTCCTCCGGCATCATGATCCGGCGCAGATCGGGATGGCCGACGAAGCGGATGCCGAACAGATCGAATGCCTCCCGCTCGAGAAAATTGGCCGCCTGCCAGACCGGCACGACCGAATCGATCTGACAGGAGGAGAGCGGCACGCGCGCCCTGAGCCGCAGCCGCTTCCGGTGGCGCAGCGAGTTGAGGTGATAGACCACTTCGAACCGCTCCGGCGCCTCCGGCCAGTCGACGGCGGTCAGATCGGAGAGCTGGTCGAACGCGAGCTCCGGGGCATCGTGCAGCCACCGGCAGACGGAGACGATCAGCTCCCGCGCGATCACCACGGTCTGCTCCCCGAAGGCGTCGACGGTTCCGCGCACGGCGCCGGGAAAACGTTGTTCAATCAATTCGGCAATGGGCTGCATGTAAAGCGAGTCCCTCACACGGACACGGAAGAGAACGGGGGCCGTTGAAGCTTGGCGGCCCGGCAGTTCCAGACCCGCGCCGGTTATTTCACCAACACCTTCTCCTGCATGATTTTTTGCTGAAGCGTCAGCAGTCCGTGCAACAGCGCCTCCGGCCTCGGCGGACAGCCGGGCACGTAGACGTCCACGGGAAGGAACTGATCGACCCCCTGCACCACGCTGTAACTGTCGTAGATGTTGCCCGACGTCGCGCAGGAGCCCATCGAGATCACGTACCGCGGCTCCGGCATCTGGTCGTAGATCCGGCGGATGACCGGCGCCATCTTCCGGGTCACCGTGCCCGCCACGATCATCAGATCGGATTGCCGCGGCGAGGCGCGGAAGACCCCCGCGCCGAACCGGTCGATGTCATAGCGCGACGACACGCTTGCGATCATTTCGATCGCGCAGCAGGCCAGCCCGAACGTCATCGGCCAGAGGGACGATTTGCGCGCCCAGTTGATGGCCCAATCGAGCCGGGTCGTCAGGATGTTGGCGTCCAACTGGCCGTCGCTCAATCCCATTCCAGCGCCCCCTTCTTCCACGCGTAGACATAGCCGACCAGCAGCACCGCAATGAAGATCACCATCTCCACGAGCCCCACGAGCCCGATGTTCTTGAAGACCACCGCCCAGGGGAAGAGAAAAACCGCTTCGATATCAAAGATGACAAAGAGCATGCAGATGACGTAATAGCGGACCGGGAACGGCAGCCGCGCGTCGCCGAACGGCGTATTGCCGCTCTCGTACGCCATGAGCTTTTCCCGATAAGGACGGGAGGGGCGCAGCACCCATCCCCCGATGAGGCTCACCGCCGCAAAACCGATCGCAAGCACCAGAAAGAGGCCGATCGGCCAATAATGACTGGGCACAAATGTTCCTGGCATGCCTGTCGCCCTTCCCTCTCTCTCCCGGGTGTGAACCGGCCCTGGGTTTCACGCGCGCTGAATCAATACCCGATGCGTCGTCCGCATCAGGCCACAAGGAAGCCCATCTTATTGATATTGCCAAACATTGTCAAGCTCAAAGCCGGGGCAATCGCCGCCGGATCGGCCCACCGGTCAGGCGAAGGTTTGCGGCATCACAAACGGGCGGAATTTGAACCCGCTCAAGGGGGAGCGCGGCACCCCCTTGTACTGGACCAGCACTTTGAAGATCCGGCCCATCCCGTCCGGCGCCAGGAGCAGCTTCATGGCCGCCAGTTCCACCTCCCGCCGGACGCCGTCGCACGCGGCCAGACGCGCTTCCATCGCCTCCGCCGCCCCCAACCCGAGCAAAAACGACGTCTGATCGGTAAAACCGGCCACTTCCAATCCGACTGCCCGTCCCACCCGCACCAACGCGCTGAAGTCGACGTGTGCGGTCAGATCCTGCCGGCCGACCCGTTGATACGGATCATCCAACCGGCGATGACCGGCATAACAGGCCAGCGTCCCCTCCCGCCGGGCCGGCGCATAGCGTTCCTCGGCGGCGTGGCCGTAATCGATTGTCAGGACAAACCCGGTGTTCAACAGCCGCCCGACCTGCGCCATCCAGTCAAGCGCCTCCAGATTCACCTCCGTCTGGAACCCTTCGGGGAGGCGAATGCCAAGCCGTTTGAAGTACTCCTCCAATGCCGGGGTGGACGGCAGATCGAGCTGCTCGATCAACCGCTCCCCGTTCAGCGTCACGAAGCGCTCCAGCAACCGGCCACCCTGCATGATCACACGGTGGACGGGAAAGGCATCGATCAGTTCGTTGGAGACGATAATGCCGGTCAGGTCGCCGGCGGCCGCCGCCTCCTCCAGGCTCCGGCACCACCGCACGGGGATGCCCTGGTCGGCAAAGCGGCCCAGCCGCCTCCGCTGTTCTGTTTCAAGCTGGGGGCTGATCTCCACCACGACGTAGCGCAATCGCTCCGGCCCTCCGACCGGAAGGACCGAGAGGATATCCTCCGCCAGCAACCCCCGACCGGCGCCCATCTCGATGATGGTGATGGGTTCCGTGTGCGTATGGCGATGTGGGTTGTCAGGGGGAGGTGAGCAACTCCTCCTGACGTCAATAGATGGCGCCCGGTGGAGCTGTTCGACCATCTCCGCCACCTGCCGGCCGACCATCTGGCCGAAGAGCGGATGCAAGTCCGGCGCTGTGAAGTAGTCGCCCGCCCGTCCCGATCGGACGACCTCGGTCGACGCGGTCATGTAATAGCCAAGTCCCGGCTCGTAAAGCGCCATGCGCATAAATTCCGCAAAGGTGATCCGCCCCTTCGATCGGATGGCGGCGCTGATCCGGTCGAGCAACGGAGGATGGCCGGCGGCGTCCTGTGTCCCGTCCGTCATAAAACTATCGTATCAACGATCGCGCGTGAAAAGCTACGCCGCCGCCCCCACCGGTAGCGGGTCAGTTTGATGGATCCACCGTGGCAAAAATGGGGACACGTCCCCATTTCCTCGTGCGACGCACGGCACGCAACGAAATTGGGACGTGTCCCCATTTTTGAGCCGGTCGCGGTGAAACTGACCCACTACCCCCGCCCCGCGCTTGGATTTACCGATACAAATCTGATAAGGTCTTCGCCCGATGCAAGAAAACACCTTCGAAATGACCCGGGTACTCGGCTCCCTGACAGCCGTGATTATTGTGATCGCGGCCGTGATCGTGTTGTTCCAAACACGGCGGCAAGCCGACTTGGCCCCGAGCACACGGGCCGTGATTCTTTTGGTGATCGGTTTGGGCGGCGGGCTGCTCTGGTACATGTGGTTTGGGCCTGGCTCGTCACCCCCGCCCCCGCCGCCCATGTCGAAAGCGGAGATCGACGCGCGGTTCAAGGAATCCCAAACGGCGCTCCCGACCGATACGCCGGAAGCGATCATCCAAAAGCTGGGCTGTGCCGTCTGTCACAAAATCCCCGGCGTGCCTCACGCCACCGTCGGACACAACGGCCCGGTGCTGATGCTCAAAACAACCGCGCCGCAGCGGCTCGCCTCGGCCGCCTATCAGGCAAGGGTCAAGGCGGGGCTGGCGCACGCAACCACGCCCATGGACTATGTGATCGAATCGATCATGGAGCCCGACGCGTTTTATGCACCAGGTTACGATCCGGCGACCAATCCGACCGTCATCCCCATGTATGCGCATTATAAAGACCGCTTCACCCCTGAAGCGTTGCAGTTCCTCGTGCTGTTCCTGTTGCAGCTCGACGAAGAGCTGGCCCGCAAGGAAGGATTGTTGAATCATGAATCTAAACCGTGAACTGTGAACCATGAACCGTGAACTAGTTACAGCCTATCGAGTGAAGGTCTTCGGCGCGCAGGCCGGAGGCGGCAATCCCGCGGTCGTCGTGCTGGATGGAGGCGACCTGACCGATGGCGACCGACAGGCGCTCGCGACCAAAGCGACCGTGCCCGACACCGCGTTCGTCCGGCTGGATGGCGCGCGCTTCGCGATTCGCTGGTTCACGCCGATGACTGAAGTCGGGCTGTGCGGCCACGCCACGCTCGCGGCGGCCCGCGTCATTCGAGAGACGACGCCCGGCTCGGGCCGGATTGAATTTCAGAGCGCCAAAGCCCGGCTGATCGTCACGCAGGAAGGTGACCTCTCGTGGCTCGAACTCCCCGTCCCGACCAACACCCCTTTTGACGGCTCACGAAACGCCATCGTGGAGGCATTGCAGATTTGGGGATCGGAGACGGAATTGAAGCTCCCGCTGGAGCTGACACCGGAACGGGATGTCATCATCCCCTTGTCGGAGGCGGCCGATCTCCAGGCCATCGAGCCTGAGATGGACCAGTTGGCGGAACTGGGTCGTGAGTTTCAGGTGCGGGGGTTTTGTCTCCTCAGCCGGCAGAAACGGGACACCACATCCAATTTTTCGGTCCGGTTTTTCGCCCCGCATATCGGGATTCCCGAAGATCCCGCCACCGGCTCCGTCGCCGGCCCGCTCGCGCTCTACACGCTCGCCCACGGCTGGACCAAACGGGAACCGATTGTCCGGCTGCAATTTGAACAGGGTGACGCGGTCAATATTCCGTGCCGGTTGCAGGTGGAGATCACGTACGAGGGCGAGCGGCCCGTGCGGCTTCGCGTTGGGGGATTGACCTCGGCGCCCACTCCGCTCACGCTGTAATTATCCGTAAAACGCCGACAATCTTGAGTCCAACTCTCCCCTCCCCCCTTGCGGGGGAGGGTCAGGGAGGGGGGTGCTTCTCATTTTTAATGGGGACAGATTTATTTTCTATAAGGGAGGGCCCTGACGACTCCAGAATGACCGTCAAACACCCGGTTTAAGCCCAATTTACCGATGACTTTTCCTTCATCATCAAAATCGACATTCACTCCTTCAGTAATCTCCTGAGTTCTTGCCACGTGCTTTTCCTGCACTCTGATGTAGAGCGCATCCACTTCCTGATCGTATTCGATTTTCATCTATCGCCTCCTATCGGTCCTGTCAATGACAGTGACGACCACGATAAAGATCAGGGTCGGAGTACTTTTCTACGCAGCGCGGGGACCATTGACGGCGTGACGCGCCGTGTAGAGGACGCGCTACTTCTTACCTGCATGCGCCACGGGAACCTGTTCAGTGTGCTGGGGAGAGACTTTTCCTGTGGCAATGGCCTGGACCTGCTTGAGTGTTTCCGCCGAATAGAAGCGATTCCCGCATTTATCACACACCCCGATTACCACATCCTCGAGGATGACAAAGCCCGCTTTGTGTTTAAACGCCTCGCGCTCCACCTGCTTTGCTTGAACCGTCCCGTCACAGTATTCGCACCGGTATCCAAATTTGGCGGTCATGGCGATTCCTCCGTCACTTCATAGACCGTAATAATGAGATAGCGTCCGGTTTCAGTAAAACGCCCAACCACACTCACAGGCGTGGCTCCATCAGTCCCGATACCATGAATACTATACCGTTCTCCCCGAGGATCGTTCTTCTCTGTCTTGATCAGTTTACCGTTAAGAATGGCAGTTTCAACGTCCACTAGATCAAGTTCATCCTCCGCCATTTCTGCAACAGCATGAGCCGTCATGTCATAGGCCCCATCGCGGATTGCGGCCTGAATTCGGTCGAGGATACGTCGGGGCATCTATCCGCTTTTCTTGAAGAAAATAAATCTGTCCCCATTAATATCGTGGAGGCAATGATAATGGATATCGAGGAGAAAATCAAACCGCTTTCCCCACCAACGAAGAGGCTTGCCTCCCAGCTACAGACTCGCGTATTGTAATCGACCATGGAGACAACGACTTCCTCATCCGGACGATTACCCGCATCGGTCAAGCCCAAGTTGTACCAGATCACGCTGACGGTTGATCCGCAGGCGGGGCGGTTTTCGGGAGAGGTCCTCATCGATGTTGAACTGCGCGAACCGGCTCAGGCGATTACGCTTCACGCGTTGGAGCTGACGATCCAGAGTGCAAAAATCGAAGCAAGAGGCAAGAAGCAAGAGGCAAGAGTCACAGAAGAGAAAGAGACAGAAACGGTTACGCTGGCCTGTTCCGATCCCATCCCGATAGGAAAAGCCGTCATCACGATCGCCTTTTCCGGCACGCTGAATCGACAACTCAAAGGGCAGCGCTACGCGTTTACCCAATGTGAGGCGACCGACGCGCGCCGGATTTTTCCCTGCTTCGACGAACCGGGATTGAAGGCGCGGTTCCGGCTGACGGCCGTTATCCCCAAGCGGTTGACCGCGCTGTCGAACATGCCGATTGAGACGGACACGGTTGAGGGCGCCGTGCGCCGGGTACGGTTTCAGGACACACCGGTGATGTCGACCTATCTGTTTGCGCTGGCCGTCGCGCAATTTGAAGAAAGGCATGTGATGGTCGACGGCTGCCGTTTGGCCGTCGTCACGCTCCCCGGCCAGCTCAAGTACGCCGATTTTGCCCTGGAGGTGGGCGCGGCCGGCTTGAAGCTGCTCAATGACTACTTCGGTCTGCGCTACCCGCTGGCCAAGCTCGATCTGGTCGGCCTGCCCGATT